>CP102060.1:934102-1245469 GCA_024579835.1 Clostridiaceae bacterium HFYG-1003
TGCTGGTTTTTTCTGTTCCGCCGTACCCGGGAGATGACTCTGATCGCCAAACTGGCAGTCGGGTACATCGGTCTGATCGCGGTGGTTTCACTGACACAGTTCTTTTTCACGCCCAATATTGCCCGGGATCTGGCAGGGATTGAAAAAGGGTATTTCCGCGCCAGTCCGCTGCTGGGCAATTTCCATACGGTCTATGAGGCGATTCCTCTGACTGTTTTACTAGCCGGCGGCCTGCTCCTGATTCAGGAGAAAAGGCAGCGAATGGCAGCTATGGTTCTGGCACTGGCCTTATCTGCCTTCGTCCTGCTGTCCCAGTATGACATTGCCATGCTCACGCTGGTGCTGTATCTGGGGGGACTGCTGCTGGTTGTGATCTGGCGATTGGTGAAGATCAAAACGCAAGGCAGCTCCAGGCAGCGAATCCGAACCGAGGCTCCGGATGATCGCAAGAATCAGGATCAGGAGCTTCCGGATCCGAACCGGAGCGCCGGCTGGCCGGCCTGGATCCGAACGAATGGCTGGCTGACCGCATTTCTGGTCTATTCGAGTCCGGCGGTTCTGCTGCTGCTTCTCAAAGCGCCCATTGACCGTCTGATCTACTTGATGGATCTGCGCCAGCTGGCTGCACTGACCAAACTGGTGAACCGGCTCCGGGTATATCTTAAGTCGGTTGTGATCTTTCAGGAGCACCCCTTGCTGGGAATTTCGCCGCTGCCGGATCGGACCCTCTTTGACCTGGGCAATCACTCGGATTACTTCGATCTTCTGGCTGAATACGGCCTGGTCGGATTTATACTGTTCCTTTCGACCTGGCTGTTCCTGGTGATCCTGACGACCAGGAATCTGCCGGTAAAAGGCCGCTGGACCTTCCTGCTGGCCCTGAGTTCCTTTCATCTGGTGTTTTTCGTGAATCCGGTGGTCGATGTTTCCTCGGTGATCGTCCTGTTCTTCATTCTTCCCGGACTCCTCTGGGATTTTGCCGGACCGGCTGAAGTTCCCATGCAGAGGGAATCCGAACTGCTCCATGTGCCAGAGGCTGGTTCGCCAATGCTCCATAGCGATTCGATCTAAATCCGATCGACAGACATGACCGTTTATCGTTCCTCAGGGATGCGATAAACGGTCATGTTTTTTTCTTCAAACATTATGACTGGCTTTTACCGATCTCCTGAAGATGAGCCTGTCATGGGCGATTCGTCATGAAAAAGAAGGGCAGGATTATTTTTTTAATTGGGTAACACCTGTTGTACAGACTGTCCAGTCGATATGTTACTCTAGGAAAGAAGTAAATGGTTGGATAATTATTATAGATCAATTGGAAAAATTCCGCCAATAATTACTAATTGCTGTCTGATAATTATGACCAGCCTGAAAATGCATCAAGGAGGTAGTTCAGGGCACGAAATAACGAACGGGGTGTGTTAGGAATGAGACCGTTTCTCTAAACTAGCTCGCAAAGAACCTGCTATAGAGTGATATGACGAGAAACCACAGCGCTTAACAGATGACAAAATGCATTCGAAAAGATCAATAGGATACATTCGCGTAGCACGATCCATACAGCAATAATCAAGCGGCAGCTACGGTGCAAATGATTCGAAGCGGCAGATGCAAGATTCGTGTGGAAGAATGCAAGGTTGGAGCTGTCGGATGAAAGGTTGGTGCTACCGGATGCAGACAGTGGATCCGACCAAAAAATCAAGTTTCATCCAGTCGATTACAGGAGAATCAAATGATAAATGAAGGTGAAGAATACACCTGGATCATATAAAAAATTTTTAGGAGAATGAAATGAAAAACTCATTACAAGCTGTTTCGATGAAATCGAGAAAAATCAGTCTGTTTCTTGTCCTGATGCTGGCACTGCTATTTGGGGCCATTCCCGCGCAGGCATCGGTCCTTTCAAAGCATTTCCCGGACAGAACTCAGTCTCTTCGACTGAATCCGATCAACACATTCGCTTTCAGTCCGGACAACTTCGGGTCGATGTCTAACCCGGCGTACCCGGGAGAAGGAGTTCGGTTTACGGGCAGCAATTACTCCGGTGACTTTGAATATGTGATTACTATCGGCAATGTCATCCGAGGGAAGGAGGCGGCAGACTATGCCAAGGTAAATAATCCGTACAACACCGTTCCCTCCGGAGCGGAGTTATTTATCTTCGACGTGGCTTTCCAGTTAAACTACAGCGATGAACAGCCGATGTATGTCTCTGATTGGGATTTTACCGGGTACACCAGTACCAAAGCGGAGTACAGCAACACAGACGCCATAGTACTTGACAATGATTTTGGCGGAAATGTCTACAATGGGGGAGTCCTGGAAGGGAAGGCGTATATCTTTGCTCCGGCGGGCGACAGTCCTTATATCGTCTTCAATCCGTTCTACGACCCGGACTTCAATGTTGTCTTCAAGGCGGATCCGGGATTGGCGGATCTCACCGTTTCATCCTTCTCGACGGGAGGAAAGACGGAATGCTCAGTGGGAGAAACAGTATCTCTGTCAGCAACGGCCACCGGAGGAAATACAAGATCAGGTTCCTATCAGTATGGTTTCATCTGTCTTGATTCTCAGGGGAATACTCAGGTGATCCGCGAATTCGGGAAAAGCAACACCGCGATCTGGACACCTTCTCAATATGGGACCTATGAGCTCTATGCCGGAGTCATTGACGCCGGGGATGGCTTTGCGCAGAAAACCAAGACCTTCACGGTGAAGCCCAAAGCGCCCCAGAACTTCACGGGATCCTCGAGCTCTCCGAACAGCATTCATCTCAGCTGGAATTTGGATTCTGGCATGAGCGGGTATGAACTGGCCCGGAGTGAATCCCAGACTGGTCCTTTTACAACGATTGATCTGACCGGAAATTCCTATGAGGATCAGAATCTGGTGACCGGCAAGTCCTATTATTATAACATCCGGGCCTATGTCAAGGCGGGCACCACGAAAGTCTACAGCAATTATTCCAGTGTGCTGGCAGTCAAGCCGGTACTCAATGCGCCGGAAAACTTCAGGGCGACTGCTCCGGAACCCACCACCCATCAGCTGACCTGGAATGAAGTTCCCAGCGCGGCGGGGTATATCGTTTCCTACGGCAATGCATTGACCGATCTGGATCGCTGTGAACATACATCCGACCCAACGCTCAAGCTGACCAATGTTGCCCAGGACAGCGCATTCTACTATAAAGTCCAGGCATACAGCCTGATTGATGGAGTGGAGGTGCCGGGAACATACTCAGCAGCCCAATCCATTGTGCCAAGAGTAGTTAACGTAAAGGCTGAATCGGCTTCCGGCAGCAGTAGCCGCATCGAATGGTCGCCGATCATCGGAGCATCAGGGTATCAGATCTGGGGAGCCTCTTCACCGGATGGAGAGTTCAAGCTGTTGAGCACTCGGACAGATACGAACTATGTTCATACCGTACTGACGACAGGAACTGAGTATTTCTACAAAGTCAGGGCTTACAGCAATCTGGAGTCTGCGAAGACTTACGGGGAATATTCGGAGGTTGCCAGCGCCATCCCCGTTCTGACTGCACCCACTTCTCTGAAAACTGCATCCTCCGGCTACAACAGCGTGACAGTGAGCTGGTCCGGTGTGGCAGGTGCTGGCGGTTACGAAGTCTGGCGTTCACGCACCAGTGGCGGAACGTATTCTTTGGTCGGAACAACGACTGCCGCCTCATACCTCAACACGGGGATGTCTACGGGATCTCTTTATTACTACAAGGTCAGAGCATACCAGAGCGGAGCGAATGGGAAACTATACGGCGGATTCTCAGCCCCGGTTTCGGGCAAACCGCTGCCGGCGACTCCGGTGATTACGCCTTCGTCCTCGGGGTACAACAGTATTACGGTGAAATGGAACGCCATTGCCGGAGCCACCGGCTACCAGGTGTATCGATCCACTTCCAGCAGCTCCGGTTATACACTGGCTGGCGAAACAACAACGGCACTGTCGTTCAAAAACAGCAGTCTGACGACCGGCAAAACCTATTATTATAAAGTCCGGGCCTATCGTCTGGTGGGATCCACCCGAGTCTACAGCAGCTACTCAACGGTCAAAAGCACGAAACCGCTGCCATCCGTTCCTTCGAACTTCAGCGCGCTGCGAGTCACATCCAGCAGCATCAAGACTTCCTGGTCAAAAGTCAGCGGAGCCAGCGGCTATGAAGTATATCGGGCGACTTCGAGCACCGGTACCTACAGCCTGAAGCGGACCACTTCATTGCTGTCCTATACCAACACCGGCCTGACCAGGGACCGCACCTACTATTACAAAGTCAGAGCCTACCGCATGGTCGGCACAACCAAAATATATGGCAAATGGTCAGTTATTAAGTCAGCCAGACCTTAAGGACATGAATCATTGAAACGGCAGCAAATCACCCAGGTGATTTGCTGCCTCTTTCGATTTGCTGGGATCGTTAAGATCATTCAGGGCTCTATGAACAGAGCTCCATGGACAGAGCTCTAGGAACAGAGCACTTTGACAGAGCTCTGCTCAAATGGTTTTTGAAGATTGATCTGACAGGGGGGACAGGCTGTTGTGGGGCAGCTGCCTGATCAGGGTGGTGAAGGTGATCGGCCGGAGCGGGCTGATCAGGCTGATCAGGCGGGTATTCGAAGGATTTTATGTCTAAAGGGACAAGTTTCAGGGAGGGGAAACCAAGAGGAGGGCGAGTGAATGGTCGTGAAAACTAGTGGGGTGCGATTTAATTTTATAATGGTTATCAAGTTCGAATGCTTCTATTATTTTGTTTTAGAAAGAAAAATTGAGGGGAGAAAGAAATTTTTATTGGTATCAATGCTATTTTTTTATTCGATTTGTTGTTAAAATGAGTTTTGTAATGGTTTTACGTATTTTACTATATTTTATTGGAGGAAATTATGCATCGAAACAAAAATCTGATTCGTTTCGCGTCGGCTGCTCTGGCGTTTTCATTGCAAATTGGTTTGTCTGGGGGAGTTGCTTTGGCGAATCCGTTCCGGCAAGGCTCGGACTATGTTCGTCCCGCCTTGTATCACCCGGCGATCGGGATTGAGACCAATCGGACCATCGTTTCGCAGATGGCGGATATGACGGCACCGGTCATTGACCGGTCGACGCTGTCGGTGGTTCAGACGGCAACGACGCCGGGTGGACTGGTCACGATCCGAGTCAAGGTGACGGATGAGAATACCGGAGTTCGGGAAGTTAAGTTCACCTTCGACAATGTCAACGGGGGCTATCGCTACCTGACGACGATTCGGCCGGATGCTTCGGGTTATTATTCGGTGCAGATCCCGATTGATTCCAACACCCATGACGGAGGCTGGTCGCTGTCCTTCCTGGAAGCCGTCGACAATAACGGCAACTGCCGGTTCTATAACGGCCGGGAAGTGGATCTGAGCCGCGGGAACTTCACGGTGGTCAATCCCAAAGCGGATATGACGGCGCCGGTGGTTCAGGTGGGAACTCTGAAGATTAATCAGACCACAGCCAAGCCTGGGGATACCATCCGGATGGGGGCTCTGGCAGCGGATGAAAAGACCTCGGTGAAAGAGGTTCAGTATACGCTGATTAACGAGAACCGGGGATCCAAAGTTCTGTCATCTACTAAGGCGGACATCAACGGCTACTATATGGCGAGCTTCGTGATTGATGCCAATACCCACCATGGCAAGTGGACGCTCCAGGACATCAGCGTTGTAGATGACAACGGCAACTACCGGGCGTATTCCAGCTATGACGAGGATCTGAGCAAGGGCAACTTCACGGTGGATAATCCCGGGGCGGACATGACACCTCCGACCATTGACATTTCAACATTGTCAGTGAACCGCACCACTGCCTATCCGGGCCAAAGCGTCCGGGTCAAGGTCAAGGCTTCGGACTCCCAGACAGGGGTTCGCTCCGTGGAATTTGATCTGCACAACGAATACGGCGGCATGGCCACGTTCAAGGATACGACGCCGGACTCCTATGGCTATTACTCCATGGATCTGGACATCACGGATGTCACCCACACCGGCAAATGGTATGTCAACGGCATCGGCGCTGTGGACAACAATGACAATTACACCGGAAACTGGTTCTACGACACGGATCTGTCCAAGGGATCCTTCACTGTCCAGGAATCGCTCCTGCCGGAAAACCCGATCAATGCCATCGTCATCGACAAGGATACCACCTGGAATTACAAGGTTGTGGATCAGGATGTCTATGTCGCACCGGACGCTGTGCTCAAAACCGGCGATGTCAACATCCGGGGCAATCTGTACATCTACGGGACGGTGGAAACCAGCCAGTCCCTGAAGGCGACCAACCTGTATGCCGTTTCCGTGCGACAGGGCGCCATGACCAGCCGCACCAAGGGCGCGCTGTATGTGGCCGGGGGCACCACCAGCTTCCTCAAATCAAACCTCTCGGCTCAGCCGGTACCGTCGATCCCGATTCAGATCATGAGTGAGAATCAGGTCAATCCAGACGGGATCCTGCCGCTGATTGAGGGCGCAACGGTGAAAGTCGGAACGCTGACCCTGAATGGCCAGTCCGTTCCGCTGAACTACAACGGAACCTTTACGGTAGATAATGTCCAGGTGGGCAAAGCCCAGAGCCTGAACTTCCGGTTTGTCGACAGCTATGGCAAGGAAACCCTCATGACTTATGCCGTGGACAACCCCATTGACAAGGTTGAGGTACTGGCCGGAGCCAGCCGCTATGAGACCGCGAATATTATCAGCGCAGCTGCCTTCTCTTCTGCCGGCACGGCGATCCTGGTATCAGGGGCCAACTTCCCGGATGCTCTGGCTGCCGGTCCGCTGGCCACGGCACTGAATGCACCGATCCTTCTGACCTCGAAGACGGAGCTGACCGCCGTGACCAAACAGGAACTGGTCCGCCTGGGCGTCAAGAAGGTGATCATCATGGGCGGCACAACCGCCATCGATGCCGCCGTTGAAACCAGCCTCAAGGCAATGAGCGGTATGACGGTAGAGCGGATTGCCGGAACCACCCGCTACGACACCGCAATCAAAGCGGCAGAGCGTCTGGAACTGATCAAGGGGAAACCGACCTCGGTCATCCTGGCTTCAGGCAGCTCCTTCCCGGATGCGCTGGCCATCGGCAGCTACGCAGCCAAGAACGGAATTCCGATCCTGCTGACCGATGGCAAGAGCCTGGGTCTGGGAAATGATGCTTATCTCAAGAGCAAGGGCATCACCAAAGTCACCATGGTGGGCGGCACCCTGGTGCTGAGCAGCACACTGCAGCAGTCCCTGGTTACCAAAGGACTTACCGTTACCCGTCTGGCCGGAGCGACCCGGACAGAGACCGCAACCCTGGTTGCAAAGACCTACTATCCGGAAGCCACCGGCGCCATTGTCGCCAATGGCTGGACCTTTGCCGACGCGCTGGCAGCCGTACCCTATGCCGCCAAGCTCAATGTACCGATCCTGCTGGTGAGCAAAACCGCCATCGACACCAGCGTGAAAGGCTATCTGGCCAATTCACCGGTCCATGACATCAAAGTGGTCGGAGGCGAACTGGTGATTTCTTCCGCGGTGCAGACCCAGCTGATGGAAGCCATGGCTCAGTAAGGTGAAGGATTGCTCCCAACCTGGGAGCAATCCGACGAAGATGCTGATCGCAGCAGCCCACACAAAGGGATCTGCAGCACTGGACTTCAACAGATTCGAATCAAGTATCTAAAACAGAAATTTCACCGGGGACCTTCGGGACCTGTACCTGCAAACCAGCAGAAGGCCGAGAGCTCTGATCTTCGAGTGACTAAGGAAATGCGCCGGAATCAACCGCTGATTCCGGCGCATTTCCTGTCTGGGATTCATGAAAAAAAACAGATTTTTTGTACGACGGTCCGTTTGCAGGTTTCATCGGCAGAGGGGACTGGGGCAACTTGCTGCAGATCCCCGGTTGGCATCCAAGTCGGCTCTGGTGGCGGATCCGGCACGAGGGAAGCCGGACGAAAAGCCGGTCAGGGCAAGAGGTAAACCGTTAATTCATAATTATACTATATTATTGCATTTTATTGATTAACTATTATAGTCGAAAATCAATGGGCTAAATCCACATTTGAATGTGGGTTAATTGATTTTTTGGCTATTTTTAAGGGGTATTGAACGGCATTTAAATTTAGAATGAATATAAAAGGGTGGTATCGAAGAAGTTTTTTGAACTGTTAAAGTAAAAATAACCTACATAAATATTTATTTTCTAGAATTAATATGTTATTATGAAAACGATTCTTTAAAAACTAGACAATTGGGGGACATTATGGAAAAAAGGAAACATGTACTTCGTGGACTCACATCATCTCTGGTTATGGCCCTTGCACTTCAAGTCATGCCGGTGTCGCTCTTCAGTCACTCTGCCATGGCGCAAACCACCAGCTCGGTATTTAACCCGCCGGTGGTTGAAACCAGCCTGCCGCAAAAGTCAATCCAGACGCTGGCCTCCACGGTGAATCCGGGAAACCTGAAAGTGTTCAACGGACCCAACCGGTACGCCACCGCGACCTATATCAGCAAAGCGACTTATACCATGGCGGATACCGTCATTCTGGTTCAGGGAACGAACTTTCCCGACGCTCTGTCAGCCGGGCCCCTGGCCTATGCGCTGAACGCGCCGATTCTTTTAACCTCCACCACGGAACTTTCGGCGGATACCCGCCAGGAAATGGTTCGCCTGGGAGCAACCAAGGTAATTATCCTGGGCGGCTTGTCGGCCATCAGTTCCTCGGTTGAATCCGAGCTCAATTCCCTGGGATACAATGTCGAGCGCATCAGCGGCAGCGACCGCTATGAAACGGCGCTGAAGGTTGCCATTCGCCTGCGAGCCAGCAATGTCATCACCAGCGCGGCCGTTCTGACCGCCGGCGACCAGTTTGCCGATGCCCTGTCGGCCGGCAGCATGGCAGCCAAGAAAGGCTATCCGGTTCTGCTGACGGACGGCAAAACCTTGTCCAAGTCGGTGATTGATCACCTCGTCAGCAACCGCATTAAAACGGTCTACATCATCGGAGGCTATCTGGCCATCGATCAGGGAATGGAAAAGATTCTGACCGACGCCGGCATTGCCGCTGTCCGCATCAACGGAGCGGATCGGATCGAAACCTCCACCATGATTGCCGATCAGTTCTTCCGCACCAGAAAAGCAGTCATTGCCAACGGCTGGAGCTTTGTGGATGCACTGGCAGCTACTCCCTTTGCCGCAAAGAATGATGCGCCGATCCTTTTGGTAAAACAGGACGACCTCAGCGACAAAGTCATTGAATATGTTTCCTATTACGAATGCACCGACCTGTTTGTCGCCGGCGGTGACCTGGTTGTCAGCAGCCCCGTCCGGGAACGCCTGGCGGATCTGATCGCGGTTGAAACCTTCACCATCCGGGTGAAAAACACCGACGGAACCTATTCCAACCAGTACATCAGCGCCCGGGTCAACAAGGAATACGCCAAACAGGCCTTTGATCTGCAGAACCAGCATCGGGTCAAAAACGGCCGCGTGCCGCTGGCCTGGGATGAAAGATATTACGACGCGGCGAAAGTCCGCGCAGTGGAACTTTCCATTCTCTTCAGCCACACCCGGCCGGACGGACGCAACTGTCTGACCATTGGGCCGGATCTGAATCTGACCGGAGAAAATGCGGCGGCCGGGCATCCGACCCCGGAGGCTGTGATTTATGCCTACAGCCAGTCGGAAGGACATAACGCCAACATGCTGCGCACCGTCTTCAGCAAATCAGCCATCGCTCGTGTGCAGGTCAACCAGTTCCCCTACTGGATCACCCTGTTCGGCAACTAACTTCATCAACTCACACTCTCGCGCATCCCGGAATCATGGCCTTCCCCCTCGGAGCCCGTGGTTTCGGAATGATGCCGGAGTCCATCAAAAAGAGCGGGAGCGCCCGGTGCATGCCGGGCGCTCCCGCTCTTGTCTGATTCTGAAAAGAGGTGATGGAGCTGCTAAAGATCGATCAGGGTGCCAATGCCCATTTCCCGGGCGTTCTCGTAGATCTTGCGGGCCACGACGATGTCCAGGATGGCATTGCCGGTGGTTTCGAAGAAGGTAATTTCATCCAGGGATTCCCGACCGGGCTTTCGGCCGCTGACCAGTTCCCCCAGCTCTCCCGTAATTCGGGAAGGGTCGAACTGACCGGATCGGATGAGTTTCTGGAAATCACCGGATTCGGTAATGGCGTCTTTGGTATCCACAAAGATCTTGCCGGCCCGGAGCAGCACTTCCGGCGGAATCTCGCTCATTTCCGGCGTATAGGAGCCCACACCGTTGATATGGACGCCTTTTTTGAGCAGCGTGCCGTCAAAGACCGGGACTTTGGCCGTCGTGACCGTGGTAATGATGTCGGCTTCCCGGATGTCCTGGGACAGATCCTCCGAGGCCCGGATGGCGACATCATAGCGCCTGGCCATGGCATCGGCAAAGGCTTTGGCCCGTTCCGGACTGACATCATAGACCCGGACATCCCGGATCGGTCGGACATCCAGGACGGCTTCGAGCTGAGTGGCTGCCTGTCCGCCGGTGCCGATCAGAACAAAGTTGCGGGCATCCAGCCGGGCCAGCAGATCCGTGGCGGCACCAGCCACTGCGCCGGTGCGAAGCTGGGTCAGGTAAGTTCCGTCCATCAGAGCGATGACCTGGCCGGTGGCATCATCCTGCAGCACCATGGTGGAGGGAACGCTGGTAATGCCTTTCTCAATATTGCGGGGGTAGACCGATACGATCTTGACGCCCAGCGCGTGGCCTGCCCTGGCGTAGCCCGGCATATACAGGCTCTGGCCCTCGAACTCCTCGATGTTGAGATTGACGCGCAGCGGAATGTCGCTCTCACCCCTGGAGTACATCGCCAGAGCATCCTGATCGGCGCGGATGGCTTCCGCCATGGTGATGACCCGTTTCATTTCTTCCTGGTTCAATAACAGTATTTTCATCGGCGATCCTCCCTTGATTCCAGACGTTGCGGCGAATTCATCGGACCTTTGCCCAGCGTATGGTTCTTACTCGTATTGTACCAAAGACTGGAGATGGAGTCATGAAAAGACTCGTGATGGGGTCGTGAAAAGAATGGGAATGAAGTTAGGGGAAGACTGGAATGAAGTTATGATAAGACGCGGGTTCGGTGTCTGCTCCTGAGTTGACAAGGACCGGACGGACATCAATAATTGAGACAGTGACAGCAATGAGTTCCGGGCGGATTCCAAGAGCCGCCGGTGAGCAAGCTGATCGGTCTGGCTGGCCAGAACCGGAAGGAGAAGAATCAACATGAAATTTGTCCTGATCCCGGATTCATTCAAAGGAACCATGACATCAATAGAGATCTGTCAAATACTCGAAGAATCAATCCATCGCCGCTTCAGTGAGGCGCAGGTCCGATCCATCCCGGTGGCCGACGGCGGGGAGGGCACCGTGGACGCCTTTCTCTGCGCTCTGGGCGGCGAAACGATTGAGGCGGCGGTGACCGGTCCCTATGGAGAACCCATGACAGCAGCCTATGGTCTGCTGGACGGGGGAGAAACGGCGGTGATTGAGATGGCTGCCTGCGCCGGTCTGCCCCTGGTGGAGGGACGCAGGAATCCCGGACTGACCACTACCTATGGCGTGGGAGAACTGCTGCTGGATGCCGCCCGTCGCGGCGTGCGGCGAATCATTGTCGGTCTGGGCGGCAGCGCCACCAACGATGGCGGCTGCGGAGCCGCCGCGGCCGCCGGCATCCGCTTTCTGGACAGCAGCGGCGAGGTCTTTCACCCCACCGGCGCCACCCTGAAGGACATCGCCCGGATCGATGATTCAGCCCGGTCTCCCGAACTGACCGGAGTGGAGATCCTTACCATGTGCGATATCGACAATCCGATGCATGGCCCGCAGGGTGCCGCCTATATCTTCGGTCCGCAAAAAGGAGCGGATCCGGCCATGGTCAGAGATCTGGATCAAGGTCTGATCCATCTGGCGGAAGTAATCCGGCGGGATCTGGGCAGGGATCTGTCAGAGCTGCCCGGAGCCGGAGCCGCCGGAGCCATGGGCGCCGGCATGGCCGCCTTCTTCGGTTCGCCCTTGCGCCAGGGCATACAGATTGTACTGGATACCGTGGAGTTTGATCGGCTAATTTCAGACTGCGACTACATCCTGACCGGAGAAGGCAGAATCGACAGCCAGAGTCTGCGCGGCAAAGTCGTCATGGGCGTGGCCGGCCGGGCCAAAGCGCAGAACAAACCCGTTCTGGTCCTAGCCGGCGGCGCGGACGGAGACCTGGAGCCAGCTTATGCAGGCGGCGTCACCGCCATCTTTACCATTAACCGCCTCCCCGAACCCCTGGAAGTCAGCCGTTATAAAAGCCGGGAAAACCTGGCCGCCACCGCTGACAACATCCTGCGCCTGATCCAGGCTGCCCTGCCAGTCCATTAAGCAGTCCGACGAAGAGCCGGGACGGAAAACCATGACTTAGAACCATGACTTAGAACCATGACTTAAACCATGACTTAGAACCATGACGCAGCACCATAACAGAGAATCACGACCCGTCCTTCGCAGCTTGGCGGGAAAACGCTGATTCGTCCGGCAGTCGTTTAACCGGGGGAGCCATTAGCCGGAGAATCACTCTGCGTAAGCCCCACTTTTTCACAGGAGGGATCCCATTGTCCAATTACTATGAGGAGCATCTGCATTCGACCAGTCTGTTCCAGGTGTATCAGACCGATTTGCCCAGAATCAGGCAGTATCTCGACGAAGAAATCCGTTTTGTCCAAAAGGAGCTGAAACCGGATTTCAGGATCCTGGAGGTTGGTGCCGGCTATGGCCGGATCCTGCGGGAGCTGGCGCCGTCCGTGGCAACTGCCGTCGGGGTGGATCTCTCGGCCGATTCGATCCGGCTGGCCCAGGCGTACTGCAAGGACCAGCCCAACTGCAGTTTTCAGGTCATGGATGCTTTTCACCTGGATTTTGAGGAACCCTTTGACGCGGTGATCTGCCTGCAGAATGGGTTGTCGGCGATCAAAGGCCAGCCCTTGGCGCTGATCCGGCAGTGCCTGAAGGTTTTAAAGAAAGGTGGGCGGGCCTATTTCAGCACCTACAGCCCAAGGTTCTGGGACCACCGGCTGGCCTGGTTTCAGGAACAGGCGGACATAGGGTTGCTGGGTGAAATTGACCCAGTGCAGACCGGAGACGGCAGGATCGTCTGTCGGGACGGTTTTGTCGGCATCGCCTATACCGAGAATGACCTGCGTCAGCTGGCCGAAGCCACCGGCTGTTCTTATCACATGGAGGAAGTCGATGGGTCCAGTTTGTTCCTCCTGGTGGATCAGCTGCCATGAATACCCGAAAGAAAAAGAACGGATTGAATCCGAAGCGGTGTGCCTGGGCATGCCGCTTTTTCCATGATAAAGGTTTTGTAAAATATATTTCGGAATCTGGGGGTCTTGCCATTCTAAATGTGAATAAAAAATGATACATTTACTATATATTCATAAACAGCAAATCCATTGCAGCGCCAGTGCATTCAGTCTGTGCCGTCCTGTTTTCCGGGGTGTTCGGCGGAATACCGGAGGATGGAGCAGTACGGACTGAGAATATGGCGTCCTGGGTTTGCGCAAGCGGTCTTGTTGGTTCTTGCTGCTGGTTTGATCACCCTTTGCGAGGGAGTGGTCGCTGCTGTCGTCATTGCGAAGAGAAAAAATATGAGTTTGAGGGGATTTATGTTGAAAAGAGTTGTATCGGCTGTTCTGGCACTTGGTCTGGTGCTGTCGGGGACGGGGATCCGGGTCAGTGGAGCGCCCAAAGCGAATTCAGCGAAGAACGTGCCGCAGGTGTCGGGCAAGCTGCAGAACCTGCTGGAGAAAAACAAGGAAAAGGCGGCGAAGGTCACCCGGCCAGAGGCGCAGGATCCGGAGGAAGAAGTCCGGGTCATTATCGAACTGTCGGTTCAGCCCCATCAGCTGGCCAAATGGAAGACGGGGCAGGGGACCCTGGCAAAGATCGACCGGGAACAGTCGGCGTTTTTCAGTGAGGCCCGCCGGGCCGGCATTGCCTTTTCGAAGCTGAAGACCTTCCGCCAGGTGTTCAACGGCACCAGCGGCAAAGTCAAGCGCAAGGACCTGGAAGCGTTGAAACAGCTGCCGGGGGTCAAGTCGGTTTCCATCGCCCGGACTTATGCGCGGCCGCAGCCCTTGATGGCTCAATCCGCTGATCTGGTGGGGGCACCGCAGGCTTGGAATCTCAACTACAAAGGGGAAGGGCTCGTGGTCGGCGTCATTGATTCCGGCTTTGATCCGACGCATCCGGACTTCGTGCTGACGAATCCCGCCCATGCCGAACTGGATGCTTCGGAAGTGGCGGCCCAGGGAATGCCCGGCCAGTATGTCAGCGCCAAGTTCCCTTACGCGTACAACTATTTTGACCGGAGCAACTCCGTTCTGGAAAGCGGGGAGAGCCACGGCCAGCATGTGGCGGGAACCATCGCGGCCAACGGCGAGCTCAAGGGAGTGGCGCCGGAAGCCCAGCTGCTGGCGCTGAAGGTCTTTTCCTCCGATCCCACCGTCGATACCACCTACGAGGACATCTATCTGGAGGCGCTGGAAGACGGCGTTCTGCTCGGAGCGGATGTGCTGAACCTGTCTTTGGGAGCACCGGCCGGTTTTACCAGCTTCGGACCCAGCGCGCTGGAAACCGCGGTGTCCAATGCCAAGGCCAGCGGCGTTCTGGTTGCCATGGCAGCCGGCAACGACAAGAATCTGGCAGAAGGGGCACCGACCAACGCCGCGTCCTGGATGCCGGATCAGGGTTTGATCAGTGATCCGGCCGTGGCCAGGGACAGCATGGTGGTCGCCGCTTCGGACAAGGTGATCCCGCAGTGGGAGAAAATCCTGATCGATGTGACGACCCCGGACGGGTTCCGTTCGGCGGTGGTACTGCCGGCACCGAACAGCCCGGATCCTGTCACGGCGCTGAGTGAGGGAGGCTATCCCGTCGTCTATGCCGGACTGGGCTCACCGGAGGATTTCGCCGGAGTTGATTATGCGGGCAAAATCGTCATGATCTGGCCCGGCTCCTATCCCTTAGCCGAGCAGCTGGAGCGGGCGCAGTCCGGCGGAGCCATTGCGCTGATTGTCGGCGATCACTACAGTGACGGGGAGCTGATGATCATGGCCGGCGGCGAAAACGCCACGATCCCGTTTATGGCAGTGGACTTTGAAACCGCCGGCAAGCTGTCGGATCTGCGCTTCAACGGCGGCACCGTCGCCTTCCGCGGCATCCCCAACTCCGATCCCACGATCAAACTGGCGGACTTCTCCACCTGGGGGGCCACCAATGACCTGAGATTGAAGCCGGAGATCACGGCGCCGGGTCTGAACATCGTTTCGACCCAGAACGGCCAGGCTTACGGCGTGATGTCCGGCACTTCCATGGCCACGCCGCATCTGGCGGGTGGAGCCGTGGTCATCCGGGACTACTTCGAGCACAGCCCGGCCTTCCAGGCTCTCTCGCGAGCTGACCAGATGATCGTCTCCAAGCAGCTGCTGATGAACTCAGCCGATGTCCTGTTTGAACAGGGCACGGCCCGCAGTCCGCGAGTGCAGGGAGCCGGTCTGATGAATCTGGGCAAAGCCCTGGAGGCCCGGACCCTGGCTTATCAGCCCATAACCCGGGAAGCCAAGCTGGAACTCAAGGAAGTGACCAGCCCGCTGCTGAAACTGAATCTGACGGTGCAGAACATCGGCGGCGAGGGACTGGACTATACCGCCGAAGTACACCTTCTGACCGATGCCATGGACAACGGTCTCTACACCGAGCGCTCCCGCAAAGTGCCCCACAGCCTCAGCGGCGATGAAGCCTTCCGGGTGGAGGCGGGCTCGTCCCGTGCCGTCAGCCTGACCGTCGACTTCGCTCAGGGCGGTGTCAGCAAGGAGCAGTTTATTGAGGGCTTCGTTGTCCTGACGGATTCAGACGGCCGCACGACCAGCGTACCCTTCATGGGCTTCTACGGCGACTGGAACAAGCCGCTGGTGCTGGATGCCTTCGGCGCCACCCTGGGGCGCGGCCAGGATCCGGTTGGTACCTCCTTCTTTGACACTTCCGGACTGATCTGCTATTCGCCCTACTATGACGAAGCCTACTGGCTGAAAAACAGACGCGTGGAGCTGAACCCGCGCAATGATGTGTCCTACCTCACCGGTCGGTCCAATATCCTGCCCAGCCTGTCCTTCCTGCGCAGCGCCGATGAGGTGACCTTCTCGCTGCTCAATTCGTCCAAAACCCGTCTGGAGACCATCGGCAGCTATCAGGGCGTTCCCAAGATGAGCCGGATCTATGCCGGAGCACCCACCAGCTACCTCATGGAGGAGGGCTTCTGGGAAGATGATCTGCCCACCGGACCGCTTCCCGACGGCAAGTACTTCTATGAGATCAAAACCAAAATCAACTACGATCAGGGCACTGCCCAGGCCCGGCAGATTCCGGTGCTCATCGACCATAAAGCGCCGGTGGTCTCCAATGTCCGGATCGAAGGCAACTATCTCTATTTCGACGCCACAGATGGAGCCTCGGATCTGGGGGTTGGCGTGAATGCGTTTGTGGTTTCCACCAGCAAGACGGATTCCACCTACGACATGATGGTGGAGAAAACGGTGAACAACCGCTACCGCATTGACATCTGGCGGATGCTGGGCAAATCGACCAGTATCTATATCTACGCCTACGACAATCTTTACAATGAGAGCATCACGTCCATTCTTCAGAGCAGCCGCAAACCGGCTCCGCCGGTGGTTCAGCGCATCGCGGGGGATACCAGGTACTCCACCGCGGTGGAAATCAGCAAAAAGACCTTCGTCACGGCTGACACCATCATCCTGGTCAACGGCGTCAGCGGCATTGACGCCCTGCTGGGCGGACCACTGTCCGCCGTCATGGGCGCTCCGATCCTGCTGACCGAACCCGCCGCCCTGCGCAGTGTGACCAAGACTGAAATCACCCGGCTGAAGGCGAAGCACGCCATCATCCTGGGCGGAGAACAGGCGGTTCCGGCCGGCATTGTCACAGCGCTGAAAGGCATGGGACTGACCGTGGAGCGGATCGGCGGCACCACCCGCTTCAAAACCTCCATCCTGGTCGACCAGAAGATTCGAAGCATCACCGGCCGGACGGACCGGGCCGTGGTAGCCAACGGCTACACCATGTTTGACGCCCTGACCGCCGGTCCTGGCGCCGCCAAGAACGGCTGCGGCATTCTCTTCAATGATGGCAAGTCCATTGATATGATCAAGGATTCCCTGAAAGAGGCCAATACCGTCTATCTGACGGGCGGACAGCTGGTGCAGACCGCAGAAGTGGAAGCGGCTCTCCAGGCACCCGGACGAACCGTGGTCCGGCTGGCCGGAGCCAACCGCTACGCTACGGCTGCCGTCATTGCCGATCAATTCTTCAATTCGACCAATACCATCGTCATCGCCAACGGGGAAAAGCCCTACGATGCCCTGACCGGCACCCTGCTGTGCCATGTCAATCATGGGCCGGTCGTTCTGACCCCGGCCGCCTACCTGCATGCCGACACCAAAGCCTACCTCATTGATGAAAACCCGGATCAGGTCTTCATCCTGGGCGGTCTCTCCGCCATCAGCACAGCCACCCAGACATCGATCCAGCAGATCTGCAATTAACGGAGCCTGCTGAAGCCCGAGGATTACGGCCTCAGAGAAACCACTGGTTTCCCTGAGGCCGTTTTCGATGCTCAGGGAGCGCCAGGCACTCCGGAGATCGGAGGAAGCTCTGTCAAGGATCAGAATCCGGAACTTTTCTGGAACCGAGTGTTCTGAAACCGTGATGCCAAAGCCGGGGAAGAGTTGGCTGGTAAAAGGAGATGTGGCGGGTACTGATATCAGTTTCATAATCCTTGAGAAGAGCCCTGATGGTGGGGTTCTTCTTTTTTTCGGGTTTGAGATTAGAATCATTCCTGTCGGATTGATACTTTTGGATAATTATTTTTATGGATTAAATTTCCCTTGGGAGGGTTGACGTTCGTTTACTTTTAACGTAAAATTTAAGTAAATTAACGTAAAGGTTTACGTTCGAAAGGGGGAAAGACCATGGCAAAGAAGCTTTCCATGACGGAAGTGGCCAAGCTTTCCGGGGTATCCATCGCGACCATTTCCCGTGTCATTAACGGCAGCGGGGGATATTCAGCCAAAACAGAAGAAAAGGTGCGGCGCATCATCCAGGAAACCGGCTTTGTGGCGAACAGCAATGCCAAGAGTCTGCGGACCAACCTGTCTCAGACGGTGGGGGTCATCGTGCCGGATCTCACCAATGACTTCTTCTCCCGAGTGGTCCGGGAGCTGGTCAATTCCTTCTTTCAAAAGAACTATTCCGTGTTTGTCTGCGACACCAATGAAGATGAGCAGCGGGAAGATCTGCTGGTTCAGAATTTCATCTCGCGCAAGGTGGACGGCATCATCTACATCTCCGGTCAGTCGGATGTCTCCAAGCTCGAGACCGAGTATGACATTCCGGTTCTGTACATGGACCGTAGCCCGCGCAATGCCTCGAATCTGGTGCACTCAGACAATCATCAGGGCGGCTATATGGCCGGCCAGCACCTGCTGGCCGCGGGCTGCCGGTATCCGATCATGATTCGGGATGCCCGGCGGATCAGCACGGTGGATCAGCGCTACTACGGCTTCATCAAGGCGTTGAGCGACGCCGGACTGGAACCGGCGGAGAAGATTTTTGTGGAGACGGCGGTCAGCTATGAAAGCGCCTATGACGCCATTCCGAAGGTCCTGAAGATGTTTCCGCAGGTGGACGGCATCTTCTGTTCCAATGACGTCATGGCCCTGGGAGCTCTCCACGGACTGCAGGACGCGGGCATTCAGGTGCCGGAACAGATTCAGCTCATCGGCTTTGACGGCAATACGCTGACCAAATACTCCAGGCCGCAGATTACGACCATTGCCCAGGACTATGAACAGATGGGCAAGGCAGCCTGCCGGCAGATGCTGGACCTGATTTCAAATGAACACGACTTTCTTCAGACCGTGGTGATCCCGGTGAAGCTGGTCGAGGGTAGCACGACCCGACGGGTCGCCCCTTGAAGAAACTTCGGCAGAGCGCCGGAGCATCCCACGAACTGAACGTATGGAGGTAATGATGGAAGAACTAGTCCGCATGAATCATGTAACCAAGAAATTTCCCGGAGTCACCGCGCTGAATAACATATCATTTGACATTCGGCCGGGTGAGGTTCACGTCCTTCTGGGCGAGAACGGCGCCGGCAAATCTACCCTGATGAAGATCCTCAGCGGCGTGTATCAGCCCACCGAGGGCACCATCACCATCAAGGGCAAGGAGTTTGAACGGCTGACGCCGGCCGATTCCTACGAAAACGGCATCAGCGTCATCTACCAGGAGCTCAGCGTCATTAAGGAACTGTCTATCGCCGAGAACCTGTTTGTCGGCCGGCTGCCGGTGAAGCGGCGCTTCGGCATTGACATCGTGGACTACGACACCATGAAGCAGAAAGCCAAAGCGGTCATGGAACAGATCGGCATGAAGCGGGATCCCATGGCGCTGGTGGAATACATCAGCACCTCGGAAAAGCAGCAGGTGGAAATCGCCAAAGCGCTGGTCAGCAACGCCGACATCATCGTCATGGATGAACCCACGACGTCGCTGACCAATGTGGAGACGGAGAACCTGTTCCGGATCATCCGCGACCTGAAGCAGATGGGCAAGGGGATTGTCTTCATCTCCCACAAGCTGAATGAGATCAAGGCCATCGGCGACCGGGTCACGGTGCTCAAGGACGGCACCTACGTCGGCACCCGGGAGGTCAGGGACACCAGCATCGACCAGATGGTTACCATGATGGTGGGGCGGGAGATCTCCGGCACCTACCTCAATGAAGCCATTCAGGACTTTTCCGCCGAACCGGTCATTTTTGAGGCGGATCATCTGACCACAAAAGACGGTTCGGTCCAGGATGTATCCTTTACGGTCCGCCGCGGCGAGATCGTCGGCTTTGCCGGACTGATCGGCGCCGGCCGCACCGAACTGATGAATGCCCTGTTCGGGGTTTCTCCCTTGAAGGCCGGCACCATCAAAGTGGCAGGGAAAGCGGTGGAGAACAAGTCCCCATATCACGCCATCCGGAATGGCTTTGCCATGGTCACGGAGAACCGGCGCGAAACAGGCTTCATGCACAACTTCGACATCAAGCAGAACATCTCCATCATCTCCTTTCTGAAAAATTCCAGTCTGTTCGGGATGACGGGTCATGTGGACAACAAGTACGAGCGGTCCGAGGCGGAGATTCAGAAGAAAGCGCTTCGCATCAAATGCCGGGACATCGACCAGAACATTGTAGAGCTGTCCGGCGGCAATCAGCAGAAGGTCATCCTGGGCAAATGGATGGCCGCCAACTCCCAGGTCGTCATCTTCGATGAGCCTACCAAGGGCATCGATGTGGGAAGCAAGAGCGAGATCTACGAACTGATGCGGATCCTGGCCAACGAAGGCAAGGTCATCCTGGTGGTCTCCTCCGAACTGCCTGAGCTGTTGTCGGTCAGTGACACGATCCATGCGTATCGGGAAGGACATATCGTCGCCACCTTCCGCAATCAGGACGCCACCGAAGAGAAAATCGTACTGGCCACCACTGGCGAGAACCAAAAGTAAAGGAGTAACCTATGGAAACCAATCGCAAAGTATCCTTCAATGAATTGTGGGGCAAGTATGGCACGCTGTCGATCCTGATCATCCTGATCGCGCTGCTGGCCATCATCAAGCCTACTGCCATCTTTTCCGCCACCAGCGTGCCGCAGATCCTGACCCAGAGTTCGGTCAACATCCTGCTGGCCCTGGGTGAATTCTTCGCCATCCTCATCGCCGGCATCGATCTGTCCGTCGGATCCGTCGCCGCCCTGGTCGGCATGGTTACCGCCAAACTGATGGTCGGCGGGGTTAATCCGGTGCTGGCCGTGGCCCTGGGCATTTTCCTGGGCGCCTTCCTGGGCTTCCTCAACGGAACGGTCATCAACAAGACCGGTGTCCATCCCTTCATTATCACCCTGGGCTCCCAGGCGATCTTCCGCGGCATCACGCTGATCATCTCCAACGCCCGGTCCGTCTTCGGCTTCCCGGTGTCCTTCACCAAGTTCATATCCAACCGGGTCTTCGGCATTCCCGTACCCGTTCTGATCGCGCTGTCAGTGGCTGCGGTGCTGATCTATTTCACCACCAAGACCAAGGTCGGCCGCAACATCTACGCGCTGGGCGGCAACAAGGAAGCCGCCTGGTACTCCGGCATCAACATCAAGCTGCACACGCTGCTGGTCTTCATCATTTCTGGAACTGCTTCCGCCATCGCCGGAATCGTCCTGCTGGGTCGGGTCGGCGCAGCCGAACCGGCCGCCGGCACCGGGTTTGAAACCTACGCCATCGCGGCTGCCATCATCGGCGGTACCAGCTTCTTCGGCGGCAAGGGCAAGATCTTCGGCGTCGTCATCGGCGGTCTCATCATTGGATTAATCAACTACGGCATGACGGTACTCACCGTTCCCAGCTCCTATCAGCAGATCGTCATGGGCGGCCTGATCATCATCTCCGTTACCATCGACATGCTGCTGGCCCGCAAGAAATAGCCCGCGCCACTACATACTGCCAGCTCGCGGCTGGAAAGGAATCGCTTATGGTTAAATTTTCACCTTCCCTCATGTGCATGGACATTCTCCGGGTCAAGGAAACCCTGGATGTGCTCAATCGTCGGGCCAATCTGCTCCACGTAGATATCATGGACGGCCATTTCGTCAAGAACATCACCCTGTCCCCGGATTTCGTCAAGGGCATCCGCCCGGCCACGGATCTGGAAATCGACTGTCATCTGATGGTCACGGATCCGGCGGATTATGTCGAAGCCCTGGCCAAGGCTGGCGCCACCTACATCTGTCCCCAGGCGGAGACCATCAACTCTCAGGCTTTCCGCATCATCAACCAGATCAAGTCCCTGGGCTGCAAGTTCGGCGTGGTACTCAATCCAGCCACTCCCCTGGACTACATCAAAGAGTACATTCATAAAGTCGATAAAATCACCATCATGTCCGTGGACCCCGGCTTCGCAGGCCAGCCCTTCATCCCCGAAATGCTCCATAAAGTCCGGGAGGCGAAGCGGCTCAAGGATGAGAACGGCTACGGCTACCTGATCGAGATCGACGGCTCCTGCAACGAACGGACCTTCAAGGATATGTACGAAGCCGGTGTCGAAGTCTTCATCGTGGGCAGCTCCGGGCTGTTCAACCTGGATCATGACGTCGACCGGGCCTGGGACAAGATGGCGGCCACTTTCAAAGAAAAGACCGGCGTCGAGATATAAGGGAGAGGTGAAGCACCTTGACAAATATCATCGGCATCGACATCGGCGGCACGAACTTCCGGATCGGCACCATCGACGACCAGGATCAGCTGCATCATTTTGAACAGCGCCCCATCGGGTTCATCTCCAAAGGCCCGGTGGAACAGCTGATGAAAGTGATCGGCGGCTACATCCGGACCCACGGCCTGGACGGTCAGGTGGAGCACATCACCATCGGACTGCCGTCCATTGTCAGCAAGGATAAATCCTATGTGTACTCTACGCCCAACCTGCCCGTGCTCAACGAGCTGGATCTGGGCAACCTGCTGTCCCAGGAGCTGAACCTTCCGGTCTACATTGACCGGGATGTCAACTTCCTGCTCTACCACGACATCCACAAGATGGAGCTGGACCCGGACCGGGACCAGACGATTCTCGGCTTCTACTACGGCACCGGACTGGGCAACGCCATCTATATTCAGGGGCGGAGCTACCAGGGCTCCCACGGAGCCGCCGGCGAACTGGGACATATCCCGTTCCCGGGCGTAACGGCTGCCTGCGGCTGCGGCAATTCCGGCTGCGCCGAGCTGCTGTGCTCGGGCAAGCGGCTCACCGAACTGGTGGCCATGATCCCCGGAGCCCGCATTGAAAGCATCTTCTCCCAGCATCAGACGCACCCGCTGCTGCTGGAATACGTTCAGAACCTGGCCATGCCCATTGCGACGGAGGCCAATATCCTGGACCCGGACACCATTGTCCTGGGCGGCGGGGTGCTCTTCATGACCGATTTCCCCAAGGAAACTCTCCTGGAGGAAATCAGAAAGCGGCTGAGAAAGCCATTCCCGTACCGTACGGTGAAATTCGTGTTTGCTGCCCACAATCAGCAAAGCGGCGTGCTGGGCGGTGCCTATCTCATCAAGCAGCGCTCCCGTTAGCTCGGGCCTGACTATCCAGGAACCAGCGGATCCGCGCCACAGGCGCAAAGATCCCCGAAACAGCAGTCCATGGAACAGTCCATGGAACAGTCGATGTAACAGTCCATGTAACAGTCCATGTAACAGTCCATGTCCATGATTCTGATTTATACCCAAGGGTTATAAATAAAAATTTAGGAGGCTTACTATGAAAAAAGCATTATCCATCCTTTCCGCATCTGTGCTCTCGATTTCACTCCTGGCTGCCTGCACGCCTGCAGCTCCGGCAACGACTGCCGGCGGAACCACCCCCGGAACTACACCTTCCACCACAACGGCTGCTGCCGGTGAAGTCACCTACGCCGTTCTTTTGAAGAACCAGTCCTCTGACTTCTGGGTCAAGATGAAGCAAGGCGTAGAAGCCAAAGCCAAGGAACTCAATGTCAAGGTTGACATCCTGGCCGCTCAGTCCGAGGAAGATACTGAAGGACAGCTCAAGATTCTGGAAAGCCTCGTTAACGGCGGATACGCCGCTATCGGTGTGGCTCCGCTGTCACCGGTCAACCTGATTCCCGCGGTCGTTTCGGCCAACCAGAAGGGCATCTATGTCATGAACATCGATGAAAAACTCGACATGGCTCAGCTGAAAGCTCAGGGCGGCGCAGTCATCGGCTTCGCCACCACGGACAACGTAGCCGTCGGCAAGAAGGGCGCGGAGTTCATCAACGGCAAGATCGAAAAGGGCTCCAAAGTTGCCATCATCGAAGGAAAAGCCGGAAACACTTCCGGTGAAGCCAGAAAGCAGGGCGCTACCGAAGCCTTCACCGCAGCCGGCATGACCATCGTCGGATCACTCCCCGGAGACTGGGACCGCCAGAAAGCTCTGGACGTAGCTGCCAGCTACATTCAGCAGAACGCTGACCTCAAGGCTATCTACTGTGCCAACGACACCATGGCTCTGGGAGCACTCCAGGCCGTTATCAACGCCAACAAGCTCGGTTCCATCCTCGTAGTCGGAACAGACGGAGACACGGAAGCCGTCAAGTCGGTAGAAGACGGACAGCTGGCCGCAACCATCGCTCAGGATCCTGCCATGATCGGCGCCAAGTCCCTCGAGGAAATGGTCAACGCCGTCAAGAACAAGATTACAGTGGATCCCAACGCGGAACCCAAGCTCATCCCCATCGACTCCCTCGTAATTTCCAAATAAATTCCCCAAAACGAAATCCTCAACTCAAACCTTGGATCCCCGGATGCTCTTCATCATCCCGGGATCCTTTTTTTCATCCTTGCCAGATCAATCCCAGGTCCATGATCCGAGATGAGACATCCTGGATTTATGCAGAACTCCGGGGGACGAGTTCTGACACAAAAATCTCATCCGGACCTAATGCTCCGATAGCCATTTTTTTCTGGTATCTCACTGGAATGCCCTGAATCATATATTCCGCTGCTACTGTCCTGACGGCATCATATTTTTGGTTGGGTATGATAATGAGAAAAAATCTCAAAAAAGTAAAATTATCCGTTATTTCAAGTATAATATAATTAAGAACGACTAAAAAGCAGGAGGTAAAAAGATATGCTTATAGATTTTCGTTTCTCAAATTTTCGATCATTCTCTGATAAGTCGAGTTTATCGATGATTGCATCGAGCCAAACAACCTTGAACGAGAACCTGATCCGCAGCAATAAGCTCAGAATACTCCCATCCTGCGTCATATACGGAGCAAACGCCAGTGGAAAATCAAACATAATCAAAGCCATGGCGGTCATGCGAGAAATTGTTTTATCAGGGTCCCTGGAGCAGAATATTGGTCCGGTTAAGAACCTTGAGCTTTATCCCTTCATATATCAAACGGAGAACAGACCTGTAGCGTTTGAGATTGAATTTATTCATGAGAATACAAGAATAGAGTATGGTTTTGCTTTTGAAGTTAATACGGAAAACAAGGGAAATCGGAGGATCGTATCCGAATTTTTAAACCACATAGATTCCAAGGAACACAGAATTAATCTGTTCCACAGGGATAAGGATCAAGTCGTTCATGGAAAAGAAAAGCGATCCCTCTCCAAGCTCCAATTCACAGAACAGCTGCTCGATCAATTTGAGACCCGAATCAATGCCAATCTCGATCAGTCCGAACTTTATTTAGCCAGGGGATTTAAAAGTTCCATTAACGGGGAATTGGCCGATGCGGTGATCGATTTTTTTCAGAAAAAGTTTTTTGTCGTAAATGACTTTACCATGATGAAAACGAATCTGACGTTTGAATTTGAGGAATCACCAGACAAAGATATTTTCATTTGGAATAAAACATTGGAACGGTTCGTACATCGGGCGGATTTTGGACCGCAAAAAATCGCGTATCTTTCAAAAAAACCAAATAACGAAGAGTCAGCCAATGTTAAGCTGGTTTCTGTTTATAAGATAAATGGAAAGGAAACCACGGTACCGGCAGAATTGATGGAATCACGGGGAACATTGAAATTAATAGACTTTGCCATTCCATTTCACCATTTATTTCAGGCAGGTGGTGTGCTCATTCTGGATGAGTTTGATTCAGCGATTCATCCCGAGATCATTAAGGGCATTCTTGCCATGTTCAATGATCCAGAGATGAATAGGGCTGGCTCGCAGCTCGTATTCACTACTCATAATCCCATTTATTTGAGCAATAAAATTTTTCGAAGAGACCAGATCCGGTTTGTAGAGAAAGATCCGCAATCTTTCCGAAGTGTTATTTACTCCTTGGCCGACTTTGGATCCGAAGAAGTAAGGAATGATCAGAATTATCTGATCAACTATTTTAAGGGAAATTACGGAGCTCTTCCCTACATTGATTTCTCATCTCTGTTTGATTCCGCGAATGAAACGGAGGAGTAGCATGTCAAAATGCAGGAAAACTTATTTTTGCATCTGTGAAGGACAACAGGAGATGCTCTATTTTAAACACCTTTCACATCTCCTGTCAGATTTCCCTGACAGATCCATTACGTTCAATACTGTTAAGGGGAAACCATACCTTGTGACAAAAAATCGTGTTGAGTATGACACCGCAGCAGTCTTTGATTTTGATTTTAATGAAGGGGAATTTCATAAAAGCATAGCTCTTTGTGACAAGGAGCCATCGAAAGGGAAGAAAAAGAAAACTGATCCAGTTATCTGGCATGCCTATTCCAACGTGAACTTCGATTTATGGCTCCTTCTGCAGTGTGAAGGATAAATATCAAATGCTTAATCTGACCGATATGAAAGACTACTCGAAAGCATTGTTCAGCAACTTGTCGCATTGAAAGAAATTCAGCAGCCCGAAAGCTAAGATTTTAGTGATTGCAGATGGATCAGAACAAATGAGTCAGAGGCTGAATGGGAATCAGATCAATGCTGAAGACAGAAATCGAAAAAACCTCCGGCATTCCTTGAGAAAGGAACATGCCAGAGGTTTTTTTGCCGGATCAGACCAGTGGTCCGAGGATGTTCTCCGCCGTGTGGCGCAGGGCTCCGGAGTTGATTAAGGAGATGAGGGACTGGATGTGGGGGTAAAGGAACACATCTTCCCGCAGGAGGGGGACTTTGGTGGCGATCAGCTGGCAGAGAGCTTCGGTGGTCTGGGAGCGGGCCAGATCCTGGGGCAGGTAGGGATAGGACTGGTAGGCAGCGAGGAGTTCGATGGCCAGGACCTGTTCGAGCTTTTCGGCGCATTCCAGAGCTTTCTTGGCGGCGTTGTAACCCATGGCGACGTAGTCTTCCTGATTGGCGCAGGTGGGAATGTTGTCCACCACGGCGGGCAGGGAGAGGCGTTTCATGTCGTTGAGCAGGCCGGCCTGGGTGTACTGGGTGATCATGAGTCCGCTGTTGAGGCCGGGCTGGGAGACCAGGAAGTAGGGGTTGCCGGAGATGGAGCCGTCAATGAGGCGGTTGGTGCGGCGTTCCGACATTTTGGCCACCATGGCGGCGGCGATGGCGGCGGTGTCCATTTCCATGCCGACGTAGGAGGAGTCGGGATTGCCGGAGGAGATGGCCAGGGGTTCTTCCGGTGTGCCCCAGGTAATGGGGTTGTCGCAGCAGCTGGCGAACTCGTCTTCCAGGGTTTCCCGGATGCCATAGAGACGTTTCTTGGCGGTGCCGTGGAGCTGGGGCACGCAGCGCAGAGACAGGGCATCCTGCAGGCGGTAGTCCAGGAAATGGCGGCAGATTTCGGAATCGCCCAGGATCCTGAGCAGCTGAGCCGCGGTTTCTCCCTGCCAGGTCTGGCGCCGGACACCCATCACGCGGGGATCGAAGGCCTTGAGGGTGGCCTTGGAGACCTCCAGGGTCATGGCGGCAATCAGGTCGGCACTGACCACGGCCTGGAGCATGCGGTCTAAAGCCACGGCGGCAAAGCCGGTGACGGAGGTGGTACCGGAGATCAGGAACAGGCCTTCCTTATAACTCAAGGGGTAGGGCTTGAGTCCGACCCGGGCAAAGACTTCAGCCGCCGGAACCACGGCGCCGCCCACCAGGAACGAGCCCTTGCCGGTCAGAGCCAGGGAAATATGGGCTTCAGGACTCAGGTAGCCGACGGAGCCTTCCGCCGGGGCGAAGGGATACAGCCCTTCATTCAGGAACCAGGCGATGCGCTCCAGGGTTTCCAAGCGCACCCCGGAGTGCCCCTGACCCCCGTTGCAAAGCATCATGAGCAGGGTCGCCCGGACCACGGGCTCGGTCATGGGCGCGCCCAGGGAAGTGGCATGGGACAGCAGGATGTTCTCCTGCAGAGTGGCGGCATCTTCGGTGGAGATGACCTGGGTGCTGTTGGAGCCAAAGCCCGTGGTCACGCCGTAGACAATTCGGCCTTCCTCGACCAGCGCCTGGACGATGGCGGTGGAGTGGCGGACTCGTTTTTCATAGGCCGGGCTGAAGCTGATCCGGGCTTCGCCTCGGACGATGGTCATGAACTGGTCCAGGGTCAGGCGCTGATCCAGGGTCACCACGGGCTGATTCTGAGCGGTCTGATTCATCGCAGTTTGATTCATTGAAGTATGATTCATTGTTTTCTCCTTCAGGCGGAGGATCGCAGGCGGATCCCCCCGGTGCATTCATTCAGGTTCGGGACAGGCAGTGGGAACGGGCTAGAAGATTGGAACGCTCCCGGTGGGGAAGCGTTCCATGAGAACAGCCGGTTACTCGAGACCCTCGACTTTATCGATGAAGAACATCTTGATGACTGATACGATCTGGAGCAGGAAGATGAACAGGACAAAGAAGCCGCCGGCCGTAGCCAGGGATTTGACGCCCTGTACGCCCTGAGCTCCGCCGCCGAAGATCGCCATGACGATGGCGATGGATCCGATGACTACGCCCCAGAGTACTTTCAGCATCGGAGGTGCTTCCGCGCCGATGGGGAGGTCCTTCACGCACATGGATGCGACGGTGGTGGAGGTAGCGTCCGCCGCGGTGACGAAGGAGATCAGTATGATCAGGAAGTTGATGGGGATAATGATGGTGCCAAGGCCGAAGGGAAGCTGATCCAGGAAGGCCCAGAGCGCGGTGACAGCGCTGTTGTTCTTGATGACTTCCACCAGGTTGATGACGCCGTCCATCTGCATCTGCAGGGCGGAGTTGCCCCAGACGGTGAACCAGACGATGCCGAAGATGGAGGGCAGAACCATGTTGACGAGAATGAACTCGCGGATGGTGCGGCCGCGGGAGATCTGCGCCAGGAAGATTCCCATGACGGGAGCATAGGCGATCCAGACAGCCCAGTCAAACAGTGTCCAGGACTGAACCAGCGGTGCGCCGCCGATGTCGATGGGATCCAGTCCCCAGCCCCAGAAGTTCTGCAGCCATTCGGCCATGCCGGCGGTACCGTTGCGCAGGATGAACAGGGTCGGTCCGGCGACGAACAGGAGAATCAGGATGCCGTAGTAGAACCAGGCATTGAGGCTGCCGACCTTGGCCAGACCTTTGTCCAGGCCGATGTAGGCGGAGGAAGTAAACAGGACGATGATCAGTACGCCCAGACCAACGAACAGCGGCAGGTTCAGGGGCAGCTTGTACTTGTAGTTTAGTCCGGAGGTTAAGAGGGTAATGCAGGCGGTGAGTCCGGAAGTCAGTCCCAGAGCGATGGCCAGAAGGGACATGGTGTCAATGATGGCGGAAACTTTTTTGCCCTTGACCCGGTCACCGAAGAGCGGCTCGAGGGTGGCGGCAATGCCCAGTTCCTTCTTGCGGTTGAAGTACATGTAGGCCACGGCCAGACCGCACAGGGTGTACATGGCATACGGGATAAAGGTCCAGTTGTAGAAGGACCGGCCAATGGCGAAACGGGCGGCTTCTGCTGTGTAGGGCTGAATTCCCAGGGCGTCGAGCTCGCCCCAGATATTGCCGAAGTAGATCAGGGGTTCATTGACGCCCCAGGTGACGATGCCCGATGCCACGCCGCCGGTGAGGGCCATGGCAAACCAGGTCATGAAGGAATACTTGGGTTTGGCGTCTTTGCCGCCGATGCGGACTTTGCCGAATTTGGAGAAAAGAAGGGCGAATACAACGATGAGGGCAACCATGCTGGCGATCTGGTAGAGCCAGCCGAAGCTCTGCAGAGACCACTGGAAGAAGGCGTCCGCCGCGGTGGTCAGCGCTTTGTTGTTGAGGATGCCCAGCAGGGCAGCGCCGCCGGCGAAGACAATAGATGGGATAAAGACCGATTTTTTCAGATGCCACGTTTGCTTAGCGTTCGGTTTGTTTGATTCCATTGTTACAACTCCTGTTTGTTTATTTGGGATGATGACTGGATCATGGTTCGGGCTGGAACTGGCCGTTCCCGGTCGGTCCGGGAGCGGTCCGGTGCAGCGGAATTTTTGGCGGAAAGGGTCAAAAAGACGGCCGCTGCGTCGGGGGTGGAGAATTTACGGATCAGAGAATGTCATGGAGCCGGCCGGAGCGGATGAGCTCATACATCGTCTTGATGTCTTTGGAGAGGTTGCGGTCCTCGCTGTAGAAGGGGAGCACGCTGCGGATGATGTCGTAGGCCTGACTGGTTTTTTCGCCCAGCCGGGGCTTGCCGCGCAGGTCGATGGCCTGGCAGGCGTGCATGGCTTCGATGCCGAGGATGTAGCGGATGTTGTCGATGATCTGGAAGGCCTTGTCGGTGGTCAGGGGGAGGTTGGAGGCGTGGTCTTCAATGCCGCCGGCCAGGGAGTAGAAGTCCATGGAGGAGGGGTTGGCCAGGCTGCGGTTCTGTGAATCCAGCAGAGTATAGGTCTTCTGGATGGTGCCGAAGGCAATGGTGGTGACTTCCTTGGGCGTGAGGAACCGGGTGAGCTTGGTAAACTGGGGGTCAGCCAGCTTGATCATGCGGTAGCAGGAGGTCTTGGACATATGGTAGAGGGCGGACACCATCATTTCGACGCCCAGTGCCAGGGTGGTGGTTTCAAAGTTGGCGCTGACGTAGCTGCGCTGATCTTCGATGACAATGCAGGGATTGTCGTCGGTGGTGTTGAGCTGGATGTCCAGGAACTGACGGACATAGCTCATGGCGTCATAGACGCTGCCGGTGATGGCGTGGGCGCAGCGGAAGCTTAGGGGATCCTGCAGGGCCCGGTCGGCATGGGGTTCTTCCAGGTAGGAGCCTTTCAGGTTGGCGCGGAATTCTTCGGCTGCGCGGATCTGGCCCGGCAGACCGCGCAGGGCGTTGACTTTTTCGCCGTAGGATTCGACGACGCCGTTGAGTCCTTCCAGGGAGAGGCAGGCAATGAGGTTGCACAGCCGGGTGATTTCCAGGGTTTCCTTGAGCAGGATGGCGGTGGTGCCTTCCCCCTGGGCATTGGAGGATACGATGGACAGGCCGTCCTTCGGACCCAGGCGGATCGGCGCGATGCCGGCCCGGTTCATGGCCTCGGCGGAGTTCATGATCTCTCCCTGGTATTCCACGTCGGTTTCACCGATAAAGGCCAGGCCGATGTGGGACAGGGTGGTGATGTCGGCTTCGCCGATGGAGGAGCGGCGGGGGATCTGCGGGTGGATGCCGTGGTTGAGGTAGAGGCGGTACAGATCCAGGATCTCGGGGGAGATGCCGGTGCTGCCGGTGAGGGCCTTGTTCAGGCGGATCAGGAGGATGGCCCGGACTTCTTCCGTGGTATTGTAGGGCTCCACGCCCAAGGAATGGGAGTTGAGCAGGTTGCGGTTGTAGGTCTCGAAGAAGTCGGCGTCAAACTCTTTGTCCTTGTTCCAGCCGACGCCGCGGTTGAGGCCGTAGACCGGCTTGCCTTCGGCGGCCATGTCAAAGATGACCTGGCGTGACGAGCGGACCTTGTCCCAGGCCGACTCGCTCACCGTGACCGGGCGGCGGTCATAGACGATTTCGTACAGCTGATCCAGGGTCAGCTCATTTCCTTGTAACTGGATGGGATCCATGGGTTCCTCCTTGCGATGCTTCATCGCGCTGTGTGTTCAGGACTTGGATGATGGTTTCGGGCAGGGCGGGGAAGTGGGCCATCTTGGTATCGAGCGCGAAGTTGAGCGCGTTCATGATGGCGGGGGCCGGGGCGATGGCGGAGATCTCGCCGACGCTCTTGGCGCCGTAGGGGCCGTCGTCGCCGCCGGCTTCGACGGTGAGGACTTTGACTTCGGGCATGTCCATGGCGTTCATCAGGCGGTACTTGGAGAAGTTCAGGTTCTGAACCCGGCCTTTGGCGTCATGGACGACGCCCTCGGCGACCACACCGCCGATGCTGAAGTGGGCACCGCCCTGGATCTGGCCTTCCACCAGCGTGGGGTTGATGGAGCGGCCGATGTCGTGCACGGCCAGAGCGTCGGTGATTTCAAACAGTCCGGTATAGGTATCGACGCAGACTTCGCAGAAGAAGGCGGCGGTGGAGGCGGGGTTGGTTTTGGACTCATGGTGGGCCAGGATCGAGACGGTGTTGTGGTGATCCCGCTCGTAGAGCACAGCCAGTTCGCGCAGGGTTTTCATTTCTCCGGTCTGACTGACGGTGAGTTCGCCCTGGCACAGGATGTAGTCGGCGGATGTGCCGCCCCAGACCGCGGCGGCGGCTTCGACGATGCGCTGCTTCATCAGGTCGCAGGCGTATTTCAGGGAAGCGCCCACGGAGTAGGTGACGCGGCTGGCCTGGGTGCCGGCGGCGTCATAGGGGGAGCGGGCGGTGTCGGCTTCGCCCAGGTGGATCTGTTCGGGCGGGACCGACAGGGTCTCGGCGGCAATCTGTTTCATGGTGGTGACGGTGCCGCAGCCCTGCTCATGAATGGATATTTTAATGGTGATGTTGCCGTCGGCTTCCAGGTCGCACTGGACATTGGTAAAATCGGGGAAGGCGCCGGTGTAGCCGTTGACGTGGGAGGCACAGGCCATGCCCACGCCCCAGCGGAAGCGGTCGTCATTGCGCTGCTTCACGGTGCGGCGGCGCTGGTCCCAGTCAAAGGCGCGGCGGCCGTCTTCGACGCAGCGGATGATCTGGACGTTGCCCAGAGGGGTGCCGCCGGAGGGATCCAGGTCCCCGGGGTGCACCAGGTTCTTCAACCGGAAGTCCACCGGGTCCAGGTTCAGGGCGTTGGCCGCCTGATCGATGTTGACTTCGGCCACAGCGTGGGCCTGGGGCGAACCGTAGGCGCGGCAGGCGCCGGAGGGAGTGGTGTTGGTGTAGTAGGCCCGGCCGTGGAAGGTCTGGCTGGGCATGCGGTAGAGCCGGAAGATCTTCTTGGCAAAGGCATTGGCCACGGCGGCGGAGTTGGTATTGTAAGCCCCGCCGTCGATGTCCACTTCAAAGTGACGGCCCAGGATGAAGCCCTCAGGGGATACCGCCAGTTTGACATCGATCTCCATGGCATTGCCCTGCCAGGTGCCCTTGACCACGTCCGCCCGGTCCATGTAGAGCAGCACCGGCCGCTTTGTCTGTAAAGTGGCAAAGGCGCAGATGGGTTCGAGCAGGGGCTGGCTCTTGCCGCCAAAGGATCCGCCCATGGGGGCTTTGATCACCCGGACCCGGGCATAGGGCAGGTCATTGACTTCGGCCACGTGCATCCGCACCTGGAAGGCGACCTGGCAGGGGGTCCAGACCAGGAGGCTGCCCTGCTCGTCGAATTCGGTGAGGCAGACATGGGGCTCGATGGCTCCGTGATGGATCTTGGGGGTGCGGCCCCGGGTCTGGATGACCAGAGCATCCCGGGCCTGCTCTTCGAAGCTGCCGTAGCCCTTGGTGGTCTCGTAGCAGAGGTTGGAGTCGTTTTTCAGGATGACTTCATCCTTCATCGCATTCTCCACGCCCAGGACCAGAGGCCGATCGGAATAGGTGACTCGGATCAGGCTGAGGGCTTCTTCCACGGCCGCCTTGGATTCACCCACGACCAGGGCGAGGCGGTCGCCGTCATAGAGCGCCCGGGGATTGAGCAGGTACTCGTCATGGTGTCCCTTGATGCCGGAGAACCATTCCATGGCGTTGTAGGGCTTGTTCGGGACATCGGCATGGGTGTAGATGGCGACGATGCCGGGCACGGCCCGGGCTTCGGTCAGATCCAGGGTGTAGTCGGCGTGGGCGTGGTCGGACAGGAAGAGGCGGGCATAGAGCATGCCGGCTCGTTTCATGTCCCCGACGTAGCGGGTGTCGCCGGTGGCCCGGTCGTAGGAGTCTTCCCGGATCAGGCGCTGGCCGACGTACTGCAGGTTTTGTTCTTTATTCATGGCTCAATTCCTCCATCAGGTCGGCCAGGACTCCTTTCATTGCTTCCTGCTTGTAGGGCAGTGAGCCGCGGGTGGGGATCAGGGTCTGGACCTGGGCGGCGGCAGCGGAAAGGATTTCGTCCCGGGTGAGATGCGCCGGAATCCGGCCCCTCAGCAGGTCTTCGATGAGTTCGCCGCGCACCGGCAGGGGTCCCAGGGAGCCGAGCCAGACGCGGGCGGCGGTCACCGTGGAGTCCGGGGTCTGCTCCAGGGCAATGCAGCAGCTGATCTTGGAGATGGAGACGGCCTTGCGGGAGCCGAGCTTGACGAAGGCGGACCGCACCGGGCGTTTGGGGAAGAGGAAGCCTTCGGCGGCTTCTTCCGGAGCCAGGGCGGATTTGCCGTTGCGATAGAAGTCGGTCAGGGAGACCTGACGCACCCCGGCGGCAGCTCCGATGAGGACCTGAGCCTGCAGGGCGAAGAGGCAGGGAATGGTGTCGGCGCAGTTGGCCGCGTTGACGACGTTGCCGCCGACGGTGGCACGGTTGCGGATCTGGGTGGAGCCCATGCGGGCTCCGGCCTGGGACAGTCCCCACAGCCAGGTCTGAACCACCGGGCTCTGCTCAAGCTCGGTCATGGTGACGCCGGAGCCGATGAAGATCGCATCGGGACGTTCCTGGATGGTGCTAAAGTCGGGGATACCGGTGAGGTCAATCAGATCGGCGTGGTGGATTTTCTTCTCCCGCAGGTGGATGATCAGGTCCGTGCCGCCGGCCAGAAGAAACCGGTTCGGAGCCGGAACGGCCAGAAGCTCATACAGCGCCTGCCGGGTTTTTGGACGATGAAAAGTATGCATGCTAGCGGCCTCCCTGGGTCAGATCATCGACGGCGTTGATGATTTTGGTATAGCCGGTGCAGCGGCACAGGTTGCCTTCGATGGCCCGTTTGACTTCTTCGCCGGAGGGATTGGGCTGGCGCAGCAGCAGACTTTTGACACTCAGGATCATGCCGGGGGTGCAGAAGCCGCACTGGATCGCGCCGTGACGGATGAAGGCGTCCTGGATGCGGTCGAGTTCACCGCCCTGAGCCAGGCCCTCGATGGTGGTGATGTCATGGCCGTCAATCTGGCCGGCCAGCATAGTGCAGGAGGTGACGGCCACGCCATCCACCAGAATGGTGCAGGCGCCGCACTCTCCTTCCGAGCAGCCTTCCTTGGTGCCGGTGAGGCCCAGGACATCGCGCAGATAGTCGATGAGGCGCATGCCGGGATCGGCGAGTTCAGTAATTGGTTTTCCATTAACGGTGGCTTGGATTTTCATGGTCAGTCTCCTTGTTTGGTTCGTTCGAAAAGCATTTGTCTTTTGTTGATTATTTTTAAAGGAACTATATATCGAAGGATATTCTTATCCAGGATAATCATGTCGAAGGATTCCACCCGATGAAGAAGGTTGATGGCTGGTAGAGTCCAGGGACGCTGTCAGGCAGTCCAGCCAACCGGCAGAGACATGACTGCCTTTCGCCGGACGTTCATTCTTCATTTTCCAGGTCTAATCGTTTTCTTATTCACATTATAGCCAGCCAGCGTCAAAAACCCGTCAAACATTCGACGGAATGAATTGACGGGTTTGCCGATGGGTTTGGATTCTCCGCCGAAGGAGCGGCAGTCCGGACTGAATCCTCTGCCGAAGGAGCGGCAGGGCTGCAGTGCTGATCGCTTCTGACGGGATGCCTTGACTGTCTCAGCGGGGGGCGGGAGCGGAGTTGGTCAGGCGGCTGAGCAGGTCCTGGGCTTCCTGTCGGCCCCAGGAGAAGATGACGGAGTCATAGCACGCGACGCTGCGGCGCAGGTAGAACAGGGCTGCGTCGGTTTCTCCGAGCTGGTACTGCAGGGTGCCGATGCGGGAGAGGAGGATAGCCATAGTGGCGAGGTCGCTTTCTTCGTTGCACAGACTCATGGCGTCTTCGTAGTGGTCCAGGGCGGTGGGCAGATCGCCGTTGACCCGGGCCCCTTCTCCGAGGAAGAAGTGGACGGAGGCCTGGCACAGGGCATACTCTTCCAGGATGTCCTGCCGGGTGTAGAAATCCAGGACTTCCGACAGGAGGACTTCGCCCTGAGACTGGTGGCCGGACAGTAGCAGGGAGAAGCCGTGGAATTTATTGAGCATCATCTGGTCGAAGGGGGTCAGCTCTTCCCACAGGCTGTCTCGGACCAGATTGATGATTTCGCTCATGCCGGTGTAGTCGGCCTGGTTGATGCAGTGGTGGATCAGCTGGATGTAGCCTTTGAAAGCCATGGCGTGGAACTGATGGAGCTGAGCGATCTGGATCATTTTGCGGATGGAGCCAAGGCCGGAGTCGTAGATGTCTCGATCCTTGTAGAAGCGGCCATGAATGTAGAGCAGGCGCAGGTACAGGTGGATCATGTCAGGCTGGCGCAGCTGGGGCATGGACTTATACAGGGCCACGACCTCATCAAAGCGTTGACTGAAGTCATCGACGGTGGCGGTGGGCCAGACCAGGTCGTGAACGCGGCCGGCCCGGAGTACGGGGAAGACTTCATGGTAGATATCGAAATCCAGTTCCATACGGGTGGTCTTGCAGAACAGGAGCTGTTTCCGGTTCTGGCAGGCGGTGGCGTGATAGATCATTTCATCCAGGAGATCGCGGTTGTCCGGTTCGGCCAGGAAGCGGGCGGACCAGTGGCTGAACAGAGCCCCGTGCAGAGCCCGGGTCTGGGATTCACTGAGGCGGCCGCGCAGGTCCATGACATAGGCGGGGTGCCAGATTCGGACGGTCAGACTGCCCTGGGGATCGGCGCTCCACTCAATTTGCTGTTTGCCATACAGGGATTCGGCCAGGCGGGTGCACTGGGCCAGATCCAGCTGGAGAACCTGAGACAGGTCCTCCAGGGTCAGGGGGCGGCGAGACAGGGCGCAGACTTCCAGGAGCCGGCGTTCGGCCGGGGCTGCGGCCCGGTAGAGGCTGGTGGTCAGGTTCCGGGCACAGTCTGACAGTTCCGACAGGCTGAGTTTCTGGTTGGTCCGATAAATGGCTTCGCGCAGGAAGAAGGGGGAGCCCTGGCTCAGTCGGATCAGGGCTTCGGGATCCGCCTCGGGGGTGGCGTAGCGGGTGATAAGCGCTTCGCTTTCAGTCCGGGAAAAGCGGGGTAGCAGAATTTTCTGGAGATTGCCCCGTTCCTGGAGGTGAACCAGGAGGGGGGAGTCGAGAATGTCCGGGCTGCGGCCGGTCAAGACACAGAAGAAGCGGTCACTCTGAGCACTGAGCAGATAATCCACCACCTTCTGGGTGGACTCGTCCAGATCGGCGAAGTTGTCCACCAGGAGAACCAGGCGCAGGGGGGGATCCATGGCCCGCAGGGCCTGGACCAGCCTGGCACCCAGGGTCAGGGGATCCTGTCCCTGAAGGGTGGCATAATGCCAGAATTCCGAGGCGAAGCCGCCGGCGCGGGTCAGGGCGGAGAGGACTTTCTGTCGGTACGGTCCGTCGAGGAGGCTGTCGCGCAGAGCGGACAGATGGAACAGAGGGTACCCGGATTCATGGGGATAGCATTCGAGCTTCAGAGCCACGCAGGGAGAGGCGTTCCCGGGTTCAGGCAGAGCCAGCTCGGAGAGCAGGCGGGTTTTGCCCGAACCCGGTTCGCCGCACAGATACAGTGAAGGAACTTTTTGGCCCTGACAGAAGTCGGTCAATGACTGGCGCAGAGTCGCCAGCTCCTGATTGCGGTCGACATAGTCAAACCGGAAGCCCATCTGCGCAGGATCGCAGCACTGGTCAGTCAGGCTGTGAAAGATGTCCTGGAATTCATCAGAGGGGGCAATGCCGTACTCCAGGCCCAGGCGCAGCTTGTAGGCGTTGTAGAGTTCTATGGCCTGATTGGTCTTGCCTTTCTTCAGGGTGAGGCGGAACAGTTCCAGGAGAGCGCCTTCGTGGAAGGGATCCAGTTCGAGGATGCGGCGGCAGACCATGCCTTTGCTGTCGTCTTCGGTCAGGGAACGGATGCGCTCCATCAGGCCGTTGATATAGTGGTCGCGGCAGGTTTCCTGATGCTGCAGGATCCAGTCGCGCAGCCCGGATTCTTCCTTGGGCAGGCGCGACTGGAGGAAGTCCTCATGATAGAAGTCCGGGAAGGCCGGCAGGCCTTCGCCGGTCCGGCGCAGGGCGTTAAGATCCGTCAGGACATGGAGGTTAGGCTCCAGGCCGAGGAGGTGCTTGCCCATGGACTGCACCAGGGGCTGGCCGGTGGCTTTTTTGATGACGTAGATGGCATTGCGCAGATTCCGGCGCGCCGATTCTTCATCCATATCGCCCCAGAGAATTTCGCACAGCTGAGTGCGCGTCATGGTCTCCTCCATTCCGAGCAGATAGAGAATCCATTCCGCCTTGCTGTAGGGCAGATTCAGCGGTTCCTGATTCAGTTTGATGGGGGAGAGTCGAAAATAGTTGATTTCCAAAAGATCCATGGCAAACTCCTCAGCGCAGGGCGCGTTGTCAGAAGCAAATATCGGTGCGGCCGATGCGGCCCGGCTCGATTGAGTGAATCAGCAAAAGCAGGAAGGCAAACAGAACCAGAAAAGGGGACAGCTCACAGCACATGATGATGCGCTCTCCGGGGTGTTATCCCGACCCTGAACGTTCTTTTCGATGCATAGTCCTCGGATTCACTCATAAACTTTCACTTTAGTTTAGCACAATCTGAAGGTCGGGGTAGACAAAGCAGAGTGAAAATGCCCAGCCGGAACATCAGGGCAACCCAGCTGCCGATCCTTTATTTTTCCCGGGGATTGCCCCTGGCACACACTTTCGCTTATACTGAACTTATCCCCCCTGGGGGGATAGGATCATCAGAAACAGTGATTCAGGCAGGTTGTTGCTGGGATTCGGATTTTCAACAGTTTGAATAGTCGAAAACAAGTTGAAGATATAGCCGACTATACAAATGTAACTGAAACTGAAAATTAATTTGAAAATCCAGATGAAACTTCAGTTGAAACATCAGCTGAAACTTCGGTTTAAACATCAGTCAAAGAAAACAGAAAGCAGGAGGACTATATGAGCGAACAGGTTCATTCTCACCAGGATACCAAGCGGATCGTAAACCGGATGTCCCGGGCCATCGGACACATGGAATCCATCAAGCGGATGATCGAAGAAGGACGGGACTGCAGTGAAGTGCTGATTCAGCTGTCGGCGGTCCGCTCGGCAATCAACAATGTCGGCAAGCTGGTACTGGCAGACCATATCAAGCATTGCGTCGTGGATGCCGTACAGTCAGGTGATGATCAGGTGCTGGAGGATCTGAGCCGGGCCGTCGATAAGTTTCTTTAATCAGGGGATGCACTCCCAGGTAGAAGATCTGTGCTGATGGGACGGGTCTGAATGAACCGACAACGATACTTAATTTTGGGGAAAGAGAGAATTAGATAATGCGGAATAACAAGGTGAGGGAAATACTGGAGCTGGCGGTGCCCGCTACGGTGGAGAGCATCCTGCAGACGCTGGTGGGGTTCATTGATACGCTGATGATTTCCCGGCTGGGGCTGCTGGCAGTAACGGCGGTGGGAATCTCGGGCAATATCTTTGCCATCTATCTGGCGGTGTTTATTGCTCTGGGGGTTGGTACGTCCTCTTTAATCTCCCGCTATCTGGGAGCGGGCAAGCCGGAGGAAGCCCGTCGCATTGCGGTTCAGTCCACCGGTCTGGCGCTGGTCAGCGGGGCTCTGTTTGGAGGGGCTTCATTGGTCTTTTCCCGACAGCTGCTGGGGCTCCTGGGAGCTCAGGCCGATGTAGTGACTCAGGCGCTGCCGTTCTTTCAGGTGGTGGGAGCTGCTTCGGTGTTGATCTCGCTCTTGACGGTATTTGGCACCATGCTGCGGGCAACGGGCGATGCCAGAACACCGCTGATGGTCAACAGTCTGGTCAATGTGCTGAATGTCGGGCTGGATCTGATCTTGATTTTTGGGCTGGGGCCGATTCCGGCCCTGGGGATTCTGGGAACGGCCATTGGTACGGTTCTGGCTCGTCTGGTCGGAGTGATCCTGATGTACCGAAAAATCCGGCAGTCGAAGGTGGGATTTTCAGTATCTGATGTATTTGCCCGATCCAATTACACGGAGCTGGTCCGGCTGTCGGTGCCGGCAGCTCTGGAGCGCCTGGTGATGCGGCTGGGGCAGGTACTGTATTTCGGAATGATTATCTCGATGGGCGTCAAGACCTATGCCGCTCACTCCATTGCCGGCAATCTGGAGGCGTTCAACTATATGCCGGCTTTTGGCCTGGCTGCCGCTGCTTCCGTCCTGGTGGGAAATCAGACGGGCAAGGGCGACCGGAAAGCGGCCTATGAATATGGCGTTCTGTCCTTCCGGCTGGGAGCTTGCGTTATGGCTGCGCTGGGCATCATCATGTTCATCGGTTCCCCCTGGTTTGCCACCTGGTTTACCAGGGATGCCGAGGCCATTCGCAAGATCGTCACAGCTCTGCGGATTGATACCTTTGCCCAGGTGCCTCTGGCTGCCAATCTGATTTATGCCGGTGCCCTGCATGGGCAGGGGGACACCAAATCCCCGCTCAACAGCACCATCATCGGCATGTGGGGTCTGCGAGTCGTGGGCGTCTACATCCTGGGCATCCGCCTGGGCTGGGATATTGCCGGCGTCTGGCTGGCCATCCTGATCGATATCACCATGCGGGCCATTTTCCTGTTCCTGCGCTTTCGCCGGCGCAGTCTCACCGGTGAACCGGCGATTCTGCTTGAAAAACCAAACGAATAACTGACTGAAACTCAATTTCCGCACATTGGATTACCTTATGTCTTCCTTCAGATAAATTGTCCAATCAAGGAGGTAACATGATTCTATAGATGTGGATCGACGGGTTTCCATGCTTAAATTCAATACGTTATTATGGGAGGATTTAAAATGAAGAGTGCAAAACGGAAGTTCGATAACATTTGCGTTTTCAATGAAACGACCCCTGATTATTTTCTATTTAGAACGGATGAACTTGATGCTCCGGATGTTCATGAAACAAGTGTAATTTACAATGCGTTTCAAATCTTTGGAATTCCAGATTCACTTTCAGATACTGAAATGGAAGAAGCCTTTCATGGCGAAAAGAAAGATATGAAAAAAATCGGTACGATCCATGGCTGCCTGATCCTATGTGAGGAGATTACCTTGCAAGGGGAGGATCCACATTTAGTATGCGATGATCTTGATGGGGATCTCGAATATATGCTGCATGAACTGGAAGAGGAAGGAACGATTAATGTTTCTGATGGTCTCTCTGGTGAGCGGATCTACTATATCCATGAATTTTTTCTTGAGGATGAATTCAAAAAAGATCTCGAATTGGAGAAGTTTGTTATCAGCAAACTACCGGATTTTGTGTATACATTGCTGCATGTCCGTCCTGAAGTACTATCCTACATTTATCCTTTACCAGGTTTACTTGAAGATCCTAACAATGGACTTGTTGATAGTGATACCAGTACAGAAAAAAGTACGACATCGGTGTTTTATCAATATAAAAAACATGGTTTTCGAGAAGTCGGAACCAGTAGAGTAGTTTACAAAGATCTTAGATAAAGGGAATCAAATAGCATGACAGATCAGGACTACTGGGGTTATCCCATTGATCTAACTCAAAAAATTATCATATTGCTGAAAAACCGGTTAATGGTTTATTCGCAGTGCAGCATTTGCACATTGCAAAGGATCCATGAACTTCTATGTTTGCTCGCCTTTCGATTGAAAAGTAATTATGATATAAAGAATTGTCTGAATTGAATAATACCGAAACAGGTTCGACCGGGATTCAGCCGGTCGATGATAAGGGAAGTGGGTGAAAATCCCACGCGGTCCCGCCGCTGTAATAGAGGAGTTTCTGTAATGAACCACTGGGAAACCGGGAAGGGAACAGAAATGATGATGCTTGAGCCAGAAGACCTGCCTGTTTTGATACACTGTCAACTCTACGAGCGATAGAGGGTGTTGTTTTAGTTTTTTGGTTTTTTGAATAATGAACTTTATCATGCCTCTGGACCGTTGGGTTTGGGGGCATGTTTCTTTGAACTGTTTATCGGTCCTGCACCAGGTAGGGATCAGAGGCCGGACTGATCGGCCCAGATCCTGGACTGATTGTTCCAGATCCCTGAACGATAGATCCAGATCCTGGACTGATTTTTCGCGAAGCGCGCGCTGATTCCGGGAAAAGAAAGACTGCAGCATGGATGACGGAATTCAGGCAAAGACAATGAGGTGGCGGCATGCCCAATGGTGGGGGTGTCGGAACGGGGGTGCTATTTGAACATCATGATGGCAGGCATCGATTATTCGATGGCAGGCATTGAGATTCGAGAGAAGTTTTCATTTACCAGAGAGCGCCAGAAGGGGCTTTATCAAGAGAACATGGGAACCGCCGGGATTCGCGGGGCCGTATTGGTTTCAACCTGCAACCGGACCGAGCTGTATCTGTCGGTGGGAACGGACTGCAGCCATGATCCCTTTGAACTGCTCTGCGCAGCAGCCGGGATTGACGTACAGCAATATGTGGGACTGCATCGGATGAGACGGGGCCGGGAGGCCTTCGCTCACCTTTGCCGCCTGGCCTGCGGCCTTCAGTCTCAGATCCTGGGGGAAGACCAGATCATTACTCAGGTCAAAGAGTCCCTGGTGATGGCGCGTCAGGCTAGGGCCGCGGACAGTCTGCTGGAGGTGATGTTTCGCACTGCGGTGACGGCAGCCAAGAAAATCAAAACAACAGTCCGATTTTCCAAAGCGGACCAGTCGGTTGCGCATCGCACCCTGCAGATCCTGCAAGCCCATCCTGCGAAGCCGAAGCGGATTCTGGTAATCGGCAATGGTCAGGTCGGGCGGCTGGTGGCAGCTGCGCTGAATCAGCACGGCTTTCAGGTGAGCATGACGCTGCGCCAGTACCGGCACGGCAGCATCGAAGGAATTGCGGGCGTCACCGGCATGGATTACGCGCAACGGTACGAACACCTGCCGGATTTTGACGCAGTGGTCAGCGCGACACTGAGTCAGCACTGCACGATCGAGCGCGCCCGGCTGATGGGCATGGCCCGCGTGCCTCGGGTAATGATCGATCTGGCCCTGCCCCGTGATATCGAGCCGGCAGTCGGTGAACTTGAGGGAGTCACACTCTACAACATCGATACCATCGGCAGTGACAAAGTAAGGCAAGACAACACGTTGCAGCTCGAAAAGGTGGAACGGAACATGCCCAAGAAGATGCAGATTGTGTTCCAGGATCCGTATTCCTCGCTGAATCCGCGGCTGAGCGCGGCGGAGATCATTGCCGAGCCGCTTTATGTCAACCGCGTGTACAAAACCAGCGCGGAGACTCAGGCCCGGGTGCGTGAGGTCATGGAGGTCGTCGGTCTGGAGGAGCGGTTAATCAACGCGTTCCCGCACGAACTGGACGGTGGTCGGCGGCAGCGCATCGGCATTGCCCGGGCGCTGGCGCTGCAGCCGGAGTTCATTGTGCTGGACGAGCCGGTTTCGGCGCTGGATGTGTGCATTCAGGCGCAGATCCTGAACCTGATGAACAGCCTGCAGAAGCAGTTCGGTCTGACTTATCTGTTTATCTCGCACAACCTGAGCGTGGTCAAGCACGTCAGTGACCGGATTGCGGTCATGTATCTGGGCAAGATCGTGGAGATGGCGGACTATCAGTCGATCTTCAAGAACCCGCTGCATCCCTACACCCAGGCGCTGCTGTCGGCGATTCCGGTGGCGAAGCTGGATTCGGTCAAGAACCGGATCATCCTGGAGGGCGATGTGCCCAGTCCGATCAATCCGCCCGACGGCTGCCGCTTCTACGGCCGCTGCCGCTACCGGATGGATGTCTGCAAAAACCAGAACCCGGAATTAATCAAGACGGACAGCGGCAGCTACGTCGCCTGTCATTTACATACAGCAAAGGCGGAGGCATAAGCATGAATATTGACAAAAAGTACGTGTTGGATCTGATGCAGGAACTGCTGAGCATTCCGAGCCCGGCCGGTGACACCGGTGCCGCCATGGAGCGAATCCAGCAGGAATTCGAGTCCCTCGGCATCCCGACCAGAACCACCAGGAAGGGCGCTCTGATCGGACAGATGGTGGGAACTGATCATGAGAACCACCGCCTGATCGCGGCCCACATCGATACTCTGGGCGGTATGGTGTCGGAGATCAAGTCCAATGGCCGCTGCCGCATCGCGAACATCGGCAACTTCCCCTGGAATGCCTACGAAGGGGAAAACCTGATCATCAAAACCATGGACGGAACCACCTACAACGGTTCGTTCCTGCCGGAGAAAGCATCGATCCATATCCATTCCGAATCCGCCGGAGAAACCCTGAGAACGCCCAAGAGCATGGAGATCCGGATTGACGAGCCGACGGAAAGCAAACAGGAAACCCTGGATCTGGGCATCCGGGTCGGGGATTTTGTCACCTTTGATCCCAGAACCATCATCACCGAGAGCGGCTATGTCAAATCCAGATACCTGGATGACAAAGCCTGCGTCGCCGTCCTGTTCGGCGCCGTCAAGTACATGGTGGACAATCAGATCACTCCGTCCCATACCCTGGATCTGTTCATCAGCAATTACGAGGAGCTGGGACATGGTGTATCCGGCATCTCCGATGCTGTCTATGAAATGCTGGCCCTGGATATCGGAACGGTGGGAGAAGGACATACCTCCCATGAGCATGCCGTCACCATCTGCGCCAAAGACAGCCGCACCCCCTATGACTTCGGCTTCCGCAAGCGTCTAGTGGAATTAGCCCAGCAGAACAACATCGACTACCGAGTCGACGTCCATTTCCGCTACGGCTCCGATGCCAGCATCTCCGTTCTCCAGGGCGCGGATGTCAACTTCGCCTGCATCGGCATGGGGGTCGACGGCACCCACCACTACGAACGCACCCACTGGGATGCCATCGAGAACAACACCCGGCTGGTCATCGAGTACGCCAGAAGCTAAGCACCCAGGATAAACCAATCAGCTGAAAAACACAACTTATGTTAAGATACAGCCAGAAGATGTGAGTGATCTCTTCTTATGCTCTCATTGAGTTGGTCACATAATAAAGAACGTAAGAAGAAAAACTTGTCCGAAAGATATTCCGTAAACCAGAACAGCAAAGTATGACAACAGAGCATGCATCAGACAGGACAGCAGGGTATGACAGCAGAGCACAACAGCAGAGTATGACAGCAAGGCATGACAGCAAGACAGCAGAGTATGACATCAGAGCAAGACCGCATGGCATGACAGCAAGGTATGACAACGGAGCATAACAGCAGAATGTGACATCAGAGCAAGACAGCAAGCTATGACATTTGGTTTTACAGCAGATCATGCCAGCAGAGGTTTGACTGAACGTTTGGGCTGGAAAGCCTGGGCGTTCAGTCTGGGGAATATCGGTACAGGGGTCATTCACCTGGCTGCTTGATCGGAGCAATGAATAATATTAACACTTGAGGATTTTACATGGATGTTAGAATGTTAGCACAACAAATCGAAGAGGATATCATTCGCTGGAGGCGTGATTTGCATCGCATTCCGGAGCTTGGCATCGAGCTGCCGCAGACTTCGGGCTATGTTCAGAAGGTATTGAATGAGCTTGGGATCGAATATTACACGGTCATGGACGGCAATGCCATTGTGGCCTTGATTCGGGGTACTATGGACAAGCCGGTGATCGCGCTGCGGGCAGATATGGACGCATTGCCGATTGTCGAAGAAACCGGTTTGGCGTTTGCTTCTGAAAATGGGAGGATGCATGCCTGCGGCCATGATGGCCACACGGCCATGCTCCTGGGCGCGGCGATGATCCTGCAGTCGCAGCGGCATCTGCTGAAGGGCTGCGTGAAGCTGCTGTTCCAGCCGGGGGAAGAATATCCGGGTGGAGCTCTGCCCATGATTGAGGCAGGGGTACTGCAGAATCCACCGGTGGATGCGGTGATCGGCATGCACAACGGGCATATCTCGACCGAGGTTCCTCATGGCATGGTCGGCATTAAGGCCGGTCCGCTGATGGCTTCCACGGACAAAGTTCAGATCCGGGTGAAAGGCAAGGGGGCTCATGGAGCCTACCCGCAGGAATCCGTGGATCCGGTGACCATTTCCCAGCAGATTGGCTCAGCGCTTCAGACGCTGGTCTCCAGAGAAACCAAGCCGACGGACTCGGTGGTTCTCTCCATCTGTAAAGTCAATGGGGGTTCCAATTTCAACATCATTCCGGATGAAGTGGTCATGGAAGGTACCGTTCGGACCTTAAGCGGACAAACCAGAATCCGGGTAGCTCAACGGATCAAGGAACTCTGCAAGGGCATTGCTCAGGCAATGCAGGGTGATGCCGAGATTATCTATGAGAACCTGTATCCGCCGCTGATCAATGATGAGGAGTTCACGAAACAGTTCAGCCGCTCGGCTGAAAAGATCGTGGGGGCTGAGAAGGTCTACTGGATGAAAGAAGCCGTCATGGGCGGTGAGGATATGGCCTACTTCCTGGAGCGGGTTCCCGGTACCTTCTTCTTCTTAACCAATCCCGGAGTCATTGACGGTCACATTTATCCGCATCATAATTCCAGGTTTGATCTCAATGAAAGCACCTTCGCAACGGGTTCAGCTCTGCTGGTTCAGACGGTACTGGACTATCTGCAGGCATAGCAGGTTCCCGGCAATGAAGCGCTTTGAAGCGCATTACTATGCGATAAGGAATGCTGATCAGGAAAATTATTAGCACTGAAACGACCACCATTCAGCGCACGTAGCTGACTGGTGGTCGTTTCGGTTTTAAGCGGGCATTGTGTTCAATTTATTTTAAAATCACCTTGCACTGGTCAGGGTTATGACATGATTGGAGAAATATAAGAGTCTCGCATGTAAAACGATTTGATTGAGGCGTCTTTGTAAAAAAATGAAAATTAGCATGGATTAACAGTATTGAACTATTCAGGTCGAATATTGAAAAGAAGTGCATAATTATACGTGTTATAATGAAAATACAGATAAAGAAAATAGGGATAAGGTATAGATATTGCAATGCGATTCAGGTATAATACCTTATATATAAATATTCATAAATAATAACTAATTGCATATATAACAAATCAGTTCAAATACTCAAACAGTGACCATGAATCTGACAGAGTCAATGAATCTGACAGATTCAATGAATCTGACAGAAACAATGAGATGGACAGAATCAATTAGATGGACAGAATCAATTAGATGGACAATGTCAATGAGGTTGATCATGTCAAAGAGTCGTATCAAGTCAGTGTGTCAGACAGAGTATGATTTTGACAGGAAGCTATATGACAACAGATACTTGATCGAACAGAACGAGAAAAGACATAACGAACAAAAGATAGAATGATACTGGAGGTACTTATGGAACAATCATGGATTACAGCTGAAGTGGAAGCGGATATGATTCGCTGGAGACGGGATCTGCACCGGATGCCGGAATTGGGACTGGAGCTGCCCAGAACCAGTGCTTATGTGCAAAATGTGCTGACTTCACTGGGAATCGAATTTAAAACGCTGGTCAACGGAAATGCCATTGTGGGGCTGATCCATGGCACGGGTGAGGGCAAGGTGATTGGTCTGCGGGCTGATATGGACGGTCTGCCGATTCCGGAGGAAACGGGATTGGCGTTTGCCTCAGAGAATGACAACATGCATGCCTGTGGTCATGACGGGCATACAGCCATGCTGCTGGGCGCCGCCAAGGCACTGCAGCTGAACCGGGACAAGTTCAAGGGTACAGTGAAGCTGCTGTTCCAGCCGGGCGAGGAATATCCAGGCGGCGCTCTGCCTATGATCGAGGAAGGCGCGCTGGAGAACCCGAAGCTTGACGCAGTGATCGGCCTGCATAACGGTCATATTTTTCCGGAGATCCCCAAGGGCATGATCGGATACAAGGTGGGACCGATGATGGCTTCCATGGACCGGATCCTGCTGACGATCAAGGGAAAGGGATCCCATGGGGCGTATCCCCATAACTCCGTTGATCCCATCTCTATTGCCATGCAGGTGGGTTCCGCTCTCCAGACATTGGTAAGCCGCGAAACCAAGCCGGTGGATCCGATTGTATTGTCACTGTGCAGGATCCAAGGGGGATTCAATCAGAATATCATCCCGGACAAAGTGGAGATCGAAGGAACGGTCCGTACGCTGAACCACGAGACCCGCCGCCGCACGGCCCGCCGGATTGAAGAACTTACCCAGGGGATTGCCCGGGCCATGCAGGGAGATGCCGAAGTGGTATATGACTTCAAGTACCCGCCGCTGATCAATGATGAAGCCTTTACCAACTTCTTCAAGGAAACCGCAACGAAAGTAGTCGGAGAAGACCGTCTCCTGGAGATGAAAGAACCTGTCATGGGCGGAGAAGATATGGCCTACTTCCTGGAAAAAGTCCCTGGAACCTTCTTCTTCCTGAACAATCCCGGAGCCATCGACGGAGAAGTCTACCCACATCACAATTCCCGGTTTGACCTGGATGAGAGCTTCTTCAAGGATGGCGCCGCCCTGCTGGTTCAGACCGTACGGGATTACCTGGCCTAGGCTGCACATGATCCTGCGGACCCTCAAGATCCTCAGGGTCATCAGGATCATCAGGATCATCAGGATCCTCAGGATCATCAGGATCCTCAGGATCATCAGGATTATCAGGATTATCAGGATTATCAGGGATAATAGGCTTATTAGGCCTATCAGGATTCTCAGCGTTATCTGTTTGGGATCGTAACAAAGGAGCGGAGCAGCTTTTGGCTGTTTCGCTCCTTTGTCCTGAGTGGATTGTTGATGCTGGCAGGCGAATCTTTAATGGGCAAGTATTTCAAGATTCGGTACGTAACTTACAGGTAAGGTGCTCAGGTTACTGGTCAGGCACGCAGATCACCTGTACTTGGTTGCTGGAGTGGTTTTATGCCTGTCAGTCCGTTGCGCCTGGGTCAAATGATTTAGTTAGTGGCTGCCGGCTCCCGGTATCTGCGGTAGTAATTGTAGCTGTCGCTTTCCATGACGGATTGCTTATGTCCGATGGGGGTTCTTTTTTCGAAGAGCTCGAAGCCGCAGGCTTCGCCCAGGCGACAGGATGAAACGTTGACCGGGTCGATTGTCAGGATGAGGTAGGGGATGTCGGAAACGGTAAAGCACCAGTCTACTAAGGCATTGACCGCTCGGACAGTCAGGCCTTTTCGTTGCCAGGCTTCGCTCATAAAGTAAGCTACTTCTACTTCGTGGAGCAGGTCTTCTTCTCCCATGCCGACCATACCGATCAGTTCATCGTTATCCTTTTGAACTACTGCGAACCGCCGGTTCTGCCAGACGTTGATATTATCTTTGTGCTTTTGCATCCAGTCAATGAATCCATAATAGCCTTCCGGCTGGACTCCGCCTTCGCACCAGTCTCTCATGAAGCGTAGGATGCCTTTTTCCCGGACGATGCGGTGCAGGGAGGGAGCGTCTTTTCTCTCAAAATCTCGAATGACAATATCACCTAAGTCAATATACATGATATACCCCGTTGGATCCCTGGTTGGGATGAAATTTCAGTCGTTGAAAGGCCCTGATTCGCCAGCGAATCAGGGCCTTTCGAACGCTGATCTAATCTTGGTTTATCACTCAGCTGGCGCTGCGTCAAGGTTACAGCTTTATATTCTGATATTACATACGATAATTTTGAAAAAAAGAATTGTAATCAATCATCTATAAACGATATGATAGAGTTATAAGAGTTTCCTGTAACCACAAACTTAACAGATGATGAATGGCGAAGTTACTAAAATGGGGTAGGCTTCGCATGTAGGGTTAATTGCCTGCCATTACTTAAAAAGTAACATTCAGAAGGAGAAGGTGTATGTATTGTAAGACTTGCGGGAACAAAATGGCAGACAACGAGGTTGTCTGTTCAAGGTGTGAGGCCCATAACAAAATCGATGAAGCCATAGACGGGTCAGACCGTTTGCAGTCCTCGGGCGCGGAGATGTTGAGTCGAGACCTGTCAGTAGTGGAGAACAATGAGTTTGTGGCAAAAAGTATGGCTTATGCAAAGGACTACTTCCAATATTTCTTACGGGCGATGAAGCAGCCATTTAAAGTGAGCCAGGATATGGCGGAACCGAATGTACAGATGTTCGGCATGGTGACGGTTGGTATTTTTTCGTTCCTGTTTCCGTTGCTGCTCTTTTTTATGCTGAGTTTTTTCAAACCATCCTTTACTGACATGGTGCTCATTCCGTTCCTGACATTTGCTGCGATTGCTGCAGCTGTGGTCGGTGTCCTGATGCTGGTTGGCCGTTGGATGAAAGCCGGGGTTTCCTACAAGGAAGTATTCGGAGCGTACGGCACGTTGTATGTTTTGCCGGTGGCTCTGCTCGTGGTTTCATTCTTTGCGGTTCTGATTAAGAATTACTATCTGTTCGGTTTGATGGTTATGCTGATCGTTTTGTCTTCCAGTGTAGTGAATGCAGGAGTTCTTTTCAGCATCAGGAGTCAGATGAAAGAAGAACCTGCGATAGACATGATTCATGCCGTTTTAGGTTCCTACCTGGTGACGGCGGTCTTATTCAGCATATTAGGCAACACATTGCTATCAGATTCCTTTGGTCAAGTCTTCGGGCTCTTCAACTATTTGTTCTAAGCGATGCGGGGTATATTGAATACTCGCAGTGAGTTGACGCTTGCGTCAATATAAATCATCAAAAATGATGCTCCGTCCGAATTGCAACTTAAAGTGAAAGACTTTTTTAGCTAAGCAAACATAAATGTAGTTTCATTCTGGACGGTGTCCTTCCCCTCGACGGGGTCCTTCGGTCAGGGTTGTTAACCCGATTGGGCCTGACCTTGACCGGTGGGCTCCGTCGAGGGATGCTACATCCTGCCAGAATGATACAGGGCCTTTGCCTCGTATGCTGTCAATCCGCCCAATACCCGTCTTGGGTAATTATTCAGCCACTCCTGAAGTTTCTGTATCTGAGCATGGCTATAATCTTTAATGGCAGCCCCCTTTGGGATGTGGTACCTGATCAGTCCATTGTTCTGCTCATTGGTTCCTCTCTCCCAAGAACTGTACGGATGACAAAAGTAAACTCTTGTCCGTGGCTTCTTACTGCCTGTCACCGATCGAATCAGTGCCTTCCAGTCGAGAAACTCAGAGCCGTTATCCACGGTGATCGATTTAAACATCTCACTGAATTTGACTCGCCCCATCCTACGCTCCAGCCGGTTAAGTACCTTCAAAACTTCGTCCTGGGTTTGCCGTGCAATCTTAAAGACCAGGCTCTCCCTTGTCATCCGATCATTCAGCGTCAGAAGGGCTGCGAGCCCTTTGCCTTTGCCTGATACGATGCAATCCATCTCCCAATGCCCGGGTTCACTTCGTTCAGTGCTTTCCACTGGGCGCTCTGTGATGCCAGGGGCATCCAACACCTTATTGGCACGTTTAACCCGACGATACGTACGCCTGGTCTGGTTCCCTTCCCGGGGCAGATTTTGATTGGAAACATCCGTGATATACCCCTTGCTGATGTAGTTATACAGAGTACGGGTTGAAACAAGGGTCTTGGATGGCATGATTTCCTTTTTCTTCAAGTCCATGATAATAGCATCCGGAGACCAGCGCTCTTCAAGGATCTTATGAGCTACATAAGCAACAAACTCATGGTCATCGCCAATTTTGAGGGCAGGTCCCTTGTTGGTGGCGGCATAATCATATGCCTCCTGTGCGATATCCGCGGAGTAGGACACATAGAGGGTCAAATCGGAGTTCATGAGTTCAACTCGCCCTTTTTTCAACTCCCGGCTTACAGTAGCCTCACTGCATTGTAAGACCGTCGCCATGTGTTTTTGGGTCATTTGTTTATGCTTCGCAAGAAGATGGTTTGATCGAACCATCCCCTCGAGTTGTTGACGATCCTTGTAGGATAAATGAGAGTATTTCTTTCTGGAGACCGAGGTGTTAGAATAGAGGTGGCTCATAGCTTTGCTCCTTAATGTTTGTTTAGTCACCTACATTATACCGCATAGCTATGGGCCACTTTATTTCACTTTATTCTACAACTCGCCAAAAATGATGCTCCGGCAGCAAAGAGACCTCAGGCCATATGGCCTGAGGTCTCTTTGAACGCATTATAGAGGCGATTTAACATATAGCCGATCGGAATATGGGTAGGGAAATATTGAAAAGGGGAATATAAGTTTGATTGATAGGGGGAGTTCGTGAACTAAAGATTTGGAGCTGGTCGAACGGGTGGAATCGTTGTTTTTCGTGGGAAGTGGACTGATCAGGTGGTGTTACCTTTTGGGTCCTTCTTAATTTATCTAATGTGCCTGGGTGTTAGTCCTGAGCCAGGACAACCAGCCAGTCCTCGGGAGAGAAGGTGATGGACTGATTCTTGGGTGGGTTGACCTGAAGATCATACGTGTGCTGGCCGTTGGATCCGGTGAGGCTGCGTTTAAAGCCGATGAAGACTTCATGGCGCAGGCTGACCAGCTGGGTCACGGTATAGAGGTTGATGGGCTTGCCGGGTTCCAGATAGCTGGAGGCTGGTTTGAGGTAGATCTCGGATCCGTCGGAGTCGAGGAGTTCCGTGAAGATCGGATTCAGGTCACGGTTCTCCGAGACCTGAGCCATGATAAGTCCGGTGATGTTGCTGCTGATGACGAAGTCGTTGACATCGGTGACTTGAGCCAGTTCCTGATTGCGGACATCGAGCATTTCGCTGGTAATGCTGAAGCGGTGATTGAAGCTTTTCTCGAGGTCGCGGATCTGAAGAAGTATGGTCAGGGTCTTGGCATCGGCCTGATCGGGTGTCAGGTCGGAGTCACTCAGGAGCAGGATGTGTTCGATATCCTGGGACAGGAGCTGTTCCAGGTTGGAACGGTCGGTGATGTCCATTTCGATGCATTCAATGACCAGGTGGTGAAAAGGGTGGTCTTTCAGGAACGCCGGACTGACACCGTTTCGGCGTTTGCCGGCGATGGTGACCTGGGAATTCTCGGGGAGGAATTCATCCAGTTCTTTCATGATATCCAGGAGGATCTCGCTGTGACCAAGAATCAGGAGCTTGCCGGCCGAAGCCATGCGGTATCTGGTCACGGATTCGGGATCACTGATCTGGGCAATCTGGGGAAGGTCATCACTGAGCTGAGCGAAGTGATCATCTTCCGCGATGAGGATCAGTTGGTCCTGTTTTTCGATCTTCGTGCGGGGATCCGGGTTGATCAGAGTGGAGCCGTTTCTTGAAATGCCGATGACGGTGGAATCCGAGAAGGCCAGCTGAGCTTTCAGAAAGGACAGTCCTTCCAGCTGGGGGAAGGATTCAATGTAGATCTCATCCCCGGAGAAATTGAACAGTTCCATATAGACGGAGGACAGTCCAGGCTGATAGCAGGTATGAGCCATGATCTGAGAGATGATGAGCTTGAAGTGGAGGATATCCGCATAGCCCTGACCGGCAATGCGGGCCACACTCAGGTTGACCGATTCCTTGATGGAGGCGGCTATGTGGATCTTACGGACATTGGGGTATTCCTTGAGTATGGTCTCCTGGTTCAGGTAGCTCGACACAGCAAGCAGAGTCCGAATGACTTCATGATCCTCATCCAGATTCACAATGATGGACTTGCAGGTCTCGATGGAGCATCGTTCCAGGTCGGTCCGGGAGGTCGGATCCCCGCTGCGGCAGATGATACGCGTCGTTTTGGCGGCGGGGATCCGACGCTGGATCTGATCCTCCATGTCCAGCTTGTCTGCATTGCCCAGGATGACGATGCAGCCGGATTTCTGATTGGATTGGGCAATCTGAAGTTCCCGGATCATGGGGAAGACGGACTGATTGAATCCCAGGATTACCGTGTGGTTCTGCTCGATGATCGTGGCATTGCCGCGCTGTAGCTTTTCAATGCGCGAGGATAAACCGGTATTCAGGATGGAGATCAGGGTACTGGTGATAAAGATGCCGCCCACGGTACTGATGGCAGCAATGATGATGAGACCAAGACTTCCCTCGACACTGGCCAGGTTGCCCGGATCCAGAGTCAGGGTGAATGATTTCCAGACGGCATACAGCACAGAGCCATTGGCCCAGGCTCTCTCCACAATAATGACAATGATTCCTGCCAGTACCACCAGGAAGAGTGTAATGATGGATAAGAACAGAATCAGGGAAGTGGTTCCGCGGGACATGATCAGATCCAGTTGATAACTCAGACGTTCTTTCAAACTTCGTTTCTTCATTCCAATATCCACTCCAGACACTTCAAAATGTATTCCTTTACATTTTTATTATACTCGAGGGAGTCCATTTATTTTACACATTCAACGAATAAAATCCCTGAATTAATACGAATCTGAAATACAGAAATAACTGAAAAAGGCATTTGCTGTCGACAGTGGTGTCACCTTCCTAGCATCAAGGCGTTAAGGTATACGAACTGAAGAGATTAAGGCCTAAAGACCCATAGACTTTAAAAGGCTAAGACGTAAAGAGGCTAAGCCGTTAAGACAATCGAGCGAAGGATTGCAAATCAAAGAAGAATGAGAAGGACTTTGAGCCGCAGGATGATGTGGGGAGTAATGGTAGATCGGGGCAAGGCATACTCGAGCGAATGCTCACAATTCAATAAAACAGGACTAGTCCCTCAGGCGCTGCCTGGGGGACTAGTCCTGTATGAAATGTTAAGTTACGGCAGCATGGAGTTGACGGTGACGAAGATGTATCCTCTGTCTCTGAGCTGGCGGAGAATGCTTGGCAGGGCGTCAATGACTTTGGTGTGGGAGGGGTGGAGAAGGAGAATGCCATTGTTGGAAGCTCCTGCGACAGCCCGGGAGATAATCTCTGAGGTGGAGGTGGTGCTCATGTAGTCATCGGTGTCGATGGACCACATGACCATGTACTTGAAGCCGACTTCTCCAGCGATGCGTTCTACTCGCGAGCTGGTAGCACCATACGGTGGCCGGATCAGGTAGGAGGTCGTGCCTACCGTTTCTTTGATAATCTCACGGGAGCGGGTCAGCTGGTAACGAACCGAGGAATCACTGAGATCGGTGAGGTCTGGGTGACTGACAGTATGGGATTCCATCTTATGGCCTCGGCTGACGATTTTTCGAGCCGTCACGGGGTGGGACAGGATCCAGTTGCCGGTAAAGAAGAAGGTGCTTTTGGCATTGTAGTTATCCAGAATCGTCAGGACTCGATCCACCTGGCTGGCGGTAGCTCCGTCATCAAAAGTAATGGCGATCCGTCGCCCGGAGTAGCTGGTTACGCCCTTGAAGATCTTTCTTAAGGTGGTGGGTTCTGTGCTGGGAGCTGTTTTGCTTAGATAGGTGGTACTGGCATACCCATTTGTTCCGCTGTAGCTTAATTTCGCCCAGCCGTTGGAGATGCTGTAGACTGTGACAGCTGCTCCCTTTGGCATGGTCAGGATAATGGAGTAATTGGTACTTGGACCAGTACGAAGGTTCAGCGCAGCCGTGGTGTAATAACGGGTTCCGGTGGGTGAAGCCAGATAAGCGGAGTAAACATATCCGGTGGTATCCTTGTACGTTACTTTGGACCACCCATTGGAGGTGGAGAGAACACTGACCGTAGATCCCTTCGGGATCGTCAGAATGATGGAATAGCTGGTACCGGGACCTGTCCGAAGATTCAGATTCACCGTAGTTACTTTGTTTTCCGCGGCATATGCTGTCTGGCCACCTACAGGGCGAAGAAACTTCATATTCAAATTCTCAGCAAGGGATCCCAACCCAAATTGAAGCAGAAGTACCAGAACAACAATGAGCAGTCGTCTCGATGTATGTTTCATCTTGTTACCTCCTTGTATCGATATGATCGATGAGATTAGTGCCTCCAGGCTGAAGCACTCAGTGATGTGAAATCAGTAAACATAATATGGGATCAGAAAGTTCGGTTTTTGATCTTGTTGTTCAATGTGTCTTCACGATTTCCTTTCCCTTCAGAGTAAAGCCTGATTGATTGTGCAGCTGGCAGGTTGAAGTATTTCCATTGTCGGCAATAAACCTGATATAGCTTGGATCCGTCAAGTGCGAACCAATAGTGTGGGGATGAGCCATCGCGTAATGACAGTAAAACTTTTTAGTTACTTCATTGAACAAAATCGCTACGCGATAGTTCTTTGTTACAAATTTATACTTATGCCTCTTGGTTTGACAGAGGTTTGTTCGTGCAAAAAAAACAAATAGTAGCTACACCTCCATTTATGGTTTATTGTGGATTCACTACAAACAACAAATAACCAAAGGAGAGCAACTACTATTTGCACGCCTATGTTACCATATTTTAGCCACCACAACAACACAACTTTTTTAATCTGCCCATCCAGGTCTCCACCCAAGGCGCTGATGCCCAATGCATTACTGCGCTTTTTGAAAGGAGTACCTCGATGGATCAATTTATTTTAGAATCTTATTTCTCTCAAATGGAACATTATCTCGAACTCAGAGATCTCTCATCAAATACCAAAAAAAGTTATCGATCCTTCCTCAAATCTTATCTCGAGTGGCTTGACTCCATGGGCATCCAGCCCAAGGACGCATCCTACGAAAATATCAGGACCTACATCCTCTACTTGAAGAAGACAAAGAAGCTTTCCAACCACAGCATCAATGCCCATACCTCTCAAATACGATTTTTCAGGCTCTATCTCCTGAAGCAACCGTGGGATCGGTACGAAGTTCCCGCCATGACGATCAAGTCTTACCTTCCAGAGGTTCTTTCGGTGGATGAGACCATGGCGTTTATCAACTCTATCACTGACCTGCGACTGAAAGCCTGCGTTGCATTACTGTATTCCTCTGGACTCCGGTTGTCTGAGCTTTGTCATTTGCGCTTTGAAGATATCCATTGCCAGGATGGCCGAATCTTTATACGGGCTTCGAAAAACCGGTCCGAGCGGTATGCCACGCTATCTAAAAAAGCGGTACTCATCCTAACAAAGTATTATTATCAATATGGGCGACCCAGGGGATGGCTTTTCCCCAACAAAAAAGGGGATGGATCAGTGAAGAGCGCTTTTTTCGGACGTCTCATTTCTCTCCATCTGAAAAGCCTTAACTGGAGCAAGCATGTGACCGCTCACTCATTTCGCCACGCATTTGCCACTCATCTCTATGAGAGTGGGACAGATCTTCTTACCATCCAGAAACTGCTGGGACACAAATCCATAAACAGCACCACCATATACATCCATCTGGCAAGAACCGGGCCTGTCAACTTCACAAATCCCTTTGATGGTGGTTTGTAATGCACAAAATCCAGCAGGTCTTTGATCAGGGTTACCTTGGTTATCTGGAACAATACGGAATGAACTATGAGTCGAACAAAGTGGCAGAGGCGATCATGAGCTGCAAGACACCGGCTATGGGCGGTAACCAGACCATTTGCCAGGACTGCGGCAAAACCCATTTCCACTACAATTCCTGCAGAAATCGCCATTGCCCCTGCTGCCAATCCCTGAAAAAGGAAAAATGGATCGATGCCCAAAAGGCAGATGTCATTGATGCTCCTTATTTCCACGCGGTCTTCACCGTGCCCGAAGAGTTGAACCCACTGATCTATGCCAACAAACGGGCACTCTACAACCTCCTGTACAGCGCCAGCTCGGAAACTCTGATGGATCTGGCCCGCGACAAAAAGTTTTTAGGTGCGGACATCGGCTTCATCAGTGTCCTTCATACCTGGGGCAGCAACCTGTCGTTTCATCCACATATTCACGCGATCGTTCTGGGCGGTGGTCTCACCGATGCCGGTCGATTCGTGACTTCAGGCAAGAAATTTCTCTTTCCCATTAAGGTTGTTTCAAAGCTCTTTCGAGGCAAATTCCTGGACGGTCTTAAAAAACTCTCACTTAAAAAGACTCTGGCTTTCCCTGGTGAACTGAGCCTGCTCCAATTTCCTCGCGAATTCAACCAATTCCTGACGAAGCTTTATGCCAAAGAATGGATTCCCTACCTCAAAGAACCGTTCAAATCCGCGGACCAGGTGATTGAGTATTTGGGCCGATATACGCATCGTATCGCCATCAGCAACTCCAGGATCCTTGAGGTCGGCGACAAATCGGTTACTTTTGGGGTGAAGGACTACAAAACCGGTACGAAAAAAACGCTCACTCTTGGGCATGAGGAATTTATCCGAAGATTCCTCATGCATGTTCTTCCAAAGGGATTCGTCAAAATCCGGCATTACGGATCTGACGGGAGTTGAACTTCTCAACTGCTTATACGGGATCGACGTCAATTGTTGCAGGCATTGGGGAAGTTCAAACATCCGGCGACAAAGTCTCGCCAATGTTAAAAGGATCAAATGACCAAGGGCCCCGATGCAAAAAAAGCTCCACCCAGGTGGGGCTGCGAAGCATCCCCTTTTTTTCCAACGATGTTCCAATTCCAAAGTTTTAGAGAGTGGAGACAGCTCTTTTGCCTGATCCACGAGGCGGTGGGTTTGATTGAATCCCCATAGCAGGATCCAGTTCACGCGATTGTGTCCAATAGGAAAAATTGCTTCGGGTCATCAATGCTTCACTGCATTTGATGGCTTTTTATTTTCCCCGAATCAATTCTTTTCTAAGGAAACACTGATTATTTGAGGTTAACGTTTCCCAGTTCGGTCATTATGTTGTTTTTTTGCTCATGGGAGCACAAAAATGCTGGATTTTAGTGCGATTTCAGCCCGTTTTGTGGGCTAACCCCCAATTTTGGGCGCACTTATCCCATGCAGAATTCTTTCGTTCGTTTTGCACGAATACAATTCAACAAATTGGCGCTGGCAAACAAGATGTTGAATCTATTCAAATTTTTGCTGATCCCCCGATAAACTACTTTGGCATAACCAAAGAACCGTTTGACGATCAAAAATGGGTGCTCCACTTTGCTTCGAACGGATGATTTGCGTTGTTCAATTGCCCGGTCCCACTGGATCCCGGGATAGTTCTTATTGGTCTTGATCTTGGAAGGGCGAACATTGCTGCGAAATTCAATAGTAGATAAGTGCGGATCCTCGGTGAATTCTTTTCTTGACTCGACTCCATTATAGCCGGAATCTCCGTAAGCTACTTCATCATCGGGACGAATCAGTTTGTGTGTCTCGTTTATGTCATGGACATTGGCCGCAGTCCCTGTGACTGTATGGACATACCCACTGCCGGCGCAAACTCCGGTATGAACCTTCATCCCAAAGTACCACTGATTGCCTTTCTTTGTCTGGTGCATCTCAGGGTCTCGTTCTCCCGTCTGGTTCTTGGTAGAACTGGGGGCTGCAATAATGGTGGCATCCACGATGGTGCCGCCATGCATCATTAGTCCGGCAGATTCCAAGCGTCTGGTGACATCATGAAAGATCTTCTCCCCCAAGAGATGGCTTTCCATTAAATGGCGAAAGTGAAGAAGCGTGGTTGCGTCAGGCACTTGCTGCGAGATGAAGTCCAGCCGCATGAATTTGCGCATGGCATAACTGTCATAGATGGCGTCTTCCATTGCAACATCGGAGAGGTTAAACCAATTTTGCATCAGGTACATCCGAAGCATTGTTTCAATTTCGATGGGCTTTCTGCCGCGTTTTCCCTGAGGATAGTAGGGGCGAATCATCTCGACCCAATCTTTCCAGGGAATGATAGTTTCCATAGAATCAAGAAACTCTTCTCTCTTTGTAGTCTTGCGGCGATGTGCGTATTCAAAATCACTGAAAGTCTGCTGCTTCATAAGAAAAACCTCGCTGGTAACGTAATACTTAAATTATATCGTGAGAGCGTTCCTCAGAGTTACAGAAAACAGAATTAATCAGCGTTTCCCTAACTAATTATACGCAATAAAGATTTCATCAAAATGTCAAGATTGAATGCAATCCATGAATAATATTTGAACTAACTAGAGACTGCTGAATGGGTCCGGAACATAGTGTTCAAGCCACTTTTAACTGGTTTCTGGTATAATAAAGTTATAAGTTTTCATTAAATTTCAGCATTTTTGGGGTCAATCACAAAAACTGTGGGATTTTCCCAAGTTGACATGGAGCCTCTGTCGGCGTGGTTCCGCCAGCCTTGCCGCTAGGCTGCATAAATGCTGGGCTAGTCGGCCAGTCAGGCTACCACGTCGACCTCTCCGTGTAAACAGGGAAAATCATAATCCCACAAAAAAAGTGATTGAGCCCATTTTTGCTCGTATTCAGGAGATTTTTATGGGTTTTAAGAAGAGAAATCGTCAAATTTCGGTGTTTGAATACCCAAGTGGTTTCCATGGGGTCAGCATTGATCCCTCCAATCGATGGGTGAAATTATCCCATCAAATGCCCTGGGATCTCATCGAAGAAATCTATGCCACTAAGTTCAATGGGCCTCGTGGCAACCGGGCATACTCATCCAGACTGGCCTTTGGCGCTCTTTTTCTCAAACAAGCCTTGAATGTCTCTGATGCGGATTTGATTGAGCTGGTTCGTGAAAATCCATATCTTCAGTTTTTCCTTGGATTCGAAGAATTCTCAAGTGAATTGCCCTTTGATACCAGCTTGATGTCTTACTTCAGGCAACGCTTTACAGCTGCAGAAATTTGCCAAATCAATGAAGCCATTATTGCTCAGAATCCCTTAAAGAAACCATCGTCCAATGATGATAGTGATGATGATTCGAGCGGCGGCCATTCGGGGGAAAGCGATCCCCAAGACTCTGAGTCAAGCACTTCTTCGGTCAATGACTTGGTACAGACAAACAGCGGTACGTTGATCCTGGATGCTACCTGTGTTCCACAAGACATCCACTTCCCGACGGATATCCGCCTCCTGTATGAGGCGGTCTGTTCAGCCATGCGTCATCTAGAAATAACACGAGGAAAACCCATTACCAAAACTCAGAAGTCATTGTTGAATCATGCCAGACAGGCTTATTTGAGCATCTCCAAATCGAAAAAAAATACTCCAGCCCAGTTCCGAGAAAAACAGGGTATTCTCTTGAGATTGCTGAAACGCTGCCTGGGATACTTTGACTCACCAGCCATGAACAAACCCATCAGCCCAAAGACGATGGATGCACTCAAGACACTGTCTTTGATTCATGATCAGCAGTTTGAGATGTGTAAGTTAAAAATTAACCGGATCGAACGTCGAATTGTCAGTGTGTCCCAGCACTGGGTAAGGCCTATCAAGCGGGGCAAGTCATCCGTCAACACCGAGTTTGGTTCGAAAATTGCCCTCTCAACGGTGGATGGGTATGTGCGAATGGAGTATTTTTCGTTTGAAAACTTCAATGAAGCCCTGACCTTGCAAGAGAGTGCTGAGCGTTACAAAGAAAGAACAGGATCATATCCTGAAAGGATCCTGGCAGATAAGATATATCGAAACAAAGCTAACCTGGCATTCTGCAAAAGCAAGAATATCCGAATGAACGGTCCGGCACTTGGCAGACCCCCAAAGGATCCTCAGGTGCGCCAGCAGCAGCGAGCAGCAGAGGTCCAGGAGGCTGGCGATCGCAATATGGTGGAAGCCAAAATCGGAGAAAGCAAACGGAAGTATGGTCTAGACAGAATTATGGAGAGAACACAGCAAGCCACTGAGGTGATGATCTGTGTTAGTTTTGTTGTGATGAATTCCTTCCGCAACCTGAGGAAGCAGCGTGCTTCTTTTTTTGACAAAAACCAAGTCTTCAATTTCTACATATCTTTCGAGGTTTATGCAATTGCTTCCTGAAAAGTAGCGATTATTCATAACCCTCTAACTACAATTCTGAATGGTGGCTCGTTGATTACTGATAATCAAAGTAGACGAGTTGTTATTCCCAAAGGACATCTGAGATGAGGCAGATTTTATGGTCAAGGTAATGAGATACAGCCCAATGCAGAGAAAATGGCTTTAGTCGGTAAGTAAAAAAGTGCATTGATGAGAATGTGCAGCAGTAATGACTTCAAGGATCTGGGGATGTGTAAAGGAACTAATCAATTTAACACTACATCAAAAAACAAGTAGTAAAAAAAAGCTGAAATTGAGTAATTGGTCAAAAAATGTCTTGTCAAGATGTTAGTATAATTCAGATAGAAGAAAATTATCACTCAATATTGACGGAATGATAATTCCAATCGTGATTTAGATAATACTGAACAAAATTTAAATTTGATTGGATGTAAAAAGAAAAACAGGAACTGAAAAAGATTAATATTTTATTTTCCAAAATGGTTCTCTAGGTAATTCATAAACCATTAATATGTTATAATGATAAAGTTACTAAATGGTTAACGAAATTTTATCGTTTATTTACGTAATATATAACTATTGGAGGCGACTTAATTGTTTGAGTTTGATCGATCAATATTTGTATGGAATTTTTTTAGACTTCATATTTGTCTCTACGCTAATTCAACGGGGCATTCATTTTTGGAACATCTTATGAAGAACACGATCCAACATCATTTATTCAGTTGATCAAAGTGCCGGTAGAATCCATAGATATAAAAACAGAGGTAAGGGATTCAAAGGCATCAATTGACATTCATTCAATTATCTATCCTTATTTAAATCTCACAACTAAACACAATAGAAAAAAGCTGCTCATGAACTCGTTAAACTTAGGGTTTTGTACGGCTTATTTATTTTGCTGTATAAACTAAGTATCGAGCCAAATAATCGGATTGATCAAGAGAGAAATGAACTTAAATCTGATTACATTCGGATATTAGCCAAAAGTGTATCTATCGAATGGTATTCACTATGAATTGAAAAATCATATCAATAATAAAGAATTTCGATGGTGATTTCTATACTTTTCTGGATTCCACGAAGCATGCTCAAGAAGCAAGCATTTGAAAATATGATGAATAACGACTGGGCTGATAGTGGTTGCTTAGAGTTCATAATTTGTTAGTTTCTGGGAAGATATTGTAAAAAAATAAGGAGTGGACTGATGTAATGAAAAAAATTCCTTTTACAGCTTATAAAATAGTTAACATGCTATTAGTATTAATTCCGTTTATAATATGTTGGTTTTTTTATTATGAATCACGAACGATAGCATCTCATTCGAAGCAAGTTAGCGCTTTAATCATTTTATCTTTTTTCTTCATCAGTTATTATTTTTACCAGAAATTGGATTGCTTTCGGGTTTCAATTCTTCAAATTAGGGACATTATCTTCGGCCAGATTATAGCTGTTTCAATATCCGACGGTATAATGTACATCTTGATCTGGATGCTTTCCATTCACTTGCCAAATATAATTCCTGGATCTATCACTTGGGTGGTCCAATGCATTATTGCAGCGATTTGGTCGGTTTTTATGCACAAAGCATATTTTGCAACACACAAACCTCTAAAAACTATCGTAATCTATGACGAGCGAACAGGCATGGAAAACCTGATACATACTTACGGTCTTGAAAAAAGATTCGACATTAGGAAAGTTTATGCTGTAGAAGATATCATTAATGATTTGATGAAAATTAATGGGATGGAAGCAGTATTCTTATGTGGGATACGATCCTCTCAAAGGAATATTATATTAAAATATTGTACCTATAAGGGAATAAAATTACTTATGATTCCAAGAATATCGGATGTCATATTGCGCGGCTCGGAACAAATCCATATGCTCCATATGCCTATTCTGAAACATGAGAGATACGCACCGTCTACGGAATACTTAGTCTTTAAGCGAATTTCGGATGTGTTTTTGTCAGGAATAGCATTAGTTGTTCTCTCTCCAGTATTTGCTTTAACTGCAATTGCGGTTAAAGCAGATGGTGGTCCGGCATTTTATAAGCAGAAGCGCCTAACAAAGAACGGTAAAATTTTTGAAATCTTAAAGTTTAGAAGCATGAACGTAGACGCGGAAAAATACTGTGGCGCAGTCCTTTCATCCGGAGAAAATGATCCTCGTATTACAAAAGTTGGAAGAATAATCAGGGCCTGTCGTTTGGATGAGCTTCCCCAACTAATTAATATTCTGAAAGGGGATATGAGCATAGTTGGTCCTCGACCAGAACGACCTGAGATACAGGCAAACATAGAAAAAACAGTACCTGAATTTGGACTAAGGTTGCAAACAAAAGCAGGACTCACTGGTTATGCTCAAGTCTATGGTAAGTACAATACAACTTTTTACGATAAATTACTGATGGACTTAATGTATATATCAAATCCGAGTATTCTTGAAGATTTAACAATTATTCTAGCTACAATAAAGATTCTCACGAATAAGGATAGTACTGAAGGAATTAGTTCAAATTCTGATATTAAATATCGTGGTAAGTACGTATCCAAAAAGAATTTCGCTTCAGAGTAATATGTTTGTTTGATTAAATGTGCGAATATAAATGCTTTAGTAAATTATTGTCCGCTATAAACCAAGCAGAAGTGTTTGGAAATATGTCAAAGGATTGGCTAGAAAAGAAAAAATAGATTGGCAAGTCATGAGAATAGACGAGGGAGACAAAAAGATGATGCTTGTTACGATCATCAGTGTGGCGTTCAATAGCGAGAAGACTATCGCCAAGACAATAGAGTCGGTATTGAACCAGACATATGAGAATATTGAGTACATCATCGTTGATGGGGTGAGTAAAGATAACACTGTAAAGGTGGTTTCAGAGTTTCAACATCTATTCGATGCGAAGAAAGGTCGTAGCCTTAAAATTATATCTGAACCTGATAAGGGAATGTATGATGCACTCAACAAGGGTGCCAGAATGGCACATGGTGAACTGATTGGACAGATCAACACTGACGACTGGTACGAGTCTGATGCTGTCGAGAACATGGTGAAGTTATACGTGAAAGAGAAGTATAATGTAGCCTGGGGAAGCATTAGGATGTGTGGAAAAAAGACTTGGATCAAACACGCCAAGATCGGGAAGCTGTGGACCACAGCTGGCTGGTGCCATCCGGGAATGTTCAGCCGGAAGGAAACGTTGTTAGAGTTCCCTTATGCACTGGAAAGCATGTATGACGACTTTGATTATATTACCGCCGTGCATCAGGCTGGGCGAAAAATCGTCACTATCGATAAGATTGTCAGTAATTTCGCCTTTGGCGATGGTGGCATGAGCACCAAGAAGAGTCTGAAAGAAGTTAAGAAGAGGGTTGATATTACTTATGGAATTTATCAGAAATATGGGATGAGTAAATTTTACTGGTGTTATAGATGGGCGTTTGAACTCGTGAAATATGTAGTGGGGTAATATAAAAAATGAATGATATTACAGCAATTATATTAACAAAAAATGAAGAATTAAATATTGTTGCATGCATAGATACAATCAAGGCATGGGTTGATCGTATTGTTGTAGTTGACAGTGGAAGTACTGATAATACTGTAGAGCTCGCAAAAGCAGCTGGTGCTGATATTTTCTATCATGAGTGGAAGCATTATGCGGATCAGTTTAATTGGGCATTGGATAATGTTAGCATTGAAACCAAGTGGGTTTATAGAATTGATGCTGATGAAAGAGTACCAAAAGAACTTGCAGAGGAAATCATCAGTGAAATGAGGAATCACGATAATGATGATATTAATGGGTTTTTAATGAATCATACATTGTATTTCCTTGGGCGTTTTTTAAAGCACGGTGGTTCAAACTTGCAAAAGATTACCGTGTTTAAACATGGAATGGGCGATTTTGAAGATCGAGCCATGGGTGAACATATTGTTCTGAAACAAGGAACAACCATCATTTTAAAAAACTATTGTTTACACTATGACTGCAAAAGCTTGAACGCATACATAGATAAACATAATTCTTACGCGACAAGAGAAGTTTTTGATTATTATGAACGTCGAAGAAAACTTAATGAACAGGCTTACTTATACGAATTAGCAGAGAAAACCAAGAAACTGAGAGATGGCGTTTACTACAGACTTCCTAAGTTTTTTAGAGCAAGGCTCTATTATTGGTACCGCTATTATGGACAGATGGGTTTTTTGGATGGGAAACCTGGAAAGATTTACTGTTATATCCAAGCATATATGTATCGTTACATTATTGATGCAAAGATATATGAGTACGAGGTAAGAGAAGGGAAATGAAGGTAAACGTAGGGTTCTTTTGGGCTTAATTTCTAAAAATAATTAATAGACCGTCCCAAAGCGTATGACTTCGGCCACCAGGTAGCAGTTCACCGCGTCAGTCTTCTGTTGACGGATGTGGAAGTTTCGAAGACTGTCGGATTGGATCGGATTGATCACGTTAGCCAGCCAGTATTGGCCGGTGGCTTCCATCCCAATGCAGAAGATTTCATCCTGCGGGAGACGATCCTGATTCAGCTGAATGGGCTTTTCGAAGCCCTCCTGGGTGTTTGTGAAGCGCAGAGACTTGCCCACATGGTTGCCATCCTCCCTGATGAAGCCTGCCTTATGTTGTTCTTGCCGGTGTCAATGCCAAGATAGCACATATAATACATCTCTGACCAAGATATACAGGGTGAACCATCACGCTCTGGCGGCTCACAACCTCCTTGGACAGACGGAGAAGACCCTAAAGTCTCAACATCCAGCTCATTCGTGAACTGCCCCAAGAGTTGAGGCGCTACTCTCATTTACGAGTAAGAACCTTAAAGGAAGCCGCGGCTACACTCACACTGGATGCTTATATTATGGCAGTTAATTACAGTTACGAAAACCAATTAACTACTATAACCTTATTAAAGGAGGGAGAAAAAGTTGAATGAAACCAAACCGATATTAATAATGGTTCCTACAAACATTAAATATGCGCCATATTACATGAATTATATTAATACGCTTAATAGACTAAATGTACCATACGTTACAATATCTTGGAATAAAGGTGGATTGCAGGAGGAGGTTGATGAGGCGCTAAATTTTACAGTTGAGGACACAGAAAAAGTTCGGAAATTATGGGGATATTTGATATTTGCAAAAATGTGCAAAAAGTACATTCGTAAAAACAAATTAGAAAAATTGATTGTACTAACTGCTGCTCCAAGTTTCTTTTTAGGGATAGTTTTTTTAAAAAAATATAGATTTTTGCTGGATATTCGAGATGACTCACCTTTTATTAGACTTTTTCCCAATTATTTCAAGAAAATTTGCTCGGCAGCTGAAAATGTTATTGTATCATCACCGAAATTTAATGCATGGACGGGAAGAACTAACATTCTATGTCATAATGCAGATGTTCATCAAATTATGAAATATATTGATGATCTTCCTTCAGGTAGGTTTCAGTCGCCATGTCGCATTGTTAGTGCGGGAATGCTTGCCGAACCAAACATTAATATAAAGCTATTGGAAGCTTTAAATAGAGAAAAATTCCATTTGAGTTATATAGGTAAGGAGAATGAAGAAAAGCGATATCTAAAAAATTATGTTTTTGAAAATAAATGTAATAATATTACTTTCAAAGGAGCGTATAACAAAAGTGATATTGTAGAAATATATAGAACAAGTGCTGACATTGTGAATATAATTCGTCGAAGAATGGAGATAAATAAAAACGCCTTACCGAATAAACTTTATGATTCTGTTATCGCAGGGATTCCTTTTATAGTTCTGAAACATAATGAAGCAATTGCAGAATGGGCTGACGAGTTCTATATAGGTATGACCATTTCTGAAGAAGATTTTTATACAATAAATCTTGTTCTAGAGGAGAAAATAAAACTATTCGATTTTGAGCTATATAGTAAAGGTAGAAGGAAATTTCTTCACAAAGTATTGGCAGATATGAAGACATTTGAAGATTGCATTCAAGTTTTTTCTAGATTGAAGAGGGTATGAAATGAAAAGAGTTTGCATAGTGTCAGAGTTCTACCCATATGAAGGAGAACCATTATTCACATTTGTGCAGCAACTGGCTCATTCATTATCGAAAGAGGATATCGAATGTGCAGTGGTTGCTCCCCAGAGTGTAACAAAGAATATTGTTCGAAGAAGGCGTAACAAGCCAATTAAAATAGTTGATAAATCGCTGGAAGGCAAAATTATAAAAGTTATTAGACCTAAAATAATGACCTTTTCCAATACCAAAAGTCAGTTATTGCAGAAATTAGCAGATTCAATAATGATGACAGGAATTCGTAAGGGTGTTGAGATGGCAGGACCTGTAGATGCCATTTATTGCTATTTTTGGCATGTAGGTTTAATGACTGCTATGGCATTAAAAGATAAAACCACGCCAATTTACGTACAAGCAAGCGAGTGCGATTTAACAATTCATGACTATATGATTACTGCTGAAAATTTAAATAGAATAACAGGTGTTGTATGTGCATCAGGAAAGAATAGAATTGAAACAATAGAGGCGCAACTTGCTCCAACTGAAAAAATGATTACCATTGTAAATGGGTATCGATCAGAAGCGTTTTATCCTATGGATAAAAAAGATGCAAGAAAAACATTGGGTATGCCTGAAGATGCATTTATAGTAAGTTTTGTGGGTGGGTTCATTGAAAGAAAAGGAATCAGGCAGTTAACTAGTGTTTTGGACAGTGCAAAAGACGTTTATTCTATTTTTGTTGGCCATGGAGAAGAGCCGCCTAAGTGTAAAAATCTATTGTACTCAGGACTGGTTGAACATAATAAAATAGTTACATTTTTGAATGCAGCTGATATATTTGTTCTACCTACAAGAGCTGAAGGATGTTGTAATGCGATAATTGAAGCTTTGGCCTGTGGGTTACCGGTCATATCATCCAACAAATCATTTAATGATGAAATATTAAATGACTCATGTTCAATAAGGATTAATGAACAGAATAAAAATGAACTTTATCAAGCAATAATGCTTTTGAAAAATAATAAGGAACTTAGATTACGCATGTCAGAAGCAGCTTTAAATAAAGCTAAAGAACTTACAATAGAACGCAGGGCAAATGCTATAAAAAAATATATATTTCCCATTTAAATATGATTATCTTAGATGAAATATTATGGAAAACGAAATATAAAGTAAAAAATAAAATTTATTTTATATGTTTGTTTTTTTTAGAAAAAAATTTAATCATTCAATCTGATCTTATGATGGATAAGAATCTACCTTACGCTATCTAATTAAGTATAAATCATTTAATGTTCCGAAATTACATCGAAAATATTTATTGATGTCACTTTGCTAGGTATTATATTTATTAAATCTTGACCATGACAGTTGAAAGGGATCACCAAGTGAATCACCCTTACTCAACAGATAACTATCCAAATGAATGAAAGTAATTGTTTAGCACTGGGCAGATGAAAAAAAGTTTGGATAATGTGGGGACGTAGGAGGCGACAATGAGTAGTACAAATAAGCAACACAAGATTGGATCAGCCACTTTGTATATTTTATTATCATTTTTTTTTATCTATGCTTTTTGGTATCAAAACGCATATTCAGAAATTAGACTAGCTTTTCCAGTGCTGGGAGTACTAATTTTAATACTTTCATGCATGAATCTTCATAAATCATTTAACTACTATAATCCCTTATGGTTAATTATTTTTTTTATAATTATATCATCAATGAACAGTTTATTGTTTGGGAAATTTCCTTCCCTTACAACTAAATATGTTTTTAATATTATTGAATATTTGATACCTATGTTTGGTATTTATGTTTATGTGGATGGGAAAATTGATAAATTACGTAAGATTCTATGGATTCTCTCTGTTGCTATTACACTAGTTGCATTGTGGAGTCTTATTGACGGGAAAATAACAAGTACTGGAGCGATTGCACTTGGAGATTTAAATGTTAACGTTGAATCAAGCTATTTCGCGGTAGCAGTGGTATCAAATGTTGTACTATTTGGATCTGGAAAAGCTACATTATGGAAAAAATCAATAATCATTACTTCTACCTTGTTGTGTGCAAAAGCTCAAATAGATTCTGCCTCAAGAAGAGGATTTCTCATACTAGCCTTTCTGCTGATGGCTGGCATTATTTCCTACATTCATATTAAATACAAAAAAAAACCTTTAGTCAGGGGTCTTTTTTTCATCTCTATGGTACTCACAGTCACAGTTGCAATATATCTATTAGCTGACGTTTTCCTCACTACAACATTATTTCAGAGGTTTTTGAGTGGTGGTGAAGAAGGAGGTGATACTGGTAGAAAAATTTTAATGGGTCTGGCATTTGATTATTTTTTAGATTCACCTATTGTTGGTGCGGGGTTTGGTGCTATAGAAGGTAGAATTGGTGTTTATAGCCATTCAATGTATTTTGAATTACTTGGATGTACAGGCATTATTGGTTTTGGCATTTTTATCACTATGCTTTTAAGATGCGCAAAGTGTTTTTATTGTAATGCATCAGCATTAAGTTATTTACCTGAAGACCTGATTATTACGTCAAGGGGTTTCCTACTTCTTGTAATCTCAGTTTTAATCAGTGGATATGCAGTTGTATATATATACGATATGTATTTTTACATAATTCTTGGTCTAGTATTTTCGATGCAAAGAATTTTGAAAGAGGAAAGAGAAAGAAATTATTCAAAAGGAAATATTTCGATGATGACTTCTAAGAGTAGGTGAGTAATAGGATGTATGAAATGAAAAAAGGAAAAAAACTAGTAGGCTATATTCTCTTTTATGGTATCGCTCGTCATTTGCCGGCGGCTCATTGCAAGTTTCAAATGTTTGGAATATTCGCAAAAAAACTACGCGAGCTATGCGGGAGACTAATGTTAGAAAAATGCGGATATAATGTTAATATATATAATAAATCTACCTTTTCAATGCGATGTGAGTTGGGAAATAACTCAGACATTGGCTACAAAGCTGAGATAAAAGGTAAATGTATTATAGGAAATAACGTCATAATGGGACCGGAGTGTCAAATTTGGACTGTTAATCATAAAACTGACAGAGTGGATATCCCAATCAAGTATCAAGGAAATTCCAAAGAACAACCAGTAATCATAGAGGATGGTGTTTGGATTGGGAGTCGTGTGACAATTTTACCAGGTGTTAGGGTTGGTAAGCATTCAGTTGTTGGAGCTGGTGCAGTAGTTACAAAAGATATTTCTCCTTACTCTGTTGCAGTCGGAAATCCCGCGAAAGTAGTAAAAAATAGACTTGAGAATTTTTGTGAATAAGAGGTAATAACATGAAAAAAGTTATGCTGGTTTTTGGAACAAGACCCGAAGCAATTAAAATGTGCCCGATCGTAAAAGAGTTAAAGAAAAGATCTTCAATAGAAACTATCGTATGTGTTACTGGCCAACATCGTCAAATGCTTGATCAAGTTCTTGATACATTCCATGTTATTCCTGATTATGATCTTTCTATTATGAAAGACAAACAGACTTTATTTGATGTTACAGTTAATATATTAGAGAGAATCAAGGAAGTACTTGAAGATGTAAGACCGGATGTTTGTCTTGTTCATGGTGATACATCCTCAGCTTTTGCTACTGCACTTGCGTGTTTTTACTTAAAGATACCTGTGGGACATGTAGAAGCAGGGCTTCGGACATATAATATTTATTCCCCATATCCGGAAGAGTTTAACCGTCAGGCTGTTGGAATTATAAGTAAGTACAACTTCGCCCCAACGGAGCTTGGAAGGAAGAATCTTTTAGAAGAAGGAAAAAATCCGAATTCCATCTATGTAACGGGTAACACGGTAATTGATGCAATGCAACATACTGTTGTTGAGAATTATCAACATCCAGAATTGGATTGGGTAGGCGACAATAGAATGATTTTTATTACTGCTCATAGACGGGAAAACCTTGGTCAGCCGATGCATAATATGTTCCGTGCTATCAGACGAGTTCTAGATGAACACCCTGATGTTAAGGCGATTTATCCCATTCATATGAACCCGGTGGTAAGAAAAGCTGCAGAGGAAGAACTTGGTGATTGCCAACAGATTCATATTATTGAACCAATTGAAGTGGTTGATTGTCATAACTTTGAAGCGAGATGCTATCTGTGCCTTACGGACTCTGGTGGAATTCAGGAAGAATGTCCTTCTTTTGGAAAACCGGTTTTGGTTATGAGAGATACTACAGAAAGACCGGAAGGAATAGATGCTGGAACATTAAAACTTGTAGGAACCAGTGAAGAAATGATCTATGAATGGTTTACAAAGCTATTGGATAATGAAGAGGAATATGCAAAAATGGCCCATGGGGATAATCCTTATGGGGATGGTCATGCATGTAAGAGAATAGCAGATATTCTTTGTATAGACTCATAACAGGATAATATATGAAAACAAAAAAATTCGCATGGAACACAATTTCATCACTTGTATTTCAAGTATGCGCGATTATTTGCGGTTTTGTTTTACCACGACTAATATTACAGCAATATGGATCTGAGCTTAACGGATTAATAAACTCTATAACAGAGTTTTTAGCGTTTATTTCTGTACTTGAGTTGGGCGTTGGAGCGGTGGTAATGTCAGCACTTTACAAACCACTCGCTGAACAAGATAATGATACAATTAGCAAAATAATAACTTCCGCGGGAAAATTTTTTAAAAGAATTGGCCTAATGTTATTTGTATATGTTATTGTATTGATTTTAGTATATCCATTAATTGCAAAACAAAATTATTCTTATTTTTATAATGGTTTATTAATTTTATCTATAAGCATAAGCTCATTTGCTCAGTATTATTTTGGGGTTGTTGATCGTCTGTTATTGCTTGCTGATCAACGGGGCTATGTTCAGAATAATGCGCTGATAATTACATTAATAATCAATACTTTGGCCAGTATAATTCTTATTAAGTACGAAATACCCATACATATAGTAAAACTTTCAACATCACTTATTTATCTTGCACGACCGCTTGCACTAAGGTGGTATGTAAATAAGCATTATAAAATTAATCGAAAAGCAGTTTATAATGAGGAGCCAATTGAGCAAAAGTGGAACGGAATTGCGCAGCATATATGTTCGGTAGTTCTCGATCAAACTGACATAATAGTATTGACGGTAATGACAACATTATCCCAAGTGTCTATATATTCCATTTATTTTCTTGTCTTGAGTGGAGTTAAAAAAATATTCCTTTCTATGACGTTTGGTATTGAGTCCTTATTAGGTGAATTGTGGGCAAAAAGAGAGTTGAGTGAGCTGATGGAAACATTTAAATGGATAGAATGGATGCTACATACAATTGTTACATTTGGATTTGGTTGCACGGCATCACTTATAGTGCCATTTGTTCAAGTATTCACATTACATATTTCAGATGTAAATTATGTTCAACCCTTGTTTGGTGGGTTGCTTGTACTCGCACATGCTTTCCATTGTTATCGTTTACCGTATAATATTATGATAAAGGCAACAGGCATGTATAAAGAAACACAAGTTTGCTTTATTGTTGCGACAATATTAAATGTTGGGATATCTATCATTATGGTAGAAAATTACGGCTTGATAGGTGTAACTATTGGCACATTGGTTGCGATGATATACCAAACGATTTGGATGGCTGTATTCAATAGTAAAAATATGATTAAATGGCCATTTAAGAATTTTGCCATCCAAATATGTTTGGATGGACTGATTATAATACCCTGCTTTTACTTTTCATCTCGATTCGAAATGCCTATAATTAATGCGCTCAATTGGACAGTACTTGCATTGAAAGTGATTAGTGTTTGGTTTATTGGGTCACTTATTATCAATATTATTTTCAAAAAGGAAATGATGTTTAAACTAATAAAAACTTGTTTAAAACGACTAAAGAGTAGTAATCTAAGGTGTACATATGATTAAGACAAAATCAGATTTATTAGAGTATATGGCTGCAGATAAAATTGCGTTAGGCAGGAAATCTAACTTCCCTTCAATTAATGATTACATTTGGAGATATGAGATACTTTTGCGAAAATGCGAGTATTATTCTAATTGCCAGTATGGGTTGATCAGAAAATTGGTTGGAGGCTGGTATCGATGGCGTAGATCTAAACTTGGCGCAGTTTGCGGATTCTCTATCCCTATCAATACGGTGGATAAAGGTTTGTGTATTGCCCATATAGGACCAATTATAATTAGTCCACACGCCCATTTGGGTGAAAATTGCAGAATTCATGTGGGTGTTAATATAGGTGCAGATGCAAGAGCATTTAATGCTGCTCCACAAATAGGTAACAATGTTTACTTTGCCCCAGGAGCTAAATTGTTTGGTGCAATAAAAATTTCGGATAACATTGCTATTGGAGCTAACGCAGTCGTAAACCGTAGTTTTGAACAAGTAGGAATCTCAATTGGTGGAATTCCAGCAAAGAAAATTAGTGAACAAGGTACAGAAGGTATATTGTCTTGACGAAAAATTTATCAACCTTGAATAGAGAACTTGATCAAATTTGCATGACAAAACAATAATGATGATGGCTGTTGTTTTATATCATTCATGTCTAACCGTTTCCGGAAATTTCTGGGGCGGGTATGAAGGTACTAGAACTAATACAATGTATTTCTTAATAGCTTTTTTTCTCAACACATTACATATACAGGTATTTATGTTCGCAAGTGGGTATCTTTTGTATATTATTCGATATGTGAAGGGAGATTATCGTACGTTAAAGAAGATATTAAAAAGAGAATATTTAGACTCTTAGTCCATTATGTATTAGTATCTGTTTTGTGGGTAATACCCGCCAAGTGTTTCGTATATGATCTCTCTACAATCATGGTTCTGAGAGATTTTGGACTCGCAATTCAGCCTGGACAATTGTGGTACTTACCTTTGTTGTTCATCGTATTTTGCTTCTTCTTTTGGGGAAGTGACTTCTTGTTGAAATTTTCCGGAAATTGTTAGATGGATTTAATTATTACTATTTTATTGGAGTTCAGTTGTCATTAAATAAAGGATTCCGCTTGGAGTTTTTAAGCTTGAAGCAGCTCTGCAGTTTATTATTTACTTTTTCTTTGGGTTTGAATATAGAAGAAAAGTCGAGTGGTTCATAAAACATATAAATCCAATTGTTTTTTGATCAGATATATGGGCGCAGCAAACGGATATATTTATTGAGGATTAAATATAAAAAACGGTTTTTATTTTACCATTTATTAGTCTTTTGGGCATATTGGCATTATTGGATTATTACGAATGTTTAATATGGAGAAAAATGAAAAATATAGATTGATAAAGGTTTTATCAATTAATAGCATGGGTGTATTTCTGTTTCACCAGCAGATTATCTACTTGACTATGCAAATTTTCGATCTGGAATTTTTGCCTGACTTTGTATATGTATCAATTAGTTTCTTTATATCACTACTTTTGAGCCTAAGAATATCGTTGTTACTAAAAAGATTACAAGTGGGTAAAATGATAATGGGAGAATATTAATTTGAGTGATTGCATAGTTAGTATTACAACGAAACGTTAAATAATGGAGAAAAGCCTAATGAAAAAAATATCTTTAAACAAATTGAATAACATCGTGAAAAACAGAAGGGAAGAAAAAAAAATAACACAGGAGGAACTTGCTGAAAAGACGGGTATTAGTCGTTCATTAATCGGTCGAATTGAAAACGGGGAGTACGTCCCATCCATCGATCAGATCGAAGTTATTGGAGAAGTACTTGAGTTTGAATACATTGATCTGATTGAAGAGGTAGTAGGAGAAAAAGTAAGGACTACGCCTGAGAGAAGATATAATATAGCTGTAGCGGGTACTGGTTACGTTGGTCTTTCGATAGCGATTCTATTAGCTCAACACAACAATGTAACAGCTGTGGACATCATTCCTGAGAGAGTCGAGATGATAAACAAAAGAAAGAGCCCTATACAGGACGAGTATATTGAGAATTATCTGGCAGAAAAAAAACTTGATTTGACCGCTACTTTAGATGCCGCAACTGCTTATAGAAATGCAGACTATGTGGTTATTGCAACACCTACTAACTATGACAGCAAAAATAACTTCTTTGATTGCTCCGCTGTTGAAAATGTAATAGAGATGGTTTTAAAGAACAATCAGAAAGCAATCATGGTGATCAAATCTACTATCCCTGTTGGATATACTGCACATGTACGCGAGAAGTACAATACATGCAACATTATTTTCAGTCCAGAGTTTCTACGAGAATCTAAAGCTCTTTACGACAATCTCTATCCGAGCCGTATCATCGTGGCTTGTGATAAGTCAAATGAAACCAGTGCACACACCTTTGCAACTCTCCTTCAACAAGGAGCGATTAAAGAAGACATTGATACCTTATATATGGGTTTTACTGAGGCTGAGGCTGTCAAGCTATTTGCAAATACATATCTTGCTCTCCGTGTATCTTACTTCAATGAATTGGATACCTACGCAGAAAGTAAAGGACTAAACACAAGTCAGATTATTAATGGCGTGTGTTTGGATCCTCGCATCGGTACTCATTACAACAATCCATCTTTCGGTTATGGTGGATATTGTCTTCCGAAAGATACCAAACAATTATTGGCGAACTTCGGTAACGTTCCTCAGAATATGATGACTGCGATTGTCGATAGTAATAGAACAAGAAAGGATTTCATAGCCGATCGTGTGCTTGAAATTGCCGGTGCTTATGAGGCAAATAGTCGTTGGGAAATGAGTAGAGAGAGGGAGGTAGTCATTGGCGTATATCGCTTAACTATGAAGAGTAACAGTGATAACTTTCGTCAGAGTTCCATACAGGGTGTCATGAAGCGCATTAAGGCAAAAGGTGCAACGGTAGTTATTTATGAACCGACTTTACCTGCAGGATCAACATTCTTCGGTAGCCGCGTTATCGGTGATCTAAAGGATTTCAAAACTATTTCTCAGGCTATCATTGCAAATAGATATGATAGTTGCTTGAATGACGTAAGTAATAAGGTTTATACAAGAGACATTTTTAGAAGAGATTAATAGAAGGAGCACACTATGCAGAAAATCGATTTAGCAAATAAAACAGTGCTAGTCACTGGTGCTGCGGGATTTATCGGAGCATATCTGTCAAGGGAGCTACTGACCCGATTTCCTTCTGTCAGGATTATCGGATTGGATAGTTTAAATGACTATTATGCGGTAGCCTTGAAAGTTCATAGACTTAGAGATATCTCTTTATCGGCAGCAGGAGAAAGGATAGACGATGTGGAAAATGGTTTCACGGCCGGAAATTTTACCTTTGTTAGAGGAAATCTTTCTAATAAAGCTCTAATTAATAATTTGTTTTCAAAATTTAATATTGATGTGGTAGTTAATCTTGCTGCTCAGGCAGGAGTTCGTTATTCTATCGAACATCCGGATGTTTACATTGAGAGCAACTTAATCGGTTTCTATAATATCTTGGAAGCTTGCCGTCATTATCCGATTGAACATCTTGTGTATGCATCAAGCTCCAGTGTTTATGGTCATAACAAGAAGGTTCCATTCAGCACAGATGATAAAGTAGATACTCCTGTATCCCTTTATGCTGCGACAAAGAAAAGCAATGAACTGTTAGCTCATGCATACTCAACTCTCTTCAATATTCCTTCCACAGGACTCCGTTTTTTTACCGTATATGGCCCTGCAGGAAGACCAGATATGTTCTATTTTGAAACTACACAAAAACTACTGAAAGGTGAAACTATTCAGATTTTTAATTACGGTAATTGTAAACGTGATTTTACGTATATCGATGATATTGTTGAAGGTGTAATTCGAGTTATGCAAGGAGCACCGGAGAGTAAGATGGGAGAAGATGGACTTCAAATACCTCCATATGCTGTATACAATATTGGCGGAGGAACTCCAGAGAACCTACTGAATTATATAACTATACTAAAGGAAGAATTGATCCGAGCAGAAGTGTTGCCTAATGGCTTCGACTTCGAATCACTAAAAAAACTTGTGGGAATGCAAGCAGGTGACGTATCTGTGACTTATGCGGATAGTGAACCATTGGAACGTGACTTTGGATTTAAACCCAGTATCGGTATTCGTGAAGGGCTTAGAAGGTTTGCAGAATGGTACAAGGATTACTACGAGATACGATGAGACACTTTTTTCTAGGGAAACACTGATTATTTGAGGTTAACGTTTCCCAGTTCGGTCATTATGTTGTTTTTTTGCTCATGGGTGCAAAAAAATGCTGGATTTTAGTGCGATTTCTGCCCGTTTTGTGGGCTAACCCCCAATTTTGGGCGCACTTATCCCATGCAGAATTCTTTCGTTCGTTTTGCACGAATACAATTCAACAAATTGGCGCTGGCAACCTTAACTTCCTGAATTAATACCACTAAAAAGATTTCATCGTCAATAAAATGCGCTCAAAGCCCATGAATACAGTCTTTAAGGGTTGCATTCATGGGACTTTTGTTATACAATATTTAGTATTAAATAGCACTAAAGGAAGTACCCGAAATGTATCTTGATTGTGTCGTTGATGTACCTGATATTCCAGGGAAAATAACTCATCAGAAAAAGAAAAATGCGGTCTATATCGACTTCGAATACGAGCGGATCTATTATCCGGAGCGCAAGTATACCATTCCCAAACGAGTCACCATCGGCAAACAGGATCCGGTCAATCCAGAGCGAATGGTGCCCAACGAGAATTTTTTGAAGTATTTTCCCGAAGTTGAACTTCCGGTCGAAAAGGGTACAGTTCGTCGAAGCTATACCCTTAAAGTTGGGGCTTTCATTGTCCTGCAGCAGATTGTTGAAGCCTACAAACTGCCTGAGCTGCTGGCCCGGTACTTTAACTCTCCTGATCTGGGCTTGTTTTTGGACCTGGCGATCTACTCGATCATCTGTGAAAACAACGCCTCGCAATATTATCCTGACTATGCCTATAACCATCCCCTGTTCTCAGAAAAAATGCATATGTACAGTGATTCCAAAATCTCCGACTTCCTAAGCCAGATGACTGATGAGCAAAGTATGGGGTTCTTGAACGACTGGAATGCAGCCAGAGACCATCGAGAGAAAATCTATATTTCGTATGACTCCACAAATAAGAATTGCCAGGCCGGAGATCTTGAGCTAGTGGAGTTCGGACACCCGAAAGTGGATCTGGGCTGTCCCATCTTCAATTATGCGATTGCCTATGACACCAGCAACCTGGTGCCGCTATTTTATGAGGAATATCCCGGCAGCATTGTAGATGTCTCCCAACTGCAGTATATGCTTGATCGAGCCTATGCCTATGGTTATCGCAAAATCGGATTTATTCTTGACCGGGGTTACTTCAGTCGCCAGAATATTGAGTACATGGATCAATATGGCTATGACTTTGTCATGATGCTCAAGGGGAGAGCCAAGCTGGTCAATGAACTGATTATGACCCACCGGGGGAGCTTCGAAGAGAGCTGGAATCGTCGGGTAAAAGCCTATGATGTATCAGGCATTACCGTTCGGCATAAGCTCTATGAGTCGGATCAAAACGACCGCTATTTCCATCTCTTTCACAGTGATGAAAAGCAAACCTGGGAACGATCTGCGTTGAAGATGAAGGTGGAGCGAATGGCTGCCCTCATGGCTCCGTATCAGGGGAAAGTGATGAATGTGCCGGATAGCTACAACCAATATTTTGAGGTCTTCTATGACAAGGATGGGACCTTTCTTGCCCTGAAGGAGAAGGAAGACGTCATTGAGCGCGAATTGAAACTATGCGGATATTTCGTCATTGTGACCTCAAAAAAGATGACCGCCGAAGAAGCGATCACCTTGTATAAGGGGCGTGATGTATCGGAAAAGTTGTTCCGTGGAAGCAAGTCCTATCTGGGCAACAAGAGTCTTCGAGTGCACTCCAACGAATCCGCAACGGCTAAAATCTTCATTGAGTTTGTTGCCACGATCATTCGAAGCCGCATGTACACCCTGCTGAAAGCGGAGATGGTAAACAACGACCGGAAAGCCAATTACATGACTGTTCCAGCCGCACTACGGGAACTGGAAAAGATCGAGATGACGAGGATGGGAGATGGCAACTATCGCTTAAGTCACGCGGTGACAGCCACGCAGAAAGCAATCCTGAAAGCCTTCAGACTGGATGCGGTAAACATAAAGAACAAGGCAAACCAAATCAATGAACGATTAAAAGGAGAGCTCTAATGGCAAGAGGACCCAAGATCCTGATCGATGAGAAAATAAAGCAATCCGAAGCCGCCCTGGCCAAGGCCAAGGCTAGATACGACGCGGAAGCCGCTGTTCTGAAGGAACTTCTCCAGAAGAGACAGGCAATGAGAGACCGGGAATTAATGGAGGCGATCGCAAAGAGCAAGCGCTCCTTTGAAGAGATTCTGGACTACATCAATCGGGATCCGGATGCAGATTAATTCGGTCAATTCGATCTTTAGTGGGAAAATTTCAGGAAGTTAAGGTTATGTTCTGTAACAAGCAGCATAATAAAATCAAAATCATTGAGTGGGATTTTAACGGATTTTGGTTAGCGTATAAGCGTTTGGAATCGGGCAAGTTCAAATGGCCACAGTCCACCCTGCCGGTTATGAGCATCTCAAGAGAGCAATACGATTGGTTAATGAATGGCCTGAATATCAATCAAAGAGATGGATTTTCCGAGGTTTTAGCACGAAAAGTCATATAGAATCGACCCTAGAAATGCTGTTTTTCAGCGTTCTCAGGGCTTTTTTTGTTGGCTCGATTCAAGTATAATATACTTATGGAAAAGCGCATGAACACTCAAAAAAACCAACTTAATAAGGCTAAACTTGAAGGGTTCAGCAAGGCAGAAATCATCAATCAGTGGGAAATCCTGCAACTGGAGAATGAAGAGCTCAAAGAGACCATCGAACAGATGCGAGCACTCCTTCGCTTGGGATCCAGTCAGAAGTTTGGCGCTTCCAGCGAACGGCTCAAGCAAGAACAAGCAGGCCAGATGAGCTTACTTAATGATGAACCATTTGGTATCTTCAACGAAGCCGAAGCAATCATCGAGGAAGAAGCTCAGGAGCTTGAGGAACCCAAGAAGGGCCATGCCCGTCGGATCAAGGGAGAAGTTGGTGGATCCAAGCGCTGTTTCGACCACCTGCCCGTAGTGGAAGTCATCGAAGAGCTGCCAGAAAAAGACAAGTTCTGCCCCTCCTGCCATGGTCAGCTGAAGCAGATGACCAGCTCTGAGCGAACAGAAATCGAAGTTATTCCGGCCCAGATCATCAAAAAGAAATATATCACCTATTCCTATGTCTGTCCCCCGTGCAGTCAGGAGGGAGTTCTCAATCCCATCGTTCAAGCGCCCAAGCGGCTGCCGGTCATTCCCGGGAGCTATGTTTCAGCATCCCTTATGGCCTATGTCATGGCCAAGAAATACTGGGAGCGAACAACGATCTATCAGCTGGAGACCATGCTGCTCAACACGGGGATCCAAATTTCCAGAGCGAACTTGTCTCGATGGATCATAACCGGAGCAGAACTCTACCTGCGGGGCGTCTATGATCTGCTGCACCAGGAGTTGGTCCAAAGCGACATACTTCACGCGGACGAGTTATGCGAAGCTTCGCATAATTCGTCTTATGTAGAGTCTTATGTTATGTAGAGTTGAGCTTATTATGACTGGTAAGTATCAGTTTAATTGAGTTTGACTCTACATAATTTTTATTGCATTCTCTTGTACAAAGGAGGTGCATCATGCCCAAAACAGTACTTCAGTACCAATGCTATGCAACTATCTTAAACGAATACTTACATTTAGAGGAATTCTCAAACCTTTCCGAACTAACAGTCAATGGGAAACGATTAGCCTTAACTCAGCTCATTAACTATCTGGGTGACAATAGGGTATACAGGTTTTCCGATTGTCTTCAAAAGCACGTCTCAAACCACATCGACCAGATTAGCTATCTGTCCAATCTCACCATCAGCGGCCGTCTTTTCATATTTAGACATTTCTTCAACTACCTTTATCAAAAAGGTATCACCTTATATTCTGGAAATGAGCTATTTCCTGTTATCTTTTCGAATAAACGCGAAAGGATACTGTCTTTCTATTCAGTAGAAGAAGTCAAACAAGTTATCTCGGCAGTCAACCGGAAAACGAAGTCGGGCAAGAGGGATTTGGCAATAATCCTCCTCGCCTCGGAATTGGGATTGCGATCTAGCGATATCTGTCACCTGAAACTGACAGATTTGTATTGGGAACGTGGCACTATCGAATTTATACAATATAAAACAAAAGCCTTCCTGCAGCTTCCCTTGCCTGAAAGTGTGCGCTTTGCACTTATAGATTACCTCAAGAATGCGCGCCCCTCATGCACTTGCACAAATGTCTTCGTCGGAACCAAGAATGGATTTGCACCATTTAGCAATACTTGCATCCATATTTTCGTATCCAAATATTTTAAAAAAGGAAATATTGATTTATCGGAACGGAAACATGGTCCCCACGCCCTTCGTCATTCCCTAGCAAGCAATCTGATGAATAATAACACACCAATGTATGTTATTAGGGATGTTCTAGGCCACTCCAACCTCAACACGACCCGGATTTATCTGAATATCGACTTGGATACGTTGAAACAGATTGCTTTGGAGGTGCCTTATGAAACAATATGGTGACTTTCTCTTCTCGGAACGTGTACGAGACATTGCTGTGGCGTATGTCACATATAAGCGTTCCTTGGGATTCAAGTGTTCTTATAATTACCAGGCTTTTTTAAATTCAATGCTTGAATATATTCATACTAATTCAACAGTTACTCCGAATTTTGTGCTGACACCAGAAGTTGTCCATTCTTACGTGTTAGGATCTGGCATGGAGCGCCCAAGAACTATCCATTCTAAGCAGTCATTGATAAGGCAGTTCGGGCTCTACATGAAACTCCAAGGCTCGGATGCCTATGTTTTACCCAGAGAATTGGTAAAAACTCCGAAAGATTTCACCCCATATATATTCACCAAGGACGAGATTGAATCAATCCTTTATTTTGCTGACAGAATCGGTCCCAATAGAAACAAGTTTATAAACACACCTTTTATCTATCCTGCTGTAATCCGCTTGTTGTACGGCTGTGGGTTGCGCGTTGGGGAAGCCTTAACCCTGTTATGCAATGACGTGGATCTACACAATGGTGTGATTACCATCCGTAATGGAAAGAATAACGTTTCTCGCTTGGTTCCCATGTCTGATTCTCTAAATAAATACCTTTTTTACTATGATAGTAGAGTTCAACGCGAGACCAACCCTTATTTTTTTCCTGCTCTTCGTGGCGAGCGTTATTCTGACGTTACTATACGGAAGACCTTTAGAAAGCTACTGAATAAGGCTGGGATTGGGCCGCTCATGAGTGGCTCGGCCCCTAGAATCCATGACCTTCGCCACACATTTTGTGTCCATGCATTGGAGCAGATGGTGACGAAGGGGATGGATCCCTATTGCTCTCTGCCGGCACTAAGTACTTATGTCGGACACAAGGGCATCGAATCGACAGAAATCTACTTACGACTGACAAAGCAGTACTTTCTTGATGTCCTGCAATACGGGGAGGAAGATGCCGATCTCATTTTCCCGAAGGTCGGCAAGCTATGAAAAAACTAATGGGAGGTATAATAACGGATTTTTTCTGCCAATACTTAGTGAGTGAGGCTGGGCTCTCTGAAAACACGTTAAAGTCATATCGAGATACATTGGTCCTTTATATTAAGTATCTTGAAGACTGCCGAGAATGCAAGCCCAGGAACTTGGACATAGTTGCCTTCAACGCTGAGAATGTCAGCAAATTCCTCGACTGGTTGGAAAGCGAGAGACACTGTAGCGTTAGCACCCGCAACCAGCGTCTTGCTGCCTTAAAAGCCTTCTGCAACTATGTAATCCGAAGAGCACCGGAAAACAGCAAAGGTTGTCAATCTATCTTGCAGTTACGTATCAAACGCGCACCGTCTGCTATAGTTGATTATCTGCCAACAGATACCATCGCGTCTATCTTGAAGCAGCCGAATTTTGGTACGTCTGAAGGGATCAGGGACTTGGCTATCCTATCTTTCCTGTATGAGACGGGATGCCGTGTGCAGGAACTGATTGACGTGTGTCTTGGAGACATCTCTTTCAGGAAGCCTAACACTGTAACACTTACAGGGAAAGGGAGGAAGACCAGGGTAATCCCAATAAGCTCTAACGCCACCGATATCATACTGCAGTATGTAGAACGTCACAAAATCACCAAGCCAGACCAAACGCTCTTTAGAAACCGTTCCAACAAGCCTCTTTCTCGCTCTGGAGTAGCATATATACTTAAGAAGCATCTAACATCAGCTAGACAGGTTGATCCGACTATATTAATTAAGTCGATACATCCGCATGTTATTCGACATTCGAAAGCTATGCACTTGTTGGAAAGCGGAGTGAATCTAATTTATATAAGAGATTTTCTTGGCCACTCATCAGTTACAACTACTGAAATATATGCTAAATGCAACCCAGAACTAAAGCGGAAGTACATTATTGAAGCGGCGTCTCAGTTGGATGATTCCATTCAGCCCTATTCTGACAATGAAAAGGATGAGCTGCTCGATTGGCTCAAAAATAATATCTAAATATTATGTAGAGCCAGAGTATAACAAACAACTGAAATTACTAGATTTGAATGCACGGCTCTACATAACATAAGACTCTACATAAGACGAAACCAAAGTCCAGGTGTTGAAGGAGAAAGGCCGCCGCCCTCAGCAGACGTCCTATATGTGGCATTATCCCAGTGGACATCTGGAATCCAAACAGATTCGGCTCTATGAATATCAGTCGGGCCGAGCAGCGGAATATCCCCTGACCTTCCTTGAAGGGTTCAGTGGTTATCTCCACAGTGATGGATACCAGGCATACCACCGGATCCCTGGGGTGACCAATGTCGGCTGTCATGCCCACGCACGACGGATGTTTGTGGATACCATAAAAAGCCTGGGGCCTTCCGCGAAGAACCTGCATAGCAAGACCTTGGAAGGATTCATGTTCTTTGAGGAGCTTTCCGAACTGGAGCGAAAGTTCAAGAATATGACCCCTGAAGAACGATATGAAGCACGCCTGAAGCAGAGTAAACCGAAGCTTGAGGCGCTGAAGGCATGGCTTGTTAAGACTCAGGGTGAAGTAACGCCTAGGTCTGCCCTTGGCAGGGCAATCGCCTATAGCCTTAATCAGTGGAAGTACCTGATGGCCTACCTGGAAGACGGCAGACTGGAAATGACGAACAATCGAGCCGAACGCGGGATCAAGAAGTTTGTGATGGGGCGTAAAGTCTGGCTGTTCAGTGACAGCGTGGCTGGCGCTGAAGCCAGTGAAGTCATCTACAGCATTGTCGAAACTGCACTGGCCAATGACTTGCATCCCTATGAGTATCTGAAATACCTGATCGATGAACTGAGTCAGAACAAACAGACCCCCGAAAAGCTGGCTGAAGTCCTCCCTTGGTCTGATAAGATCCCGGATCATGTCAAAGTAGTATATCGTCAAGAGAATTCAAAGCACCTGAACAATTAAAAGTTCAGGTGCTTTGTGCTGTATACTCACACTTATGGTAATCATCTTCTCGCGCGTGGGTGGAAGTTAAAAGATGTCTTCTACAATGCGCTTACGATACTTTTCATTGAAATGAGAGTGCTGATAAGGGATCGCCTTTTCTGCATTGCAATGGGCACAGTACTCAGCCCAGAGCAGGGACAGGGTCACGCCCGGCTTAGCCAGCTCCTTGTAGATGTATTCATAATCGGGCAACCTCCGACTTTCAATTGCCCTTCGATCTGGGTAGAGGATCTGCTGTAGATCTTTGTTTGTCAGAGCATCAGGGATCGGCCAACTAAGATCCTTCTCCTGGGCTAGCATCCATACCTCTGCCACCGTGTTTCGGGAGCTTCCGCAGCTGCTGGCAACACTCATGTTGCTGTACTCTAGACATTTCAGTCGGATGATTTCTCGATAATTCACCATAATTATCGACCTCCTAATTGATAGTTGCACGATAGGTGCACGAATCAATTATAGAGCGAGTGCTCTGACGTCGGAAACACTGCACTGCTTGACCGGAAGCCTTGCACTAATTCATCGGAAAGGGTGCACTACTTGATTGGAATACTCACCTATGCCTACGGTTATCGCAAAATCGGATTTATTCTTGACCGTGGCTACTTCAGTCGCCAGAATATTGAGTACATGGATCAATATGGCTATGACTTCGTCACGATGCTCAAGGGGAGAGCCAAGCTGGTTAATGAACTGATCATGACTCATCGGGGGAGCTTCGAAGAGAGTTGGAATCGTAGGGTGAAAGCCTATGATGTATCGGGCATTACCGTCCGGCATAAGCTCTATGAGTCCGATCGAAACGACCGCTATTTCCATCTGTTTCACAGCGATGAAAAGCAAACCTGGGAACGCTCTGCATTGAAAGCAAAGGTCGAGCGCATGGCTGCTCTCATGGCTCCTTATCAGGGGAAAGTGATGAGTGTGCCGGAGAGCTACAATCAATATTTTGAGGTCTTCTATGATCAGGATGGGACCTTCCTCGCCCATAAAGAGAAGGAAGCCGTGATTGAACGCGAGCTGAAGCTTTGCGGATATTTCGTCATTGTGACCTCAAAAAAGATGACCGCCGAGGAAGCGATCACCTTGTATAAGGTGCGTGATGTATCGGAAAAGTTATTCCGTGGAAGCAAGTCCTATCTGGGCAACAAGAGTCTTCGGGTCCACTCCAACGAATCAGTATCGGCTAAAATCTTTATTGAGTTCGTTGCCACAATCATTCGAAGCCGTCTGTACACTCTACTGAAAGCGGAGATGGTAAACAACGACCGTAAAGCCAATTACATGACGGTTCCAGCCGCGCTGCGGGAACTGGAAAAGATTGAGATGACGAGGATGGGAGATGGCAACTATCGCCTAAGCCACGCGGTGACAGCCACGCAGAAAGCAATCCTGAAGGCCGTCAGACTGGATGTGGCAAACATAAAGACCAAGGCAAATCAAATCAATGAACGGTTGAGAGGAGAACTATAATGCCAAGAGGACCCAAGATCCTGATTGATGAGAAAATAAGGCAATCCGAGGCTGCCCTGGCCAAAGCCAAGGCCAAATATGACGCGGAAGCGGCTCTACTGAAGGAACTGCTCCAAAAGAGACAGGCAATGAGAGACCGGGAATTAATGGAGGCGATCGCAAAGAGCAAGCGCTCCTTTGAAGAGATTCTGGACTACATCAATCGGGATCCGGATGCAGAATAAATCGATCAATTCGATCTTTAGTGGGAAAATATCAGGAAGTTAAGGATATAATTTTAAATGACTAGCACTACCAAATCTTACGAAAATCCCCAGGGGAAAGTCCTTCAATCTTTTTGAATATCCTGGAGAAATAATTCGCATCAGACATTCCACAGTCATGTGCGATTGCTTCGATGGGCAGGTCTGTGAATCGGAGCAATTGCTTCGCATGGGTGATCCGTACCTGGAGAAGGTAATTGTTGATGGAGATTCCGAACTGATTCTTAAATATTCGGGTGAGGTAAAATTTGTTGATATAGAATTCTTCGGCGAGGGTATCCAGGGTGATGCGTTCGGGATAGTGCTGATCCAGATATTCTTTAATTTTCTGCAGGTTCAGCTTTTTGGAATCCTTATGGATTGCTATCTCTGGATTCCAGCTTTGCTCCATGAGCAGCGTCAGAAGTGCTGTGAGCTTTTCGAAGATTCGCATGTCTTTGATATAGTCGGAGGAAGCTGCCAGCTCGTGCAGCTGCTGCAGGATGTGTGTGTAGGGTTCGATACTGCTGGGGTGAAAGCAGGGGCGACCGCCCCGTACGGCATACTTTTCATAAATACCGTTCATGTTGGGCCCATAGAAATGGGCCCATTTTAACGTCCAAAGATTTTCGGAAGAACGGTGGGAATAGGGCTTTTGACAATCGATAAATACGCAGTCGCCGTTAGATAATGGATAAGCTTCGTTATTATACTCCAGAATTCCTGAGCCATTCATGACGATGAAAAACAGGTAGGAGGAGAGGTTTTCTCTTTTGCTGGTATGAGGCATTTGTGCCTGTAATTCGCCAATTTCCTGAAGATGGATCAGGTTCGCCTTGGCAAAGACGGAAGGGGTATAGAGGATTCGGTTTGTTGTGATCAGGTTGCCGTGAAAGGTGGAAGTATCCATAGGATTTTTATCTCCGATTATTTTTACGCTTTTTATAATTATACTGAAAAAGTCAATATAATGCTAATCCGAGGCAAGATAAACCCTTTGATAAAAAACTGGATCAGGTAGAATAATAACTATGGGATTAATTTTAAAAAAACGATAATACAAGAGAAAGTTGAGGAAGATCATGAAGAAAGCACTAATTACAGGTATTACAGGCCAGGACGGCTCCTATCTTGCAGAGTTCCTGCTGGAAAAAGGATATGAGGTTCATGGGATTATTCGAAGAGCGTCCATCTCCAACACAGCCCGAATTGATCATTTAATGGGCAGGATCAAACTGCATGACGGGGATCTGTGCGACAGCAGTTCCCTGATCCGGATCATCAGCGTGGTACAGCCGGATGAGATTTACAATCTGGCGGCTCAGTCTCATGTACAGGTTTCCTTTGACGCTCCGGAATACTCCGGTGATGTCGACGCCCTGGGCGTTCTCCGGATTCTCGAAGCCTGCCGGATCCTGGATCTGACGAAGAAGACCAAAGTGTACCAGGCCTCCACCTCAGAGCTGTATGGCAAGGTAGAAGAAATCCCGCAGAGAGAAACCACACCGTTCCATCCCTACAGTCCGTATGCCGTAGCCAAGCAGTATGGCTTCTGGATTGTGAAAGAGTACCGGGAAGCCTATGGCATGTTCGCGGTAAATGGGATCCTCTTTAATCATGAATCAGAGCGTCGCGGAGAGAACTTCGTGACCCGGAAAATTACACTGGCGGCTGGGCGCATCGCCGAGGGCCTGCAGGAGCATCTGGAACTGGGCAACATGGATTCCCTGCGCGACTGGGGATATGCCAAAGACTATGTCGAGTGCATGTGGCTCATGCTCCAGCACGACACACCGGAAGACTTCGTTGTGGCTACCGGTGAGCAGCATACCGTTCGGGACTTTACCGAGAAGGCATTTGCCGCCAACGGCATCACCGTTCGCTGGGAAGGGGCCGGACTGGAAGAGAAGGGGTATGATGCCGAAACCGGCAAGATGCTGGTATGCGTAAACCCGCAGTGGTTCCGACCCACCGATGTCGACAATCTCTGGGGCGATCCCACCAAGGCGAAGACCGTTCTTGGCTGGAATCCACAGAAGACCTCCTATGCGGAACTCGTAGAGATTATGGCCAAGCACGATCGTGAGCTGGCAAAGCAGGAAAAAGCAATGAAGAGGGCACAGTAACTGCCCGTGTAATATGCACGGAGTAATTTGAGATTGAAGGTAATACATCATGATGGATAAAGACGCAAAGATCTATGTAGCCGGACATCGCGGAATGGTAGGTTCCGCGATCGTTCGCGAACTGAACCGGCAAGGCTACCACAATATAATTACCCGGACCCACCAGGAACTGGATCTGACCAGACAGGCAGATGTGGAACAGTTCTTTGAAGAAGAAAAGCCGGAGTACGTTTTCTTGGCAGCCGCCAAAGTCGGCGGCATCATGGCAAACCAGAATGCCCTGGCCGATTTCATGTGGGTCAATATGATGATGGAAATGAACGTCATCCATGCAGCCTGGAAGAACGGCTGCAAGAAACTGGAATTCCTCGGTTCTTCCTGTATCTATCCGCGGCTGGCTCCCCAGCCGATGAAGGAAGACTGTCTGCTGACCAGTGAGCTGGAGAAGAGCAATGAGGCGTATGCCCTGGCCAAAATCTCCGGACTGAAATACTGCGAGTTCCTGAACCGGCAGTACGGCACAGACTTCATTTCGCTCATGCCCACCAATCTGTATGGACCCAATGACAATTATCACCCCACCCATTCCCACGTGCTGCCGGCTCTGATTCGCCGGTTCCATGAGGCGAAAGAAGAAGGCAGGGCAGAAGTAACCTGCTGGGGCGATGGCTCGCCCCTGCGCGAGTTCCTGTACGTGGATGACCTGGCGAATCTCTGTGTGTTCCTCATGAACAACTACAGCGGGGATGAGACGGTGAATGCCGGCACCGGCAAGGAACTGAGCATACGGGACCTGACTGAACTGGTTGCCAAAGTTGTCGGCTATACCGGTGAGATTAAATGGGACACTACTAAACCCAACGGGACACCCCGGAAACTCCTGGATGTCACCAAAGCCACCAATCTTGGCTGGACCTATCGGACGGAACTGGAAGAAGGAATCCGACACAGCTATGCGGATTTCCTCAATAACCCCATGCGCGCGGAGAGGTAGAACACAACATGAATATCGTATTGTTATCCGGCGGCTCCGGCAAACGCCTGTGGCCGCTGTCCAATGACATCAGAAGCAAGCAGTTCATCAAAATTTTCAAGCGGGAAGACGGCACCTATGAGTCCATGGTCCAGCGGGTCTACCGCCAGATTAAACAGGTAGATCCCACGGCAACCGTGACCATTGCCACTTCCAAAACCCAGGTGTCCTCCATTGCCAATCAGCTCAGCGATGAAGTTGGCATATCAGTGGAACCCTGCCGACGGGATACCTTCCCGGCCATCGCCCTGGCAACGGCTTATCTGGTCGATGTCTTACAAGTGGATCCGGAAGAATCCGTGGTAGTCTGCCCGGTGGATCCCTATGTTGAGGATGATTATTTTGAAGCCCTCAGAGGCCTGGCCGATCAGGCCGATAAAGGTGAGGCCAATCTCGTATTAATGGGCATTGAGCCGACCTATCCCTCCGAAAAGTACGGTTACATCATCCCCGAAAGCGGAGATCATACTGCCACCGTCAGAACCTTTAAAGAAAAACCGACGGCTGATGTCGCAGAAGAGTACATTGCCCAGGGAGCACTGTGGAACGGCGGCGTCTTTGCCTATAAGCTGAAATATGTCCTGAACAAGGCGCATGAACTCATCGATTTTACCGACTACCATGATCTGTATGGTCACTATGATACCCTGAACAAAATCTCCTTCGATTATGCCGTCGTGGAAAAAGAAGACAAAATCCAGGTGCAGCGGTTTGCGGGACAGTGGAAAGACCTGGGAACCTGGAATACCCTGACCGAAGCCATGGAGGAATCCGTGATCGGCCATGGAGTCATCAATGAGACCTGCTCAGGTGTACATATCGTCAATGAGATGGATGTACCGGTTCTGGCCATGGGCCTTCAGAATGTGGTGATTTCAGTCTCTCCGGAAGGCATCTTGGTATCGGACAAAGAACAGAGCTCCTATATCAAACCCTTTGTGGACAAATTCGAGCAGCAGCTGATGTTTGCCGAAAAGTCCTGGGGAAGCTTCCGGGTCATGGATGTCGAGGACAATGCGTTAACGATCAAAGTCACACTGAACGCCGGAAACTCCATGAACTACCACAGCCACAAGAACCGTGACGAAGTCTGGGTCGTCAGTGCCGGAACCGGTAGAACCATAGTTGATGGATTTGAGCAGACCGTCAGTGCCGGCGATGTGGTCACCATGGCCGCCGGCTGCCGTCATACCATTTTTGCCGACACCGAGCTGAAGCTCATCGAAGTGCAGTTAGGGGAAGGCATCTCCGTACAGGATAAGCAGAAGTTTGAACTGGAGTGCTAAGTAAGACAAACCAGTGCAGAAAGTGAGGGGAATTTGAAGAAACCTTTGTTATTGAGACCCTCGGGGCGAGAAACCCTCTGGGGCGGTCAGCGACTGAATACAGAGTTTGAAAAGAATATCGACATGAACCCTCTGGCCGAAACCTGGGAATGCTCCACCCATCCTGACGGCCCCAGCTATGTAGTGGGCGGCCAGCACGATGGCAGAGAACTGAAAGACGTGATCCGTGAGAATCCGGAATACCTCGGGACCCGCAATGCCGGGAAGACCGAGCTGCCCATTCTCATCAAATTCATAGATGCAAAGAAAGACCTCTCGATTCAGGTTCATCCAACCGATGAGTATGCCAGAGAGCACGAGAATGGTCAGCTCGGTAAAACCGAAATGTGGTACGTATTAGATGCCACCCGCGATGCCAGGCTGACCTACGGCCTCTCCAGAGACTGCTCCGAACAAATGGTGCGGACCGCAATCACCGAGGGGACCCTGACCCGGTATCTGCAGCAGGTCCCCATAAAGAAACATGATGTTTTCTTTGTGGAGTCCGGCACGATCCATGGGATCGGTGCCGGAGCCCTGGTGGCAGAAATTCAGGAAAACTCCAATCTGACCTATCGACTGTATGATTACAACCGGGAAGACCGACATGGCAACCTGCGCGAGCTGCACATCGACAAAGCCATGCAGGTTGCCAACCTGAAAAGCAGTGCCGAACCGAAGCAGCCGCTGCGAGTCTTAAAATACAAGCAGGGCAGCGCATCAGAACTCCTCTGTCGCTGCAAGTATTTTGAAGTACACCGCATGATCGTCAATACGGAACGACGCCAGGTCGTCCATTACAGCGCCGATGAAGTATCCTACCGGGTGCTCCTCTGCGTGAACGGCTGCGGCACGATCCACTATGACGGCCAGTCCATCCCGTTCTACAAAGGAGATTGCATCTTTGTACCCGCGGATTCCGTTGTCTTACACATACATGGACAGGCTCAGTTCCTGGATGTCAGAGGATAATGCCTTGAAAGCCTGGAAAACAGAAAAATCAGAACTGCTGATCAACACCCCATGGGTCAAAGTCCAAAAAGACTCTGTTCGCCTGGCAAACGGGTCAGCCATAGACGACTTCTATGCCATCACCATTCATGATGCCGCGGCTGTCGTTGCCATCGACCCTGAAGGCAACCTCATCCTGAAGACAGAGTATCGGTATTGCTCCGACCGGGATCTGATCGAAATTCCGGCCGGCATTGTGGAAGAAAATGAAACGGATGGACTCTCCGCAGCCAGGCGAGAATTACTGGAAGAAACCGGCTACGCTTCCGATGAGTGGCAGTACCTTGGAGCCACCATCGAAAGCTCAGCGAAGCTTACCAATTACCTGCACCTCTATCTTGCAACGAATTGCCGGAAAGTCAGTGAACAGACCCTGGATGCCACGGAAGAAATGGATGTACTGCTGGTTCCGCTGGAACAGGCAGTTGACATGGTCATGAAGAATGAAATCTGGTGCAACAGTTCTGCTCACGGCATTTTGAGAGCAGCTCGAATGCTGGGCGTATAGCTTGAACGAGGGGCCAAAGGTACAGCAAAGAGAACAGTAAAGGGAGCAGAACAGGGAACCGTATAGACATCACTATTGCGATTAATTCGTACAAGGTAAATGCAGAACCATTAGACTCTAGAATATTTGAGGAAATTAGCATGCCATACATGGAAGAATATAAGCGATGGGTTCAGACCATTCAGGAACCGGACCTGCTCAATGAACTAAAGAAAATGAACGAGGCACAAATTGAGGATGCGTTCTATCGCAATCTGGCTTTTGGAACCGGAGGACTGCGCGGCAAGATTGGCGCGGGAATCAACCGCATGAATGTGTACACCGTGGCCAAAGCGACGCAAGGGTTAGCGAACTATCTGGTTCGCAGTTACGGTGAATCCGCGTCCGTTGCCATTGGTTTTGATTCCCGGATAAAATCCGATGAATTTGCCCAGACTGCTGCAGCGGTGTTGGCAGCCAACGGAGTCCAGGTTCATCTTTGGCCACGCCTGAGTCCAGTACCCACCATTTCCTTTGCAACCCGGTATCTGAAGACATCTGCGGGAGTCATGATTACGGCCTCTCATAATCCATCCATCTATAATGGATACAAGGTCTACGGAGCGGATGGCTGTCAGATCACCACAGAAGCAGCCGCTGAGATCCTGGCGGAAATTGAAGGAGTGGATCTCTTCCAAGACGTCCAGAAAGTAGATTTTGATGAAGCTGTGGCTTCAGGCAGGATCACGTATATCTCGGATGAGGTACTGACGGCATATATCCAAGAAGTCAAGAATCAGTCCGTGCTCTTTGGCGAGAAGGTCAATAAGAATGTCGCCATCGTCTATTCACCACTGAATGGCACTGGCTATCTTCCCGTAACCAGAACCCTGAAAGAAATGGGGTATGACAATATTACTCTGGTAGAAGAACAGCGCCTGCCGGATGGAACATTCCCGACCTGTCCATTTCCGAATCCGGAAATCAAGGAAGCCATGGCGCTGGGCATGGAGTATGCCAAACAGTACAATGCAGATCTGCTCCTGGCCACGGATCCGGACTGCGATCGGGTCGGAATTGCTGTCAAGAATCCATCCGGTGAGTATGAGCTCATTTCCGGGAATGAGGTCGGCATCCTGCTGCTGGACTATATTTGCGCCCAGCGCTCCAAGCACGGCAAAATGCCGGTGGATCCGGTCATGGTTAAAACCATCGTTACCATGGATCTGGCAGATCGCATCGCCGAGTCCTATGGTGTCCGCATCATCAATGTGCTCACGGGCTTTAAGTTTATTGGCGAGCAGATTGGCTATCTGGAACGGGATGGCAAAGAAGACAGCTATATCTTCGGCTTTGAAGAAAGCTACGGCTACCTTTCCGGAAGCTATGTCCGCGACAAGGATGCAGTAAACGGTGCGTATATGATCTGTGAAATGTTCAGCTATTATGCTACCCAGGGAATTTCCCTGCTGGATAAACTGAACGAGCTGTTTGACCAGTATGGCTATTGCCTGAATACACTCCATTCCTACGATTTTGAGGGTTCTGCCGGTTTTGCCAGAATGCAGGACATTATGAGGACGTTCCACAATGAAGTAGGAGCAGTTCAACAGATCTCTGGATTCGGCGGGAAGAAAATCCACACCGTTCTGGATTACAGCAAAGGCCTGGATGGCTTACCCAAGTCCGATGTCCTGAAATATCTCATGGAGGGCAACTGTTCGGTGGTAGTCCGTCCTTCCGGTACTGAGCCAAAGCTGAAGACCTACATCAGTGTATCGGCAAAGACCAGTGATGAGGCGGTAGAGATTGAACGAAGAATCACCGAAGAGCTGAACCGGTTCTTCCTCAGCCCGCAATAGGCAATATCAAACTCCTTCAATAAAATAAATGATAGCGAGGTGCCCCCTACATATGAAAATCTTAGTGACCGGCGGATTAGGTTTTATTGGCAGTCATACCGTCATCGAACTGCTGAAGAACCATCATGAAGTCATCATTGTCGATAACCTGGTTAATTCCAAAATTGAAGTATTGGACAAGTTGGCTGCCATCACTGGCGTGAGACCCGATTTTTATCAGATCGATGTAACGGACGAAGCAAAGCTCGAACCGATCTTTCAAAATCATCCGATCGACGGCGTCATCCACTTCGCCGGACTCAAAGCGGTCGGAGAGTCTGTTTCCAAACCCATCGAGTATTACTACAACAACCTGGTTTCAACCATGGTTTTAAGCAAGCTGTGCGTCAAGTACGGAGTTCAGAAATTCGTCTTCAGTTCCTCCGCGACCGTGTACGGAGATCAGCCATCCCCATTGAAAGAAGAAATGGAACTCAAGAAAACAACCAATCCCTATGGCGAAACGAAAGCCATGAGCGAACGGATCCTGACAGATACCGTGAAAGCAAATGATGGATTTGCAGTGGTACTGCTGAGATACTTCAATCCGGTGGGAGCTCATGAAAGCGGTCTGATTGGAGAAGATCCCAATGGAATCCCCAATAACCTGATGCCCTTTGTAACAAAGGTTGCCAAGGGGCAGCTGAAGAAACTCAGCGTATTCGGAAATGACTACGATACAGTAGACGGAACCGGCGTCAGGGACTACATCCATGTCGTGGATCTGGCAAAAGCCCATGTGAAAGCTATCGAGAACCTGACGAAGGGTACCAGAGTATACAACATCGGAACCGGCAACGGCACCTCCGTCCTGGAACTGGTCAATGCCTTCATGAAAGTCAACGGAGTCGATGTTCCTTACGAGATTGTCGGTCGACGCCCTGGCGACATCGCAACCTGCTTTGCTGATGCAGCCAAAGCGGAAACAGAACTTGGCTGGAAGGCGGAACTCGGCATCGAAGACATGGTTCGAGATGCCTGGAGATTTGAAAAGAACAATTAACCCATAAGTGATATGAGTTTCAACATGTTACGCGCTGGTCCTTAGAAGTTGAAATGACGACTATCTCACGGGATTTATAAGCTTAGTGAATCAGATATGTATGGTTAATATTCTAATTATCAAAACCCATAGTGATTAGAGTACAATCGTGATGAAGATTTCGTCTTGATTCTGTAGAAAAAGAATCTTGAGCCAAGTAATGAAGTCCTTTGAGGAGTTGAAACATAAACTGCAAATGATGGGGAAGTCAATAATGGATTTCATTACTAATAAGCAGTGAAAATAGCGTGGAGGTTTTATTTAATGCGGATTACATCATTAAGCATCTCTCATTTCCGTGGTATCAATAGTGGGAAGTTATGGTTTCCCCTAGATCAGCGACTTATTTGTATCATTGGTTCCGGAGATAGTTGCAAATCAACGGTTTTAAAAGCAATTGAATGGGCTATGTGGCCAACATGGAATTTAACTGCTACTGATACAGATTTTTATAAATCAAACACGAGCGAACCTATTGTAATAGAGGCTTCGATAGCAGAAATTCCTGACAACCTTCTTTCAGATGATAAATTTGGGTTGTATCTTCGGGATGCTGAAGCAGTATATAAAGGCGAGGATAATGATGAGCCTGTTGATGATAAAACCTTTGTTATAACAATTAGATTAACCATTGACGCTTCGTTGGAACCAAAGTGGGAGGTGATTTCAAACAGATTAGAACCCAAATATATATCACCCAAAGAGCGGCAGACTTTAAGTTGTGGAATTGTTGGCTATGACTATGAGAAAGATTTTGTTTGGGGAAGGAATTCCATTTTAAAAAAATATACTGATTCCAAAGATACTCTTCATAGTGCGTATACAAAAGCAATGCGGGAAGCCATTAGCAAAGCTAATCTAAAAGAATTGGACTCTACATCTGAAACATTGATTTCTATAGGAAAACAGTATGGGGTTTCCTTTTCGGGAGATGTCTCTAACAAGATATTAATGCAAAATGGTAGTTCTTCTACAATGGCAGGTGTATTTGACGGTGAAGTTCCCTTTGTATTAAGGGGATTGGGAAGTCGAAGACTTTTATCCATGGGCATGAACATTAATTTGTACGATGGGAATTCAATGCTGCTCATTGACGAAATAGAAACAGGGCTTGAACCTTATAGAATTTGTGGATTAATTAATGAGTTTAGAAAAGTTCATCAAAGTAATGGTCAAATCATTATGACAACTCATTCTCAAAACGTTGTAACTGAATGCAATGTTGGAGAATTGATGGTCATTGAATCACATAATGGTGAAGTTAAATTACATTCATTAAAAACCGAAGACTCTGGTACAAATGACTCTATAAGCAGTTTAATTCGGACTGACCCTTCCGCCTTTTTGTAAACGGTTAATTGTATGTGAAGGGAAAACAGAGGTAGGCTTTATTCGGGCTATTGACAAGCAATATGCATTGTCAATGGGAACACGGTTTTCATATCATGGAGCAACTGCAGCCTATGGAGGCGGTGGTGACAAATTTTTTAATCTTGCAAACCTCCTAAAAAAATGTGGTTATGATGTATGTATTTTGAAGGATTCCGACTGCGCAGATAATAAAGAACAGTATTCTAAAGCTAAAGGTAACAGGATCCCGATATTTGAATGGGAGGCAGGAAATGCTATTGAGGAACAAATTTTCTCTGATGTCAGCATTTCATGCATTAACGAATTAATTGAACTAGTTATTGATACGAAGAGTTTTGACCACGTAAAGAGTAAGTTGAAGGATTGCTTAGCACCAATATCTATATTTTTTGATGGTGATGCTGAATCAGTAGTTATTACAGAGCACATTAGCCATGAAGAAAGGAAAACATTGGGTAAAGTTGCCAAGCATAAAAAATCTGAATGGTTTAAAAGAATTGGGTTGGGAGAGCAAGTCGGTGATATAATTTTCAGTCATTACAATGATGTTAGCAAGGATTCTCGATTAGTCCAAATTATTGAAGGGATCCAAGATTGGGTAAGTGCCCAATGAATGAAAGGGATCTAAATCAAATACTATCAAAGCATAATGCAGCGATCATTGCTCCGGCAGGTCATGGCAAAACAGAAATGATTGTGGATTTGGTAGAAGCATCTCCAGGAAAACAATTGTTGTTAACGCATACAAACGCGGGCATACATGCTTTGAAAAAACGCTTATTCAAACGTGGTATATCAAAAGATAAGTACACGATTTATACTATAGCGAGTTATTGCATGAAACTATGCTCGGCATATCCTGTGAATGCAGACATCACAACTGTCGATATTACAGATCCCAATTTTTACTCATTCCAATATAAGGGTGTATGTAATATTTTAAATCATAGTTGGATCCAACGTGTCCTCAAGGCTTCATATCATTCAGTGATTGTAGATGAGTACCAAGACTGTATCCAGGAACAGCATGCAATTTTGTTACGGCTGAATAACTTCCTTCCGGTATATGTCCTTGGTGATCCGCTTCAAGCTATATTTGATTGGGTCGGACCGCTTGTATCATGGCAAAGTATGGAGTTTAATATTATCGAACCTGAAACCTATCCTTGGCGGTGGGAAAAGTGCAATCCTGAATTAGGTCAGTATTTGGTTAGACTGCGTGAATCATTAAGTCCGACCTTGCAAGGTGACAAAGTTAAGATTTCTACTCAATCATATGGTAAAAGCGTATCTCGAATACATCCCATTAATAGGACTTTGTCCTATTTACGAAAGGAATTAAAAGAATATAACTCAGTTCTATATATTACGAAATGGCCTAAACAACAGCAAACAATATGCAAACTAACTGGCGGACTGTTTCAGTATGACGAATCTCAAGAAATGAAAGAATTGTTTTCAACAGCAAATTTACTTGATTCGGGAAATAGATTTGAAGTAAGTTGTACTATATTTGATTTTCTTAAAAAATGCGCTTTCCACGTAAACGAGTTGGAAACTTACAGAAAACATCTCTTAAGTGGAGACACTAATTTTAATAGAATAACAAAGCATATAACGTTTGGTGAACTGATTACCAAAGTGTGTGAAGAACCCTCAATACAATCAGTGATAGATGTACTTAATTGGTTTAAACTAACATCAGCATTTAAAATTTATCGGAAAGAATTATTTGGAGAAATGCTTCGGGCATTAAAATATGCTCAAACAAATAATATGCAAATTTACGACTCAGCACAGAAAATTCGGACGGTGCCTGGGTTACAGAAAGCGTATACGGAATTTAAGTTAATTTCATCTAGAACTGTCTTGGCAAAGGGTTTGGAGTTTGAGTGTGTTGTTATTGATTTAAGTGAATCTCAAAAAAAATATGAGCAATTAAGTGCAACAGATTATTATGTGGCTATGACAAGAGCTACGAAAAAGATATATTTGGTCACAGAGTCTGACACAATTTCATTTTGATTGTAACACTCCGGATATGCTAACACTAAAATTATGTTAATTACTGAAATAACTATTCTTATGTTATGATATTACGTATCATAGCAAAGGACGGAGAATGCACTGATGGAAGAGCGGAAAGTACTTAACCATTTATTCGTGAATGTGTTTAATAAGATCCTGAGGATCGAAGAGCGGGTGATTCGGGAACAGTCTGATCTGGATCTGACCGTGAGTGAGATGCATACCATCGATGCCATTGGGGTTGGAGAGTCCATGAAGATGACCGATGTGGCGGATAAGCTGAACATCACGGTGGGTACGCTGACGACTTCCATCAACCGGCTGTTATCCAAGGGGTATGTGGAACGAAACCGAGGCGAAGAAGACCGCCGGGTGGTTCGGGTTCACCTGACGGAAAAGGGGAAGGAAGCTTATGATCTTCATGAGGCCTATCATGAAGAGATGATTTCCCAGATTCTGAGTGAGCTGAATGAAGAGGAAGCTCGTATATTGACCGGTACCCTGATTAAGATCTCGGAGTTCTTCCGGGTGCATTACCACGCGGAAGATTAACGAATTGCTTGTCCTGAATTAACAAAGTGCTTAAATATGGACCTCCTGCAGCTGATATAATATTGGTACAGCGCAGGAGGTTATTTTTATGGAACTGTTTATTATCCGGCATGGCCAGACCGTCGCCAACTCGAAGAATTTCTATTATGGGTTTACGGACTCGCCCATCACCGAAAAAGGCAGGGAACAGGCCAAAGCCGCCGGGATTTTCATCAATAAATTGAACTATCAGCCAGATGAGATCTTTATCTCAGAGCGTACCCGAACCCACGAAACATTGGAACTCATGGGGTTTCATCCTGCTTCGGCCAAAATCGACGGCCGCATCAACGAGCAGAACATGGGAGATTTTGAGTGCCTGACCTTCCAGGACATCTCAGCCAAGTACCCTCAGGCGTTTGATGAGTGGAACGCTGATTTCAATAACTATAAACCGAATCGTGGGGAGAGCCACCTGGAGATGTACAACCGGGTGAAGCACTTCATTGAAGAACTCATTGCCAAAGAAAAAGACACCCAGAAGAAGATCATGATCGTAACCCATGGCGGCGTGATGCGCAGCATATATTCCTACATCAACATGGATAATCTGGATGTGTTCCACAGCGTCTACTTCAACAACTGCGCCATGATCCGGGCACGGTACATCACAGACCGACTGGTCATGGATGCCATCTATAATCCGATCGAGCTGATGAAAGTATTTGGCTCCTAAGGGCGATGAAATTTCGACAGATTGTTGGGCGGCAGAAGAATTGTTTTCAATTCTTCTGCCGCTTCCCATTTTATCCATGTTATATTTATTGATAGACAGGGAACAACTTTTATTTGTCCCTGACGGATTCTGCCTGCGCGGTATGACTTGTTTTGACAGATGCTGCAAGAACTGAAATTATACCTTTTTAGAATAAGTGGTTTCTTGCCACTACATGATAGGAGCTGACATGTCACAAATTATCCTGATCACCGGAGGAGCACGCTCCGGGAAATCATCCTATGCTGAAAAATTATTGACCGGATCCGACGAGGTGCTCTATATCGCCACTGCCGTCCGTACGGACGCTGAGATGGAAGAACGGATCAAACATCACATGGAGTCCCGAAACGCGCTCTGGACGACCCATGAGGGCTACCGGGACCTGGATGCGGTGCTGAGCCAGACCCCGCACTCGTATGTCCTGCTGGACTGCGTCACGAACATGATCTCCAACCTCCTGTTCTACGGATCCAACAACCCGGAGGAGTTGACCCCGGGGGAAGTGGATCAGCTGTACGCCGGGGTGCAGGCGGAGTTTGAAAAACTCCTGACTGCTGCCCGACAGTACAACAAGTCCCTGATCCTCGTCAGCAATGAAGTTGGCATGGGGCTAATCTCAGAGTATAAGCTCGGCCGGATCTTCGTGGACTTTGCCGGTTTTGTCAATCAGTACATCGCCAGAGAAGCCGACACCGTCTGCTTCATGGTGTCGGGACTGCCGCTGGCACTGAAGGGCAGGGTGGAGTAATGCACTGGATCCTGCTGTTAACCCAGTATTTTACCCGCATTCCGGTGAAACGGAATCTGGATTACTCCCCAACGAATGTCCGACAGGCCATGTGCCTGTCATCCCTGCACGCTGCCTTTGTCGCCCTGATCCCCCTGGCCTGGTCCCAGGGACTGCGCTACCTCCGGGTTCCATCGCTGCTCAATGCACTGCTCACCCTGACGCTCTATCTGATCCTGACCGGAGCCTTTCATTTGGATGGCTTTGCCGACACCCTGGACGGACTCTTCTCCGGCCGGAGCCGGGAACGCATCCTGGAAATCATGAAGGATCCCACCATGGGATCCTACGGTACCGCCGGGATCTTCCTGAACCTCGCCATGAAGAGCTACATTCTGTATCAGCTGATTGATGCCAATCAGATCTATTTCCTGCCGCTGCTGGCCGCCACCGGAAAGTTTGCCCTGGTCCTGTTAGCCTATGTGGGGATACGAGCCAAGGAAAACTCCTCCGCCAATCTCCTGATTGCCAACATTATGCCGCTGGCACTCCTGACCAACGTCCTGGTGCCCCTGGCCATCGGGTTTGCCTTCCACCTCCCGGTTCGCGCCGGACTCGGAATCCTGACCGTTATTCTGGTTACCTTGCTGTTCAATGGAATCTGCCGGCAGAAAATAAACGGCCTGGTCGGAGATAACCTTGGGTTTATTGCAGAATTGGCCGAAATCATTGTTGGAATTTTCATCGTTTCGATTTAGAATAGATGAGGAGTAAAACGCAAAGGAGTAAATGAATGTCTGATCAATTTAGAAATCCCAACTCAGATCTCGGGATCATCGCACTCAACAGCTGCACCGATATTGCAAAGCTGGTGGACAAGACCATCGTTGAAAGCCGCAGGGCCAGAGGAGAAAACTTCGACCGTAATGGAGAGGAAGTCACAAGCTACCTGATTCCCGTGGAACAGACCCGTTTTCAGAATGGAGAAGGGAAGATCCGCCTGTCGCAGACCGTTCGCGGAAAGAACATCTACATATTGGCAGACGTCTCAAATTATGGCGTAACCTACAAGATGTACGGCAAAGAAGTTAACATGGGACCCGATGAGCACCTGCAGGACATCAAGCGCGTGCTGTCCGCCATGAACGGCCGGGCCAACAAAGTAACTGTTGTTATGCCGCTGCTGTACGCTTCACGCCAGCACAAGAAAAAAGCCAGAGAATCCCTGGACTGCGCCATGGCGCTTCAGGATCTGGAAAAGCTGGGAGTTGACGAAATCGTCACCTTCGACGCACATGATCCCACGATCCAGAACGCGATCCCCCTGGTATCCTTCCTCAACATCTATCCGACCCTGGATATCTTAAAGCACTTCCTTACCACCGAAAACTGGCTGTTTGACCCCAAGGAAAAACTCGTGGTCATCTCACCCGACACCGGTGCCATGGACCGTGCCATCTACTACGCCAACGTACTGGGACTCGATATCGGTCTCTTCTACAAGCGGCGCGATCATTCCCGCATTGTCAACGGCAAGAACCCCATTGTACAGCACGAGTACATCGGCCGCGACATCAAGGGCATGAACGTCCTGATTGTGGATGACATGATCGCCTCCGGCGGATCCGTCTTCGACGTAGCCGCTGAACTGCGCGTCCGCGGAGCGAAGAAAATCTTCGTTGCCTCCACCTTCGCCTTCTTTACCGAAGGCCGCGGCAAGTTCGATGAAAAATACGAACAGGGCATCATCGATAAAGTCTTCTCCACCAACCTCAACTTCGTACCGGAAGAAATCAAAGCTGCTGAATGGTTCTCCCAGGCAGACCTCTCCACCTACATGGCCATGTTCATTGACACCCTGGCTCAGGAAAAGAGCGTATCCAAGCTGCTTGACGCGACCTCCGGCATCCGGTCCTTCCTCCTCGAAAACGGCTTTGATCCCGATGCCCGCCTGAGAGATGAAGCCCTGAAAGAAAACGTAGAAGCTCTGGCCAACAAAGCCAAGTAGACACCATTCTCCGGCTGCGGCCTGGCAGCCAGCCAAAAGCCAGATAACCATTCATACCCATTCAAACCAATCAAACATAGCAAAGTAAACCGCGTGACTGTAACGTCATGCAACAGTGAGCCCGCCGGGGAACGTCCGAATTAAGGACGATCCCCGGCGGGCTTGTTCTTTAAGCTGATGATTGAAATAGGGGCAATAGTGAAAGAAATGCTTATCCATGAAATCGATTTGATTTGCAATGGAACAATCGTTTCGTTATGAGGTTGATAACTATAATGAGAAATATTCGTGCTATTTGGTGAAAATAATACAAAAAACTGATTTTCTTTCTTTTGCTTTTCCGTTATGATTATATAGGTACTTTTGGGGATGCCCAGGCGCATCCGTTATTCAATCAAAAGAGGAGCAACAAAAGATGAAGTATTTAGAACTGGCCAATTCAAACATCATGTTTGTCCTGGTTGCGCTCACCATCCTTGTGGTCGTGCTGCAATCCCTGCTGTTTATCCGGAAAGCGCTTAAGCGAGCCGATGAACTGGGAATCGAGAAACCCGTCGTGAAAAAAGTCATTACCAACAGCGCTATTTTTTCCATCGTTCCTTCACTCCCGATCCTGGTCATGATGTTTGCCCTGGCCATACCCTTGGGCAAGTACTTCCCCTGGCTGAGACTGTCAGTGGTTGGCTCTGCAGTCTATGAAAGCATGGCTGCCAATGTAGCGGTCGTCAATATGGGACTGAAAGACATTTCCGATCCAGGCCTGACTCCGACCATCTTTGGAATCGTCCTATGGGTCATGACCCTTGGGATCATCTGGGGCATTGTCTTCAATATCTTCTTTATGGGCAAGCTCGATGCCATGACCAAGAAAGCCAAATCCAGGCAAAGCAATTTCATGCCGATTTTTTCAGCGGCACTCTTTGCCGGCATGCTGGCCGTACTGTCCATTCCCTACATTGCCAACACCGCCAAGCCGACTGCCATGGTGACCTTCCTTGTCTCCGGACTGGCGGTCCTGGCAGCTGAACAGCTCAGCAAAACAACAAAAATCAGCCTGATCAAGGATTTCTCCCTGCCCATTGCCCTCATAGTAGGCATGGGAGCAGCGATCCTGTTCAGCAATCTGGCCTAAAGGAGGTTACTCATGACATCGAAAGACTTCAATCAGTCATCCATGGATTATGATCGTTCCATCAACCGGCTAGGCCGGATCACCAGCATCATCGCCCTGGCCTTCATGATTGCCGTTCCCCTGGGAATTCAGATCTACTTCAAACTGGACATCAAAGTCTCCGAGATCCTGTTTGCCAGCTCCAGCCTCATTGCCATGTTCCTGCCCATGGCCGTTGTGGAGAATATTTCCTACTATCCCGTCCTGGGAGCCGGCGGCATCTACTTAGGCAGCATCACCGGCAACATTCTCAACATGAAACTGCCCTGCGCCATCTCCGGCATGAAGATCGCCGAAGTCGAACAAGGCAGCCGGGAAGGGGAGGCCATCGCACTCCTGGCTGTAGGCGTCTCCTCTGTTGTAAACACCGTCATTCTGTTTCTGGGCATGTTCGTCCTGGGCAGCTTCATACTCCCCATCCTCCAGGCCCCGGTGCTCAAGCCCGGCTTTGACAACATCACCCCAGCCATCCTGGGAGCCATTGCCATCCCAAATCTTGTGCGCAAGCCCAAGCTTTCTCTCTTCCCTCTGGCGCTGGCACTCCTTGCCTACCTGGTCATCGGGCCGGCTCAGTTCGGCAAAGTACAGAGCTACGTCCTCATCGGCGTCATGCTCCTGTCCGTCGGCTTGGCCTGGTTCAACTACAGGAGGAAAGCTCAGGCCTGATATAACAAAGGTCAAACGTCAAAAGGTCAAAAGGTCATAAGTTCAAATGGCCAAACGTCAGAAGGTCAGAAGGTCAGAAAGCTCAATAAATCAAAGAGATCCCATCTCATGCAATCATCCCTAGGAGGCAGCCATGACAATGAAAGAAACTGCAGTACAGTACTTAGATAACAATTTAGACCGGTTCACCCAGCTCAGCGATCTGATCTGGGACAACCCGGAAAACCGGTTCCATCTGCCCATCTCGGCGCAGGCACTGATTGATGCGTTATCGGAGGCTGGATTTGAGATCCAGCGGGAGATCGCCGGGATGCCTGACGCGTTTATCGCCACCTGGGGCACCGGCAAGCCGGTGATCGGCTTCCTGGGTGAATACGATGCATTGCCGAATCTCAGCCAGGTCGCAGACCTCGTCCAGAAGCAGCCCCAGATCCCGGGAGAAAGCGGCCATGGCTGCGGTCATCATGTGCTCGGTACGGGTGCTTTGGCCGCCGCCCTGGCCGTCAAGGAAGCTCTGGCAGGGGATGAAGCAAAGGCGACCATCCGCTTCTTCGGCTGCCCAGCCGAAGAAGGCGGATCCGGAAAGGCCTTCATGGCCCGGGCCGGCGTCTTCGACGGCCTCGATGCCATCATTACCTGGCACCCCATGACCGAGAACCGGATCTGGGGAACCAGCAGCTTGGCCAATTTCCAGGTATACTTCAACTTCAAGGGAACCAGCGCTCATGCCGCAGCAGCCCCCCATCAAGGACGCAGTGCCCTGGATGCCGCCGAGCTGATGAACATCGGAGTCAACTACCTTAGAGAACACATCCTCCCCACCGCCCGAGTCCACTATGCCTACGTCGATGCCGGCGGACCAGCTCCCAATGTGGTCCAGCCAACCGCCAGCCTGCTCTACTTCATCCGGGCACCCAGATCCCTGGAAGTCAAAGAAATCTATGATCGGGTAGTCAAGATTGCTCAGGGCGCAGCCCTGATGACCGAAACCCAGCTTGAAATCGTCTGGGACAGCGCCTGCTCCGAATACATCGTCAATGACCGCCTGGGCCGGGTTATGTATGCCAACATGGAAGCACTGGGAGAAATCGACTATACTCAGGAAGAGCTGGATTACGCCAAAGCCTACTGGAACAGCCTGGACGAAGCCTCCCAAAACAATGCCAAAGGCTCTGTCCGCAACATCTACTTCAACTCCGACAAAGCCGAACTCGAACAAATCATGGCCAGCCCCATAGCCCGAAAGCTGGCACCCTACAAAGTGACCGATGAGGCGATTCCAGGCTCCACCGATGTCGGAGATGCCAGCTTCAACGCCCCCACGGTGCAGCTTACCTCTGCCTGTTATCCGCTGGGAACCGCACCCCATTCCTGGCAGTGGGTTGCCTGCGGCAAGTCCACCATGGTCCATAAAGGCATGCTCTACGCCGCTAAAGCCATGGCCATGACCGCACTGGATCTTCTGAACGATCCCCAGGCTCTCCTCGAAGCCAAAGCAGAGTTTGACGACCGCCTGGGCGACCAGCGCTACAAGTGCTATATACCGGATGAGGTTCAACCCCGCTAGCGACCATTCGATGAGATGATCCCTTGACAATCAATCGGTCAAATAGTAGATCAGATCATTTGAAAAAGGAAATACCCAAGGCAGATGGTATCCACCTTTAGTTTCTGAAGTGAAGAAGTGAAATTCCTCAGGTCAATCAAAGTTGTTTAAAGCCCATTCATTCATCCTTTCAGGGTGTTCGAATGGGCTTTAAGCAACTTTTTCCATTTCCAAACGAGTCATGATCAGCAGAAACGGAAACCGAATAGATCCTCCGGGACTTAAGCGATTGATCTTTTGAGTCCATGTTCGAGCGCTTTTTTTATTTTTCGAGAGACCATTGGTTCCTTGATGAATTCCAGGAAGTTTCTTCAGCATATGAACGAAAGAATAAGTGTATCTGAGCTTGCTAGTTATATTTAAGATTAAATTTAACTTTACCTCTTATCGATGTGCTGGTATAATTAGGCAAATATAATTACAAATACTGATTTTATTGAGCTTTATAAGTTTATTTGATTATTATTTTTAATCCATCCATTAATCTCATGATAAATTAACTTGTTCTAAGCCAAGCGAGTATTTCTCATCCTTTGGGGGAATAATAAACATATCAACAAAATAAGGAGATGAATAAAGATGAAAAGAAAATCAACCTCAGAAATCGATCAAAAGAAAATCGAATCCTCAAATCAAGAACTATCCGGTGATCATTGTGGATGTACAATTTATGATTGTGAGTTTGACAGATATCAAGAAGGAGTCGTCTGTTCGAATAAAATCTTTGCTGTTCAAGATAACGGGAGTTTAGTACCGCCGAAAAATTTGATTTGCGAACATATTGATTATGGTATGGTGCAATTTTTCATGGGAATCTTGGAAGATGAAGCGGAAGTCTACTCGCATCCTAGAAAGTGGGGTTATTTTGATTATGATACAGGGAATATTGTAATAGCACCTCAATATGATTATGCGGGATGTTTTTATGGAGAATTAGCTCGGGTTATTAAAGCGGAGAAAATAGGATTTATTGATCCTGAAGGCACTGAGGTTATCAGCATAATCTGGGACGAAGTGAAAATAGGACACAATAAATGGGAATACATTGGTGTAGAATGGGTAGAGGAATGTGATCCTTGGGCTGTTCGAAATGGTGATAAATGGGGGTATATCAATCAAAAAGGTGAGGTAGTAATCCCACTGGAATTTGACCACGCTGAAACGTTTGAGGAAGATCGGGCGGAAGTAAAAATCGGAGATAAATATGGATATATCAACAAGAAAGGAGAACTTGCAATTAGCCCGGAGTACGAGAAAGTGTATCCTTTCCGGTGCGTAGAAATGGAGCAGGCGAAAAGTTGTTATATCGCTCTAGTCAAGAAAGATGGAAAATTTGGATTCATAGATGAAGAGGGGAATCGTATTACAGAATGTATCTTTGATAAAGCATTTGAATATAGTAATATAGGTTTTTCGGCAGTAAAGCTGAACGACAAGTGGAGCTTGATCAATACTTCGGGTGATTATGTAATATATAACAAATTTGATGATTTTTGTTACTATTATGGCCGTTTATGCGAAACGGGCTCTATTTCCAAAGCCAATTGGCTGCATTTACCAAGTCAGGGAAAAGAACCCAGGAGTGATGTATATTTTGTTGTTAAGGTTAATCATCAGTGGGGTCTAATGGACATTGATTTTAATGTCTTCTTGCCAGAGAAAAACAAACGATTCATCGAGTTTAAAGGATATATAATTCACTTACAAAATGGGATAGTAACAAAGATGCGTAAAATTGCTGGTAGTGATGTAAAGACCGAAGTAAAAATGCAGCCTGATTGGGAAAATCAACCCCCTAAAGATTGAGGAGAATAATGGATAAAGATAAGATAGTAACTTGCGGTCTGACTGAAACGGAATTTCAATTTGTAAGTGAAGCTCTTTGGGATGAATCGATCGAAATCTTTCAGGAAAACAGCCCTATGGATTCAGTGATGAAACATAGGGTGTTTGCTCTGATCTTGAATTTGGATGGGGCTACGTCGGAAGAACTTGATTTCATCCAGGGATATTACGATGAAATGATCTGGTTTTCCGAGACGCTTATTTTTTTCGGGGAAATGAAGTCAAAGTGGAACGTAACAGGCCAAGTTATTTACGCTCAGGACCTGAGAACAATAGTGCCTGACCTCAGAAATATCCTCCAGGCGGCCTATTCCAAAACCCGAAATAATGAAAACTTTCGTCAAGGACTTATTCGCGCTTTTCAGCTGGCAAGAGAAATTAGAAATCGACCTGGAGTAACGACCGAAAGACTTTCAGAAGAATTTTCTTTACCGGAAAATCTCATCCACTGGTACATATTACTGCTTCAATCCGCTTCGGAAGTTATTGATTACGACCCAGAAACCGGTGGGTGGCATTACTTAATGCAAGAACCTGGTTCAATGGAGCAGAGGATTCGATCAGAATTAGCTAACCAGGCTATGAACAACGAACTGAAAGGCTTTATAAAATATAAAGACAACTCCAGCCAATTAGTGGAGCTCATTGACAGAGAATTAAGAAAGCGCTGATTCTCGTTCAAATCAGATTTTCGAAAGATAGTTGGATAGTGATTCCTACCTCATAATAACTAGTTCATCGTTATTAATAATCTTATGAGAATGGAGCCCATCAAGTAAGATATATTTTTAATAATAAAAGACTATTGGCTCGTCAATGGAAAACGCTGAGCTAATGGTTCTGTGCTTTGTTCCCAGTCAATTGTGTCACCTAATCATGCTAGAATTAGTAAGAAATAGTTATTAATCAAGAAAAGCCTGATATGTCTAGGATGTGCGTCAGTTAAGGCACGAAATTGTCTTTGTTCGATTTTAGTATTAATAAAGATAAAAGCTATCAGAATGGTTTAGGGCGGATTGCGCCAATGGATGGCGATTGACAGTGGAATGTTTCTTAGAATGAATAAAACCATGTATTAAAGAGGAGTGCAGATAATGGAGAAAAACTATTTACAACAGTTGGCAGAATGCAAAACGGAAGATGAGTTATTTATTTTATGGAAGAGTAAGCCCATTCATCGGACATCCTACATCGACAAAAAGCAAGCCATCGATTTGGAAATTAATCATCAGAAAGTATTCATCGCTGACGGTGTTGTAAACCCAGAAGAATGGGAGAAAGCCCCCAAGCGAGTCGCTTTTATCCTGAAAGAAGCTTATAGGGAAACATTCGACTGGGATTTGAAGTGGAAACTTAAGCATAACACCTTATGGGGGACGATATGGCCATCAGTAGCGGAATGGACCTATGGGATACACAACACGACCAAAGAGCACATCGCCGTGTATGATCCTGCTCTGGTTTCCAAGGAGGCAAATAACATCTGGACGAATCAAATAGCGGTGATTAATCTCAAAAAAAGCAGCGGTAAGTCAAAATCTAGCTATGCGGAAATATCGGCCTATGCTAAGGCTGATAAACAGGAAATAAGACGACAGCTTGAAATAGTTGATCCTGATATTATCGTCTGCGGCTATACCTTCGCTTCTCTGAATGAGGTCTATGATGGGAAGCTGATTAAGCAACAGAAGAACTGGTTTTGCTTTACGGAAGAAATCGGCGGGAAAAAGAGGTTGGTGATCGATTACTATCATCCAGCGAATCGGTACCCAAGACTGTTGAATTACTACGGCCTTGTGAATATCTATCAAGAAGCACTTAGGTCTGAACAATAGTCAGCGCGGATCCTGGTTTCCTCTGAATGGGTTAGGGATCCAACTTCCGTTCTTAGTCCTTTTGAAATGGTAATAGGATGAGCGGATAGCTGTCTTTTTTTTGATGTGCTTTCTGCTTGCCTGATTTTTATCATAAACCGGGAAAATTGCATTGACAGAACTCGGGTGGGAGTCTAATATGGGAATGTAACTGAATAACCATCATCGAAGGTGCCCAAGAATTTGGGTGAAAAGGGAATGTGGTGAAAAACCACAGCAGCCCCCGCTACTGTATGTGTCTACGAACCTCAAGAAAACCACTCATCGGGAAGTCCGGTGGGGAAGGGTTGAGGCAAGGCCTGAAGACACGAGCCAGGAGACCTGCCTTCCGTGGATCCTTAACATTTTCGGGTGGAAAATACTATTGGTTGAAATGATTAACTTCATGAGCAGTAGGGCGACCGACTGCTCTTTTTGCTTTGATTCGACAAGGAATGTGATACGATGAATTCTTTTAATTTCCAACCCAACGGCAGCGCCTTCGAACAAGAAATCGCTGCGGTCGTAAGCCGGATTGCTCCGATTGAAGCGGATTATCTGGCTCAAGCCCGAGAATACAATGACTCCCTGTGCAAGCCGCTGGGTTCATTGGGAAAGATGGAGGAGATCCGGGAGAGGATCTGGGCCATCACCCGGGGCAACCCTCAGCCGTTTCAAAAAGCGGTTGTGGTATATGCCGGGGACAATGGGGTCTGTCAGGAAGGCGTCTCGACCAATCCGCAGGACATAACCTACAAGGTATGCCTGAATATCCTCAGCGGCCGTTCCGGCTTGGGCCGCATCGCCGCGTTCTATCACGTGGAGGTGTTCCTGGAGGATCTGGCCGTACTGGAAGATGTTGAGGGCCACACTACTTATAAGGTGCGGCGCTCCACGGACAACATGCGGCTTGGTCCGGCCATGAGCCGGGATGATGCCGCCCAGTACGTGCTGGCCGGCATCCGGAGAACTCAGGAACTGATCGACTCCGGCTACAACCTGATCGGAGCAGGGGAAATGGGCGTGGGCAACACCACGACCTCCTCGGCGGTGATCAGTCTTTTAACCGGAGTTCCCCCTGAGGAAACCACGGGCTTTGGCTCCGGCCTGACCCGGGACGGCGTACGACATAAGGTGAATGTCGTACGCGATGCCCTGGCCATCAACGGACCCTATGGGGACATCCTGGACGCAGCGGCCAAGCTGGCCGGCGCGGACATCTGCGCCATGGCCGGAACCTACCTGGCCTGCGCCGCCAACTCGATTCCCTTCGTACTCGATGGAGTCATCTCCATGGCTGCCCTGGCCCTGGCCCGCGGCTTCCACTCCGGCATCCTGGAGTACGCCTTTTCGTCCCATAAGACGAAAGAGTCCGGTGCCCGGGCGGTGGAGCAGGCCTTCGGCCTGCGCCCCATGCTCGACCTGGAAATGCGCCTGGGCGAAGGCTCCGGCTGCCCCCTGGCCATGAACCTCATGGAGTGCTCGATGTTCACCCTCGGCACCATGGCATCCTTTCATGATGTTTCAGTCAACAAACAGGATTATGTAGATATCCGGGAGGAAAAATAACCATGAAGAAATTCTCAAGAATCATCGCACTGTTTACGTTCCTTATGCTCAGCGTCGCCGGCTGCCAGACTCAGTCACCAGCCACTGGAGCCAATACCACATCCGGTTCCACCCAGGCCGTGACCCAGCCAGCCACCACTCCGTCCACGACAGCCGCTCAGGCTGCTGCAGAAACGGTTTATCCCTATACCTTTAAGACCGCTGACGGCAAGGACGTCATCATTGACAAAGAACCCCAGCGGATCGTATCCCTGTCACCCACCTATACCGAAGTCGTCTATGCTCTGGGCAAAGGCGCTCAGCTGGTCGGACGCACCGACTACTGCGACTACCCGGCACAAACCAAGGATGTTGTATCCGTCGGTTCCATGACCAAGCCCTCCGTGGAAAAGATCGTTGAGCTGAATCCCGACCTGATCCTGGTTTCCTTCATGGAACAGGAAGTCGTCGACCAGATCGAAAAAAGCGGCGCCAAAGTCGTACAGATCCTCACCGGCAACACCATTGACGGATCCTACAAGAACATGGAAGAAATCGGCCGCCTGCTCAACGCCAACGCTCAGGCCAAGACCCTGACCGAAACCATTCAGACAGACATCGCCGCTGTGGCAGCTAAAGTCAAGGATGCGGCTCCGGTCTCCATCTACTACGTGGCAGGCTTCGGCAAGAACGGCGACTACACCGCCGGCGGCGACACCTTCCTGCATGAACTGATTACTCTGGCCGGCGGCGACAATATTGCCAAAGACGTACAGGGCTGGAACTTCACCACCGAGAAACTGGCCGAGAAGGATCCCCAGTACATTGTCATCGGCTCCATGGCCAAGCTCACCGAGGAGTTCAAGACTACTGAACCCTACAAGAACCTGACGGCTGTCAAGGAAAACCGCGTCATGGAAGTGGATGACAACCTGGTGAACCGCGAAGGACCCCGTCTGGCCCAAGGCGTTGAAGCCATCGCCCGGATCCTGCACCCGGAGCTGTTCAAGTAGAGAACCCGAAGAAAATCAAAACTGTGTCATTCATCGACTGAACCAGCCGATGGATGTATCATGATACTAGACATATCAACCTGGAAGAACCAGGGCTGCAAGGAGGATGCCATGAAACAGAAAAAGAAAAGCTATCTGCCGCTCTTTCTGATGCTGGCGGTCCTCCTTTTGCTGTTAAGCATGGGATCCGTCACCATGGGCGATGCGGCCATTCGCGTCGATGAAACCATCGCCATTCTCTGGCACAAGCTCCTGGCACTTCTGGGACTGGCCCAGGAACAGGGCGGATCCAAGGAAATCATTCTGTTCAATATCCGGATCCCCCGGATTCTGACGGCGATCTTCGCCGGTGCCGGCCTGGCCGGCGTCGGCTGCGCCTATCAGGGCGTCTTCCGCAACTCCATGGCTGATCCCTACATCCTGGGCATCTCCTCCGGAGCGACCCTGGGCGCCGCCCTGGCCATCAGTCTGGGCATTAATGAGTCCGTTGCCGGATTCGGCGCAGTCACCCTGGCAGCCTTTGCCGGCGCTCTGGCCTCGACCTTCCTGGTCTACAGCCTCGCCATGCGCCGCAGCCGTACCTCCATGACTTCGCTCCTCCTGTCCGGAGTAGCCGTCAGCTACTTTCTGTCATCCATCGTGTCCCTGATCCTGGTCTTCGACGAACAGAACGTCTCTAAGATCGTCTACTGGACCATGGGATCCCTGGCCAGCGTCAGCTACCTCCAGATCGCCATTTTGGCACCGGTGGTAATTCTCGGTTCCTTCCTGCTCTATTCCAACTGGCGGGAACTGGACATCCTTACCTCCGGCGAGGAAGTCGCCCGTTCCCTGGGCGTAGAGACGGAACGAGTGAAGATCCGCATCCTGATCTACTCCTCCCTGATTGTGGCCGTCTGCGTCGCCTTTACCGGCGTCATCGGCTTCGTCGGGCTCATGATGCCCCATATCTTGCGCATGATCGTGGGTCCCTCCCACAAGCGCCTGATTCCCTTTGCCATGATCTCAGGCTCCATCTTCCTGCTGGTGGCCGATACCATTGCCCGATCCCTCATCGACGGGGCGGAGCTCCCGGTGGGAGCCGTCACCGCGCTGTTCGGAGCACCGTATTTTATCTGGCTCCTGGCCAGAAGCCGGGGAGGGGAGAAAAGCTGATGGAAGTTAAGCATCTTGGATTCGGCTACGATGTCAAACCCGTACTCAAGGACATCAGCGTGACCTTTCCCAAAGGACGGTTCATCTCCATCCTGGGACCCAACGGGTCCGGCAAGAGTACCCTCCTGAAACTGCTCCTCGGACTGCTCCAGCCCACGCAAGGAGAGATCCTGCTCGAGGGAAGGCCTCTGAAAGGCTACCGGCCCCTGGAAAAAGCCAGACAGCTGTCCTACGTCCCCCAGGTGTTCCAGAACGACTATGAGTTCACCGCCCGGGAAGTAGTGGAAATGGGACGATATCCCTTCATCAAGCAGCTGGGCAATCCCACGCCGGAGGACCGGCGCATCTGCGAAGACGCCATGCGCATTACGGAAACCACCCACCTCAAGGATCAGCCCGTCAGCCGGATCTCCGGCGGCGAACTCCAGCGGGTGTCCGTGGCCCGGGCCATCGCCCAGGCCACCCCCTGGATTCTCCTGGATGAGCCCGTCAACCACCTGGATGTCAGCCATCAGGTAGGCATCCTGAAAAGCCTCAAGGAAATGACCCCGCAGCGAACTGTGGTCGCCGTTATGCACGACCTGAACCTGGCCCGCGACTTCTCCGACTGGATCATTCTGCTCCATGAGGGCAAAGTCGTCAAAGTCGGCAAGCCCGGCGAGTGCATCAATCCCGAGGTCCTCTCCACGATCTACGACCTGGAGTTCCTCAAGACCTACACCGAAGATCGCAGCCTGGAGTACCTGTTCCCAAAAACGAAATAGTCGAAATTGATATAGTCAATGATGAACGCCGAAGGGGAACACTCCAAGAGGAACACTCGAAGCCGAACATACCGTAGAGAAATATACTCGAAGAGGAACATATTCAAAGAGGAACATACTCCAAGAATTGAATAGTCGAACTATTAAGGCACCCGTCAGATCCTTGTCCCAAGGATCTGACGGGTGCAGGTGCTTTTTTGAAGTTTTCTACTTTTTAGGGTAACATTCAGGCGGAAAAATCATCTTTATGATTAAATATAAAATTTAACACTCTAGTTTTAAAGAAAAACCGTTTGATTATACGGAAAAGCTTTGATAAAGTTCATAAATTCGGAGATAATAATGATAACGTTATGAATGCTGAATCATTGAGTGAATCAGGGTTTGGCTCATGGGCGAATATGACAAAGGGGTTTGTACTATGAACCAAAAATGTGGGAAGAAACGGATCGGCTGGCTGTTGGCACTGGTGCTGTTTCTGGGGCTGTTTCAGGGATTGAGCGTGCCGTCGGTCGCTCAGGCGGAACCCGTTGCGCCGAAGCTGGTCGGTTCCGTGACTTCCAGCCCGAAGACGGCTGAGGTCGGGGATGAAGTAACGATAACGCTGGATCTGGCCGATACGGTCACCGGCATAGCGGGTGAACTGTTCGCGGCGGTGGCGAATCTGGAACAGGAATCCGTCTATTTCTTCACTCTGGCACCTGGGACCGATGGTCTTTATCGAGGCAGCGCACTGATCGATGAGACAGCGAAAACCGGGACCTATATCCTGACCAATATCCTGATTCCGTTTGAAGACGACTCCTTCGGGGAAGTCTACAATCAGGTGCTGGATCCGGAACTGCCGGAAGCCGAAGATTTAAGCGGGGCTGATTTTACCGTGAACAATCCCAATCAGGATATCACACCGCCCGTCGTCACGGCTGTCTCCGTGGATAAGACCAGCCTGCTGCAGGGGGAGACCGTGACCGTTACGGCGCAGGCCAGTGACATCGGCCTGGGCATTGAGGACAGCATCCTGGTCAGCTATGAAGGACCCGAGGACAGCTACCTGGATCTGGAGCTGACCAGTCAAGGCAACGGAACTTATTCCGGTCAGCTGACCCTGCCGGAGGATGCCCTAGCCGGAACCTGGTATATCAGTCAGATCATCCTGGCGGATCGGGCCGGCAATCTGGTGTTCCTTGGAAACGCCACCAGGGATCCGGAAGCGCTTGAGACCATGAATCTGGATCACTGTGATCTGACCGTAGGTTCCATTACGCCAGAAGATACAACCGCTCCGGTCATTGAGTCCCTGACAATCTCCAACCATGAGGTCACCTCGGGCACCGGATTCACCATGACCATGCGTGTCTCCGATGATCAGGATCTGGAACGCATCGTGTACGGCAGCTGTGCGGCACCGGACTGGGCGTTGAATACACTCCACAAAACCTATTCCTTCATGCTGTTTGAGAAAACTCCGGGTGTCTATGAAGGGAACCCGGGGATTGGATCAGACATCGGCACGTATATCCTGGACTACGTTTCCATTTCGGATGCGGCCGGCAACGAAGCCCGGCTGGAAAACATCAAGCTGAACCCCAATGGAACTGACCTGAGCCAATACAACGTCAAGCGGGGATATACCATCCTGTTTGATTCCATGGGGGGAACCGGGGTTGCGAAGCAGTTTACCTCCACCGGCTATCTGACAGAGCCAGTCGCTCCCACCCGGGAAGGCTATTCGTTCGCTGGCTGGTACCACACCAACACCTACGAACGGCGCTGGGACTTTGCCAAAGACAAAGCCGATGTCTACACCCAGAAGCTCTATGCCAAATGGGTTCCGGCCGGAGAGCCGGTGGAAGTACCGGAGTTCCCGCATTATGCCAAAGTTACCGCCACATCCCTGAATTTCCGCAGCGGGCCATCTACCTGGTATCCCACGCAGGGGAGCATCCCCAAAGGAACCATTGTCAAAGTCAACTATCGCGACAACAACTGGTATTCCATCGAATACCTCGGAAAGAAAGGTTTTGTATCGGCCACCTACCTGCAAAAGACTGACGCTTCTCTGGTTTATCAGGTCAGTCCCGCAGTCAATCTGCGCACCGGCCCGTCCACAGCCTACAGCATCATCAAAAAACTGCCGGTGGGCACACTGGTCGAACTGGTCAGCAAACCCAGCACCACCTGGTATCAGATTCTGGCAGGAACAACCAAAGGCTATGCCTCCGCCAGCTATCTGAAGCCCGTCAGCGCTCAACCGGCACCGACTCCACCGCCAGCCCCCAACGATCCCACGATCTATATGGTCAAAACAACGGTGAACCTGCGCAGCGGTCCGTCCACCGCCAATCCCGTCATCCGCAAGCTGCCGGTCGGCACACTGCTGGAACAGCTGCAGAAGGTCAACGATACCTGGTGGCAGGTGAAGGATGGGGATCATACCGGTTATGTATCCGCCAAGTACCTGGTTGACATCGTCACCCCGGTTCAGCGCTACATCAACCTGGATCCCGTCAACCTCAGAACCGGCCCCTCCACCAGTTACTCCGTCATTACCAAACTGCCCCGCAGCTCCGTCTTCATCCTCATGAAGAAGACCTCCTCCACCTGGTGGCAGGTCTGCGTAGACGGTAAGATCGGCTATGTTTCAGCCAAGTATCTGAACTTCATGCCATAAGGACGGAACGGAACGAAAATGTGACACCAAGCAATTAGGATTAACGATCGCGTTGTCTTACGGTCGCAATCTGACCAACAGCGTATTCAGCGGTACGCCTCATATCCTGGCAAAGCCAGGAATGGGGCGGACCGCAGTCATTTGTATTTTCTGTCAGATTGGCATTGAAGCAGTCATTGAAGTAGTCACTGAAGTAGCCCGTGAAGCGGCAATCACAAAGATCCGGGATTCCCGAACAACCATCAGACCAGGTCGCCAAGGCGCATAAGACATGATCGGGGTGTTGGAAACAGGATTGGCAGGTTTTTTACCATTTAAAAAACAATGTATTTTCATGAACATCCTACAAAGAAATCAAAGATTTGAACGTAGCTTGATTTAATCCTAACGTGTTGAGAATTATTTATAGTAATTATTCGGAACTGCTTTGATAATGGTCCTTAATTCAGAGATAATTACAGTATCGTTCTGCAGGCTGAATCATTGCGAAAATTGTGGTTTGGCCCATCAGCGAAAAAAACGAAGGGGTTTGTACTATGAACCAAAAATGTGGAAAGAAAAGCATCAGCACGCTGCTGGCACTGGTGCTGTTTCTGGGGTTGTTCCAAGGATTGAGTGGAGCGTCGGTCGCTCAGGCGGAGCCTGTCCCGCTCAAGCGAGTGGTATCGGTGACCTCCAGTCCGAAAGAAGCAAAAGTAGGGGACAAAGTAAGCGTGACGCTGGATCTGGACGATCGGGTCACCGGCGTGTCAGGTGAACTGGAGGCAGGTTTTTCCAGTTTGGAGTATGAGTCGAGTTATCGCTTCACACTCGCAGTCGGGTCAGATGGTTTCTACCATGGCAGTGTAACCATCGATGAGACCGCAAAAAGCGGAACCTATATTCTGACAAATATACTGATCCCATTTGCGGATGGATCCTTCGGTGAAATCTACAACCTGGTGCTGGATCCGGAATTGTCGGATTCGGAGGATTTAAGCGGAGCGGATTTTATCGTAAGCAATCCCAACCAGGACATCGCGCCACCGGTGGTCACAGCCGTGTCCGTAGATAAAACCAGCGTGCTCCAGGGCGAGACCGTGAATGTGACGGTTCAAGCCAGTGATGTCGGACTGGGCATTGACGGCAGCATCATGGTCGACTATGAAGGGCCTGATTTAGGACACCAGGACGTGGCACTGACCAGTCAGGGCAATGGAACATACACCGGACAGCTGATCCTGCCCAAGGAGGCTCCGGCCGGAACGTGGTTTATCAGTCAAATTTCACTGAAGGATAAAGGCTGCAACCGAGTAGTGCTGCATAACGCGACCAGAGGTCCGCGAGAGCTGCAGACCATGAAGCTGGATCACTGTGACATTACGGTGAACTATATCACACCGCCGGATACGACACCGCCGGTCATAGAGTCTCTGACAATTTCTCACAATAAGGTCAGCTATACGAACGGGATCATCATGACAGTGCGAGTTTCTGATGATCAGGGTCTAAAAGGCGACGTTACCGGAAGTTATGCTGCACCGGATTGGGCAATGAATACTCTTCATAAGACATTTTCTTTCAGTCTGAGAGAAAAATCCCCGGGAGTGTATGAAGGGCACCCGGCGCTTGGCTCAGCCATTGGCACGTATATCTTGGACTACGTCTCCATTTCGGATATGGCCGGTAATGAAACCAGGCTGGAAAACGTCAAGCTGAACCCCAATGGAACCGACCTGACACAATATGACATCAGACGTGGATACGACATTGTGTTTGATTCAATGGGTGGGACCGTTGTTCCGAATCAATTTACCTCCAATGGGTATCTGGCTGAACCAGCACCTCCTACCAGAGAAAACTATTCCTTCGCGGGCTGGTACCACACCAATACCTACGAACGACGCTGGGACTTTGCCAAAGACAAAGCCAATGAATACACCCAGAGCCTCTACGCCAAATGGATTCCGGCAGGAGAGCCGGTAGAAGTGCCGGAATTTCCTTATTATGCCAAAGTGACCGCGACTTCCTTGAATTTCCGAAGCGGTCCGTCCACCTGGTATTCTACCCAGAGCAGCATACCGAAGGGAACCATTGTGAAAGTCAACTATCGCGATAATAACTGGTATTTCATCGAACATCTTGGAAAGAAAGGATATGTATCAGTCAACTATCTGCAAAAAATTGACTCTGCTCTGGTTTATCAGGTAAACCCCGCGGTAAATATGCGTACCGGCCCATCCACTGCCTACAGCATCATCAGGAAGCTGCCCATCGGCACACTGGTCGAACTGGTCAGTAAGCCCAGCACCACATGGTATCAGATACTGGCAGGCACAACCAAAGGCTTTGTCTCCGTCAGTTACCTGAAGCCAGTCGTCGATCAGCCGGCTCCAACGCCTCCGCCTGAGCCCGCCGATACAACGATCTATCTGGTCAAAACGGCAGTGAATCTGCGCAGTGGTCCGTCCACGGCCAACACCATCATCCATAAGATGCCAGTGGGAACGTTGCTGCAACAGCTGCAGAAAGTCAATGATACCTGGTGGCAGGTGAAGTATGATCAATGGATTGGTTATGTTTCTGCGAAATACCTGGTGGGTATTGTTACCCCGGTTCAACGCTACATCACGTTGGAACCCATCAACCTCAGAACCGGTCCGTCCACCAGTTACTCCGTCATCACGAAGCTCCCCCGCAGTTCCGTTTTCATTATTATTAAAAAGACCTCTTCCACTTGGTGGCAGGTCTATGTGGACGGAAAGATTGGCTATGTTTACGCCAAAAATCTGCACTTCATGCCTTAACCCTGGCGCAAACGAGTAATCGGACCGGCAGGTTCTGGTCATGGATTGACTCATACGAAAAATTATTCATTTCTTTACAGCCCGACTTCATTCAGCATCAGCTTGATGAAGTCGGGCTGTTCCTTTGACACCGCATGTTTTCTCAACGTGGTCGAATTTTTGATGGATCTAAGTGTTAAAAATAGCATTTTGTCCCTAATATTGCAAAGTTGTCCCGAAGTGGTATCATTAGGTGAGGGGTGAAGAGAAATGAAAAAGAAGAACGTTTTAAATTTGATTAAATACCACGCAGAAAAAAATGATGCTGCATTTCGCAATGAAGCTTATGAAATAGCAAAACACTTTGATACCGTAAATGATTATCAGCTCTCCGAGTATATTATTGCATTATTATCGGATGTGAATACATTCGTTCCGCAAATGGATGAAACGACATCCGGATATTTCAAAAAAGTGAATGTAACCACCGATCCGCTTCCCTTGCCAGATTCCATTAAAGACAATGTAGTAGGTATAATCAATGCGGCAGGCCATAATGTTGGCGTTAATAAGTTTCTGTTCGAAGGACCGCCAGGTACAGGCAAGACGGAAACAGCCAAGCAATTGGCTCGAATCTTGGACCGGGAATTGTTTGCTGTCAATTTCGATACCGTAATTGACAGCAAATTGGGTCAGACTTCCAAGAATATAGCGGCATTGTTTGATGAGATCAATCGTTTTCCGCACCCCGAGCGCATTCTGATATTACTTGATGAACTGGATGCCATTGCCATTGATCGTATCAATTCCAATGATTTAAGGGAGATGGGGCGGGCAACTTCGGCTGTTTTAAAAGGCCTGGACGGGCTCAGTGATCAGGTCATGTTAATTGCAACAACGAACTTGTTTCGTTCCTTTGACAAAGCGTTAATCAGACGATTTGATTCCGTGATCGATTTCAGTCGATATACCAGGGAAGATTTGGTGGAGATAGGAGAAATTATTCTCAATGATCTATTGGTTAAGTTCAAAAAAGCCGGCAGGAATATGAGGTTATACCGCAAGATTTTAAATTGCATGGATCCGATCCCTTATCCAGGAGAATTGAAAAATTTGATAAAAACTAGTTTGGCATTCAGTGATCCAAATAACGAATACGATTATTTGAAGCGATTGTATGCATCGACATTAGGAAAGAACCGTAGTGCTGATTACAAAGAAATGCAGAGTAAGGGTTTCACTGTTCGTGAGATCGAATTACTGACCGGAGTATCAAAAAGCCAGGTATCACGGGAGATAAAGGAGTCTAAGGAATGAATAATCTCTTGCAGCTTAAAGGACGTTTTGAACAGGCGCCTAATTCATCCCGGCCTGGTTTGCCCAGCCTTCCAAAAAGTCAATCGGTTCAAGTTTCTGAGATGGAAAAATTAAGAAATGAACTGCAGCATCAGATCAAATTTTGGAGTCAGGAGCGATATATCGACGGAGCATTGGTCAGCGTTTATTACAATAAAGTCGCAGCTAAAAGCAACCGGATAAAAGGGCTTTTGTCAAAAGGTCAGAATACTGCAAATAGAACGATCGTTGGCGCGCGGTTTACCTTGGATCAGTCACCAAAACATATTATTACTCATTATGTGTCACTGGATGTCATTGAAGAATCCATAAAACGGCTGGATGAATGTATTCAGATCGTCAATCAGATTTTTCAGGGATCAATAAGCCATGAAGATCTGGAAAAAATTAAGTCCGGAGAAATCAAACTGCCGGCTGAAGGAATCAGGAAAACAAATTTCACGTACGTCATTACAGATGTGCATTATATTGAAAAATTTGATGTATTCGTTAATGACAATCCAGTTCAGAACAATTCAATCATCACAATTTTTCAGACGGATCATAACGTAAAAACGGTGTTGGAGAAGATTGGTCTTGATCTATCCTTTGAAAAGGTGATGGACGAAACAACGATCCAGCTCAGGCCGGATGAACTGGCTCTTTTACGGGAAAGAGCCCCTTACCTGATATCTATGGCTGTGAGTGATATATCCAGGATGGTGAAGGATGACTTCGAATTCTTGAGGGATAGAAAATTAAGCATACCACCGCCGAATAACGAACCAACCATCGGAGTAATTGACACGATGTTCGATGAATCGGTTTATTTCTCTGAGTGGGTATCCTTTGAGAGTTGTGTGGATCCAGCCATTCAAATCGCCAACAATGACTTTACTCATGGAACCGCCGTAACTTCGATCATTGTGGATGGTCCGTCCTTTAACCGTGAGTTGGATGATGGCTGCGGCAGATTTCGAGTTCGCCATTTTGGAGTTGCCACCGGCGGACAATTCAGTTCCTTTTCAATTCTGAGAAATATCAGGGATATTGTCCGTTCAAATACAGATATTAAAGTATGGAATCTGTCACTAGGTTCCATGCTCGAAATCAATCCGAATTTCATCTCGCCTGAAGCAGCATTCCTTGATAAGCTCCAATTTGACCACAATATCATCTTTGTAATTGCCGGAACCAATCAACCTCCCAACTCGGCAGGTCAAGGAATGGCCATTGGCGCACCGGCGGATTCCATAAATTCTCTGGTAGTTAATGCGGTATCCTTTGATCAACAACCGGCCAGTTACTCCCGAAGCGGACCAGTCCTGTCATTTTTCACGAAACCGGATATAAGCTATTATGGCGGGGATCGCAGGCAGGGAATCAGGGTTTGTACTCCTGTGGGCGAAGCACAGGTATGCGGTACTTCTTATGCAGCACCATGGATTTCTCGAAAAATGTCCTATCTTATCGATATTTTGGGATTTAACCGAGAGGTAGCGAAAGCGCTGCTGATCCATTCTGCAACCGGTTGGTCCAGCCAGGAATATGATCCGAATCTGATCGGACACGGAATTGTGCCGATCAGAATCGAGGAAGTTACTCAAAGTCAGGATGACGAGATTCAGTTCATTTTGGATGGTACCTCAGAAAAATATGATACCTACAATTTCAATATTCCAGTTCCCGTGAAAAATGAAAAACACCCGTTCATTGCAAAGGCAACCTTGTGTTATTTTCCCTGCTGCTCACGAAATCAGGGCGTAGATTATACGAATACGGAATTGGATCTGCAATTGGGTCGAATCACCCAGAAAAATTCAAAAACAATATTAAAGCCCATTAATAACAATTACCAGGGGATGGATACGAGTACTTATACCTGGGAAGAGGATGCGAGAAAACTATATCGTAAATGGGACAATGTGAAGCATATCCGGGAAGTCCAAACATCCAACAATCGTGACAAAAAACGCTATGACAGCGGTCTCTGGGGGATCAGTCTGAAGACAAAGGAGCGTTTGGAAGATAAATTCGGCGAAGGGATCAAGTTCGGGGTGGTGGTCTCTCTTAAATCAATCGATGGAGTCAATCGCATCAATGAATTCATAAAGAACTGCTATGCTCGGATGTGGCTGGTGAATTTCATCGAGGTTCAAAATCGAGTTGAGATTTATAATATTGCGGAACAGGATATTGAATTTCAGGAGTAAGGCCCTTGTTGAATACGAAGGATGACAGAATAGTCGAAAGGAGATGAAACAAAAAATGGGAAAAAACCAGCATGTTACGCCGCATCCGAAAGGCGGCTGGCAGGTGAAAGGAAGCGGTAACTCGAAAGCGACAGTAAGAACTCGAACTCAGGCTGAGGCTGTCAAATCAGCTCGGAAAATTGCAGCCAACCAAAAATCAGAGGTCGTGATTCATGGGCAGACAGGCAGAATCCGTGCAAAGGACTCCTATGGCAATGATCCCTGCCCACCCAAAGGGTAGGGGTACGGATCAAATAGAATGAAGTGATGCTGCAATAAAAGAGCAAGAATTCGATGTTCGGGAAAACCTGCGCCAAGCCTTCAACTGCATTTAGTGCCGTACTGGAAGCGTTGGCAGATTTATCCATGATCAATCCACCGAGTCATCCAGTTTTGGCAATCGATCGAAAAGCACTGAAAATAGGCCAATTGGAACCAATCACGAATCAGGATCTTATGAAAGATGAGGAACTGGTGGAGCTGGAACTTTGGGACTATAACTTCGGAATATTTACATATAAGCCCCAGGTGGACTTGTTGTCTTTGTATGCGTCTTTAAGAGAAAATACTGATGAAAGGGTGGAGCAGGCATTAGAGGAAATCCTGAGAGGAGAGCCATGGTACTACGAATTGAAGTATTAAATATCTTTCATTAGGGCCATCAGACCTCACGGAACTCAGTCATCACAAGGTCAGACATTGGTAAAAAATAACGAAAAGGATCAGTCAAAGAATTCAGAGGGATGTGGCTATACCCTTGAACTAATGGAAGGTTAAAGCTGTGAGTCAGCAATTTAAGCTGATTCCAGCGGTATATATGTCAAGTAAAATATAAAAAAGCTTGACGTGTCCTTCGATTCTATGTATGGTGAAAGTAATACAATGCAATTCGATTTACTACTTGCTGTATTCGGGTCAGAAAAGCTGAGTAGATCTGAAAGGGATGGAATGAAAGGGTTAACATAATGCATCGCATCCGTCAAATCATGCATCATTTCATGTTAATAGAAAGCGAGGTGAAGAGTGAGTTTCTCACTTGAATCATGTCAACAAAAAATATATTGGGAAGTAATATTGGAAAATATAAAGATCTAGAAGTCTTTAACTCAAGAAGAGTTTTCGATGAAGTTCACAAATGCGGAGTTACTCCGGCAGCGTTTCATAAAAATTTATCCAGGATGGCTGAAGCCGGGGTAGTATATAAGGTATCAAAAGGTCTCTATTGTAAACCAAAACAGACACGTTTTGGTTCTCTCAATTCTGATGAAAATCAGATCATCGAGTATTTTCTTGGGAAGAAACAGACCAAAGGTGTTCTGTTAGGATATCGACTTTACAATCAACTTGGATTAACTACACAATTAGCCAAGTCCATATTGATTTATTCGAATAAGACAGATTATACGCAAAGTAAAGTTCAGCATATTTTAATCAGAAAGTCCAATCTAACATTTAGCGAACCGGTCAAATCACTGATCCAGCTGCTGGATGTTCTTGAACATCTAAAGGAAATACAGGATATTCAGACGAATCAGCTGCAGGAGTACATAAAAAGCACGATCGTAAAATACGAAGATAAATACCTCGAAAAAATACTGAAGGATATTTCATTCAAAAAAAGCACATTGGCTGCGCTGAAAGCCATCTTAGACAATGAGAAGGTCAATCATAATCTTGATCAGTATTTGAGTAAAAATTCCAAGTATAATCTGAAGATATTGGAGGACCTGAATGTTATTCCACGAAAGTAAAGAATTTGAAGATCTGATTGGTCTGACGAGTAAATGGCGAAAAATACCTTCTACAGCAATTAGAAAAGATTATTTTATTACTGAAATACTAAGCAATATTGCTACTTGCGAATACAGGGATTCCTTGGTTTTTAAAGGTGGAACATCTCTGAGTAAATGTTATCCAGGTTCCATTGAAAGATTTTCTGAAGATATCGACTTGACTTATATTCCTTCGGGAGAGATTAACATTAATGCAATTGAAAAGAATCTAAAAAAAATTGAACAATGTCTAATCGGATCTGCATTTTCTGAAAAGAATTTTACAGAACGAAACAAACGGAATAAAAGTTGTTATATCTGGTTTACGCTGGAACATAAAGCTATAGAGAGAGTTAAGTTGGAAATTGGTTCAGAAACCAAACCCCACCCTTTCCAGAAAAAAATCTTCAACTCCTACATTCAAGACTATTTGGAGTCTAATAATCACTCCAATGATGTTATGGAGTTTGGTCTGAAAAGCGTGACAATTAATGTGTTGAACATAGAAAGAACCTTTTTAGACAAAGTGATGGCTGTAAAACGTCATGCTTAATCGGATTCCTTAAGCTTGAAAGCCAGGCATTTATATGATGTAGTAAGGTTGTACTCGATGAAGGAGATTCAAACTTTCTTGAATGATCCGGTCTCACTAAAAGAAATTGTAATGATTACGAAAGAAAATGATTCGTTTTATTTATTAAAGAGAACGTGTCCCGATGGATATGATCCATGTGGATCGTATGATTTTGAGTCATGGAAACATAAATTGGATCGGGATGTGCGATTGAATTATGAAAGTCTCCATAAAAATCTTTTATATTCTGATGAACCACAGGATTGGTTAAAAGTAGAAGCTGTTTTGTTACTGCTATTGTTCCTTGTCCAGAAGTTGATGGTATTTCTTGTCCGGGAATTGCTGGAAAGAATGGCAAGTTGAGAGAAATTGCAACTTGCCATTTTGTTTAGCTCAGTTCCCCATTGATGACCAGTTTGACCATGTGGTCGTCAATGATTCGCTTTCCACTTTGGTAACCAAAAATCAGGGTGCTAGTACACACTTGGTTGACTAGCCTGGCGGATCCACCGGAATATCGATAGATTGCCTCAGTAGCCTCATCTGAGAAGAGCTCATGGTCGATCCCGGCATATTCCAGGTGGCGTTTCATGTATCCCTTCACCTGTGAGTGGTCCATCAATTGCATTTTGCACTGGATGTCGATCCGTTGCCGGATCGCCGTATAGGACTGCATCTGGAGCTTCTCCCATAGCTCGACCTGGCCCACCAGTACCAGTGCCATGGGACTGACGGCATCCATCCGGAAGTTGAGGAGAAAACGTACCTCTTCAAGCATTTCTCGATCCAGCAGATGCGCCTCATCGACAACGACCACCGGACGCTTATTGTGGAGTCCTTTCATCAGCTCGATCTCTTTATGCAGCTGGCGTTTGGCATCCCCTCGATAGAATCTTGATTCGGCCCCCAGCTGATCCAGCATCCCTTTGTAGAAATTTCTCGGCGTCATTTTCGAGTCTGCCAGATAGATCAGGGTATATCTGCTGTCATCCAGTTGATCGCGGAATCGGCGAATGGTGGTCGTCTTACCAGTGCCGCACTCTCCGGTGAGTACACAGAAGAGTTGCCGTTCGGCGACATAGGATAATCTGCTCAGAGACTCCTCCAGCGTATTGGAGGGGAATAGTTCCGTCGTCGGCAGATCCCGACAGAATGGAGTTTTCTTGAAGCCATAAAACTCTTCAAACATCACTGCCACCCCCTTTTCTTATGTCTTTGAAAGAGATGGCCGTAGACTGCTGTTTGTCTTTTCGCTTCTGATTCTGCTTTTGGGCACCATCGAGTAACCGGGAAGAGGTTGGCTTGACTGGAGTCAGGAACTCCGGCAGCTGAGGCTTGGGCGCCACCCGCTCCCCAATGACCAGCTTTCTCACCACAAAGGGTTTGTCATCCTGATACTCAATGCTCAATTCCTCGGTGTTACTGGGGTCATAGACCACTTCCACGCTGCGAGCCACATAGGGTAGCCCAACTTCATACTTCGCGCCGCCAAAGCTGATGCAGCCACTCTTATCGACTTTTCTGGTCTCAGCGTGCAAAAAGGCGTTGGCGACCTTCTCCGCTGGCAGATATTTCAAGGGCCTGGGATCCAGATTATACGCCTGATGCGGGGTCGTTCCATTGAGTGCGGTATGCGGTTTGTTCTGGTAGCATTCTTCCAACCAGATCCAGAACCGCTCATTCATAACCTCGAGGGATCGTTCCGAGTTATCGAATTTATACTCATCGAGAAACCGATCGATATTCTGATTGAATTTTTCTATTTTTCCGGTGCCTTCCGGAGAGTAGGGCTTTGCGAAGATCAGCCGGATGCCAAGCTTTGCGCAGGCTCTGGACATCCACTTATTTTTAAACTGGCGGCCGTTATCGAAGTATGCCTGCTCTGGAATTCCCCACTTGAGGATGGCTTTGCGGAAGCAATCCTCAACGATGCTCTGCTCCAGGTTCGAGTAGAACTGGGCATGGAGGATCATCCGGGTAGCGTCGTCCAAAAACGCCACCAGATAGACCTGCTGCGGCTTGTTTCCAGGACCGATCGGCAGGTAACAGCCATACTTGATATCCGAATGCCACAGTTTGTTGCGGGTGCGTTTTTGAAATCGGCGGGTAGCTACCCCGCCAGCGGCATAGATGGCCATATGCTTCCCGCTGTAGCCCTTCTCCTGCAATTTCTCCTGCAGGCTGCTTCGCTTGATCGAGCCAGCTTCGGTGAGGCCTTCCCATTCCATGATTCGAATGATCTCAGCCACACTTCTGGACGGGATCTCTTTGCGCAGCCGCACGGCTTCGTCCAACACCAGCGCCGGGATGGCTCTTGAATCCTGCGATACCCTCGCCTGCGGTATCAGTCCGGAAAATCCCTTCTGCTGATAACTATTCAGATATCGCCGTAAGGTCCGCTCGGAAATCCCAGCCTCGCGGCAGATCTGCTCCTTAAGCACCCGGATCTGCCCCTTGTCCAAGTCATGGGAAAGAAGGGGCGCCAGTAGAATCGCCCGTTGCGTCGCTATTTCCTGTGCTTTTTCCTTGTCCTTCATGTCATGCCTCCATTCAATTTCGAGTGATGACATGATTTTAGAGGACTCCTCGGTGGACACCTATGCCAACTGGGTATGTGGCCATCGGTGATTGTTGACTAAAATCCGGACAACCTTTTTCAGCCAGCCCGCAGGCTCGCCTACAAAGAAGAAAATCCTCTCGAGTATGGACTGAGGCAGATCGGAAAAGTCGACCCCATAGTCCTGAGTGACTGTAGCATATGTACTGAGCAGAGCACCGACTAAAGCGTGGGCTCTGGAGTTGAACCAGGCTCGGACCCGCCGAATGGTCGAATTCTCAACGGGCACCGCTTCATGTTGACCGGTGATGATCTGCTCCAGGATCGTTGTGGTCTGCCGCTTATAGGGAGTTAAGAGATCCGGAAGTTCGTGATGGATCTTCCCGCAACCGGGGTTGGTACAGCGCAGGCGACGAAGCACCAGGATCATGACATCCCCATTCTCGTTGATCACTAATCTCCTGCGGGAGCCAATGACCTTAAGCGACTGATGACAGATGGGACATATGCTTTTCTCCATACTCCGAACAAAAAACACGCTGATCGGGATTCCATTCTAAAACGTATTTTGATATACTGATCATGCTAATAACTTAGTAAGGATCCTCCCTGATGACTCGGCGCTAACCATAGAGTCAGGGAGGATCTCTTTTTGTCCTCCACAATATTATTAGGGACATTATATCCGTCTATTTACGGACAGACAAGGCTGGCTACTAGGGGGTGCGGATAGTATGAGTCTGAATAGATTTGCCTGGAAATAAATGTCCTTTCGTATATGATTAGGCGATTGTGGGAGATAGGTGATCTTATTGACTTGCTAATTAAACCTTGCGATTCTTGATGATTTTTGATATAATAATCGTATGAATAATGATTTAAAAACCCAAGCAGTACGGCTTAGTCCGGAAGAACAATATCAGATTCGCAAGAACATCATCCGACTATCAGAAAAAGGTAAAACGAATGAGGAAATAGCAGAAATCTTAGATGTAAGCTTGCGGCACGTCCAGAACACTAAGAAACAATACAAGGAAGGCGGGATCGCAGGGATCAAGCCCCAAAAGCGTGGTCGCCGAGAGGGTGCGAAACGAACCCTTACTCCTGCCCAGGAAAAGGAAATACAGCAAATCCTGGTTGATAAGACACCGGATCAATTGAAGTTCAAAGACTGCATGTGGAGCAGAAAAACCATTGCAGAGCTCATTTATGAAAAGTATAAAATCAGCCTGCCCGTATCTACTTTAGGGGTCTACTTGGCGCGGTGGGGATTCTCAGTCCAGCGGCCGATGAAACGCGCCTACAAGCAAGACACAGAGAAGGTGCAGCATTGGGTCGAAACTGAGTTTCCTGGCATTACTGAACGAGCAGAGGCTGAGAATGCAGAGATTTTCTTTGGAGATGAAACCGGATTGCAAAATCAGTCAACTTGCTTGCGTGGGTATGCGCCAATCGGTCAAACGCCCGTGGTTCGAACCGAAGCAAAACATATCAAGATCAACATGCTTTCAGCAATTTCCAATCGAGGAAAATTGCGCTTTGTCCTCTATAAAGACAACATGAATGCCGACAAACTGATTGATTTTATGCGGCGGTTGGTGCATGACAGCAAAAAGAAAGTGTTCCTGGTGCTCGATAATCTGCGGGTTCATCATGCTAAAAAAGTCATGGCGTGGGTAGAAAAGCATAAGGAAGAAATTGAGCTATTCTACCTGCCACCGTATGCCCCAGAATACAATCCCGATGAATTGCTCAACAGTGATCTCAAACGTGGCATAAGTAAAAAACCAAGTCCCAGGAGCGATGATGAGCTTGAACATAATGTTCGATCTCATTTAAAAACTGTGCAATTGCGTCCTAATAAAACCAGGGGGTTCTTCCATTCAAAAACTACAAAATATGCCTCTTAATATGCGCAAGGTTTAATCAGGGGAGCAATAACAAAGTACTAGGCAAAAAAATATAGGAGGGAAATATGAAATGAACTTACTTAACAAATTAAGTAATACTACAAAAAAAAGTATTATTGAGCCACGTGAAATTTTCATGTCATTACCACAAAAAAATAAGGCTTATGAATATCCAAGAGATGTTCAAACAGAAGTATGGAAAAATTGGTTTGAGAGAAGAAATCAAAAGAACAACATAATTAAGATGAATACAGGTAGTGGTAAAACATTAGTTGGATTACTAATTTTACAAAGTTGTCTAAATGAAGGCAAAGGTCCTGCGGTATATGTAGTTCCTGATACTTTTTTAGTAAATCAAGTGTGTGAAGAAGCTAGGAAAATAGGGATCTCAGTTACTTTGAATAGAGACGATTATTTATATCAAGATAACCAAGCTATTTTAATCATGAACGTACATGCCTTGGTTAATGGAAAGAGTGTGTTCGGAATGAATCCCAATAGTAATTATCCACTTGGAAGCGTTTTGATAGATGATGTTCACGCTTGTATAGATACTATAAATTCTCAATTTTCATTAAAATTACCTTGTGGGCACGAAGTATACAATAGAATACTTCGTATTTTTGAAGAGAATCTAAAAGCCTATGATAACAAGGCATATCATGATATTGTAAAAATGCGTGACCCTATTAAAAATACATTGGTACCATTTTGGTTTTGGCAACAAAATTTTGATAAAGTCTATGAAGTACTATCGGAATATAAGACATCAGACGAATTGAATAAACAGATATATTTCAATTTACCTCTTGTGGAGGATAGTTTAGAGACGTGCAACTGTATAATTACGGCTAACTACATAGAAATAGTACCAAGCGGGATTAATATATCGAAAATTAAAGAGTTTGAAAAGGCGGAAAGAAGAATCTTCATGAGCGCAACTCTTTCAGATGATAGTGTTTTTATTTCTACATTTGGATTTAATGAAAATGAGTTTGATCAAATAATTACTCCTGAAAATGCAAATGATATTGGTGATCGTTTAATTTTATTTCCAAAGCATTTAAATAGTCGAATAAGTAATGATGATATCAAAGAAAAAATAATAGAACTTTCAAAAAAATATAATGTTGCTGTAATTGTTCCATCCAAAGAAAGAGCTAAGTATTGGGACATCTCGGGAGACCGTGTTGCAAAATCTGATAATATAGCTGAATTAACTTTAAAACTTAAAACTCAAGAACATACAGGGTTAATAGTTTTTGTTAATAGATATGATGGTATAGATTTACCAGACGATGCTTGTAGAATTATCGTCATAGATTCACTTCCGCCGTTTCGGAGTGATTACGAGAAATACGTTTATAGTATTGATAACTCTAGCAAAAATCTCTTAAGAGAAAGAATCCAAAAAATTGAACAAGGAATGGGACGTGGGGTTAGATCAAATAGTGATTCATGTTGTGTAGTATTAATGGGAGATGATTTGACTGATGCTTTGATAAGAAGCAAAGGCTATAAATTATTTAGCAAAGCAACTCTTGAACAATATTGTCTTTCGAAAGAATTATGGGATTTGTTAAAAAATGAATATTCGAATCCATCAGTAAGTACTATTTTTGAATTGGCGGATTATTCACTTAATCGAGATGTGGAATGGATTAAGAAAAGTAGGGATCGCCTTTCTGATATTAAATACTCTTCTAAACCAAATTTTGACAAAGTAATATCTGGTCAGAGAAAAGCTTTTGAATTTGCAACATCAAAACAATGGTTAAAAGCATTAAATGTGATCGATGAAATAATAAACTCTGACATTGAAAATAGTACGAAAGGCTATCTATTTCAAGTCAAAGCTTCTTACATGAATTTCATTGACCGAAGTAAAGCACAAGAGATCTTGCTGGCTGGTCATCAATATAATAATTCAATCCTCAATCCAATTGCAGGTATTCAGTATAATAAATCTATAAATCATCAAAACCAAGCTGTAAGTGTGAATTGTTATATATTAAAGAATGATTTAAATCAAAATGATTATATAATTAAAACGGATTTCATTCTGATGAATTTGGTGTTTAATGCTAATACAGAATGTTTTGAAAGCTCTCTGCAAAGTCTAGGCGATTTATTAGGATTTTCATCGACAAGACCGGATAAAGAAACAAACGGTGCAGGGCCTGATAACCTCTGGGCTTTGGGTGAGAGTAATTACTTATTGATAGAATGCAAAAGTGGAGCGGTCTCTACTACCATTAGTAAAGAATATTGCAATCAATTGGGTGGTTCCGTAAGATGGTTTAAAAAGGTATACGGAAAAGATATGTTCAATACTCCAATTATGGTTCATAAATCAGCAGTAATTGAAAAGAAAGCAACTATGGTTAATACCATGAGAATTATAACAATTGAGCAACTTGAAAAGTTAAAAAATCAAGTAAGCATGTTTGTAAATGCTTTAATTCAAGCTGATAATTGGAAAAACACCGAGAAAATATCTATACTTCTTAAAATGTATAAATTAAGGGGACAAGATATAATTCAAAATTATACGGAAAATCCAAAGCAACAACAGTAACATTATCGAAACTTTTGTATCATCAGGTTTGATTCTGTGTGTCATATAAAAGTTTTACTAAGAATGGTCGAATTTAAAATTAATTAAGAAGCGGTTGCTTCTGCCGGCCCATTTTGTGATCCATTTGACTTACCATATTGTTCCAGAATTGCCGGTTAGGCTGTCCTGGTGTTCTCTCCATCAGGCCCACCGATTATATAGGGACCCCGCTTCGAGACGTCAAGATACCTCTTCATGGTATCTCTCTTGACGGCTCGGCGGGGTCCCTATCTATAATGAGTAGCCCGATGAGATCACATCTCCTCCTTGCCAATGAGCTCAATGCAGCGCTCATCCAGAATTTTCTTGTTTTGCTGGCTTCCGTAGATCAAGGCGTGAGTGCACAGCTTGTTGATTTCTCGGGGACTTCCGTGGGTGTATTTATGAATCTGGCTGATCGCCTCATCCGAGAAGATATCTGACTTTGATTTTGCATAGCGCAGCTGGTGGAGGATATATTCTTTGGTCTGAGACGCATCCATATATCTGGTCTCACACTGGATATTCACCCTTTGGCTGATGGCCAGAGAGCTTTGCTTTTTTTAAAGTAGTTTTCAGCTCGGGCTGACCGGCCAGGATCAGGCTCATCGGACTGTGCGAGTCTACATTCGCATTCAGCATGAATCTTAGCTCCTGCAGCATTTCTCCCCCCAATAGATGGGCCTCATCTACGATGATCACTGGTGTGACATGCTGCAGGGCTGCCAGGACCTCCAGTTCGCGCTGCAAGATTCGTTTGCTGTCCCCACGGTAGAATTTCCCTTCTACCCCAAGCTGGCTTAGGATCCCATTGTAGAAGCGCCTTGGCGAGAGCGAGGAATCCGCAATGTACATGCACCGGTAGCCCCGTCCATCAAGGGTTTCCTTCAACGAGCGGATGATGGTGGATTTTCCGCTGCCACACTCCCCGGTCAACACCGCAAACCAGCGCATCTTCGCAGCGTAGACCAGCCGGGAGAGCACCTCTTCCTGGCCCGCAACGCAGTACAAGTGTTCAACGGGGATATCCCTCGAGAAGGGAGTCTGTTCGAACTCGTAGAACTGCTCAAACATCACACACCCTCATTCTTTTTCATCAGATCACGATAACTTGTCGCTCCTTCACGGGGCAGCTCAACCTGGTTATTTTCCATCGCCTTCAGCATTCTGGAACGAGGTGCTTCCACCAGAGGATCTGGCTTGACCCGTACCTTGACAAATTCACTGACTACCAATGGACGGATGACACGAGGCTCAATGCTGTCATGGTACATCACCAGTTCATCCGGATTCCCCACACGATAGGCCACTTGGACCTTAAAGCCGATGACATCAACTCCAGCTTCCCATTTTCTCGAGTGGTAAGAGATGCAGCCGGTCTTGTCGACCAGTCGAGTCTCGGTCAGCGTGAATGCCAGATTAAGCTCTTCCTGACTCACAAACCTTTGCCGCTTCAGGTCACCCTGATAGGCTTGCTTGGGACTCATCCCGATGCTGGAATGGATTTTCTCGTGGTAGTAGCTCTCCAGCCACAGATCTAACATATGCTGGACTTCTTCCACGGTCTGGGGGTGTTCCAGTTTCATCTCGAGGACAAATTTATCCAAAAGCTTATTAAAAGCCTCCACCTTGCCTTTGCTGGATGGACTGTAGGCCTTTGCTCGAACCAGCTTGACGCCAAGCTTTACGCTGGCCTGGTTGATCTGTCTGCCTACAAATTGTGATCCGTTATCTGTATAGATTCCAGCTGGAACCCCAAACCGTTCAACCGCCCGGCGATAACAGCTCATCACACGATCCGCGGTTTGATCCTCATACACTCCGATCCCTGTGACGTACCTTGTCGCATCATCGATGAACACCACCACATACAGTTGCGTGGCTTTGCGCGTGGCCGTCTTGGGCAGAACCAATAGGTACTTCAGATCAGTTTGCCATAAATCATTGCGATGCTTTCGCTGAAACCTTCGCATAGCGCCTGCAGAGCCCTGTGCGCCCGTATTGAACGCCTTGAGCTGATGGGTGGCATAACCTCGGCGAGACAGGTGGTCCTGCAGGGTCGAGCGCTTGAGTGCACCTTTGGCAACCTTGCCCTCCAGTTCCAGGATGCGGATGATATCCTGAACGCTCCGATTAGGCGCTTCCCGGCGAAGCATCACCGCTTCATCCAGGATCGACTCGGTCACTGATCCCGTCTTGTTGGAGGGTTTCGTGGCTGGGACTAATCCATTAAAGCCTTGCTCTTCATAGGCTTTAAGCCATCGGCGGATCGTTCGTGGGGACAACCCCTCATCCTGGGCGATGGCTTCGATTTTCAGGGTGCGCAAAGCGGGGTCCATCGCTGGACCCATCAATGGGTTTAGGATTTGCGCCCGTTCATAGGCCGTTTCTTCTCTGGTTTTCTTCATAGTCAGATCACTTCTCCTTGAAAATTCAATGTCAAGGAGAGTGTAATCGAATCTGGCTACTTGGCCTATTCCATATCAGGTGGAACGGCCAAAGCCTGTGGTTGACGAGTGTGCTGACCAAATCGAAGAGCGGTAGATCAAGGAGCCTGCTGTCGATCTGTTCGCGATGGACCAATGCGGAAAGAGCATTTTTCAGATATGTCTGCCAGATCCTCCACCACCTTTTCCATCGATCGGGAGTCCGCGGATCCTTGACGATCGCAACGGGCTTCCCGCCAACAGCTCGCTCAATAACTGATCTAAAACACCGTTGTCTGGGGAGAAGGAAGTCTGGCAACTCCAGATGGATCTTGACGCAATCGATGCATCGAAGCCGACGAAGCAAGAAGTAATAGAACGATTCTTCATCGATTCGCACAGAGCGTTTTCTGCTATCGTAGTGATAGAGCCGGCCGGCGCAGATCGGACAGGGGATCGTTTCGATTCCCAATATCACACAGTATCTGATACCATCTATGGTCTTGAACTGTCTTAAAAATTGAGTTATACTAACCATGCTGAAAAGCACCCAATGAGAATCCCGGGAGTGGTCGTCAAACTAGCACCCGGGGTTCTCGCCTTTTTTTGATTTTATCTATGACAATTCTATCCGGCAAATGCGGTTGTGACAACCCGGTAGCTTTCCGACATTTTGATCCGGCCTATACAGCGGTGCTCGAATACGGCACCGTTTCTTTCAGTACGGCATATAGTTATCAAAATATTTTTAAGCATACTCTGTGTGCGGTATGTGAACGCGTGATAAATTATAACAATACATAACTTTATCTTGTGAAAGGGAGTTATGCTTGTGGACAGTAGACGAAAGGATGGTTTTTCATCGGCATATCAGCAATAATGGTAAAAGAGAAACAGAAAATGACGGTATTTTATTAGTTTGAAAATGTTACCGCTTTCTTATTGACAACGGGAAAGACGGTAAATTAATATGATGGTAACGGTTTACTTAATCGATTAAGGAAGGAGGTGGAGCGGACAGCATGTCAGTCACATTGAAAGACATCGCACAGATCGCCGGCGTATCGACGGCAACGGTTTCCAAAGTGATCAGCGGAAAGCATCAGGACATCGGGGAAAAGACCATCGAAAAAATTCGCAAGATTGCCCGGGAACTGGACTATCGGCCCAATTCACTGGCCCGGAGCATGAAGACCAAGGTCACGCGGACCATTGGCCTCATCATTCCGGATGTACGAAACCCCTTCTTTACGGATCTGGCCCGGGGGGCAGAGGACAGTGCCCATGAACGGGGCTACAGTCTGCTGTTTTGCAACTCGGACGACGATCTCAAAAAAGAGATGGAATACATTGACACCCTGACCCAGAAACAGGTGGACGGCATCGCCTTGGCGGCCTCCGTCAAGCGCAACCGGAAGCTGGAAGAAGGCTTCCGAATCTCCGTGCCCATTGTCACGCTGGACCGTGATGTTTATTTCCCCGGCGTGCGGGGCCACATTCACTCGGACAACGAATCCGGTGCCTACGACGCGGTGAAGTACCTGATCAGCCTGGGCCACCGCCGCATCCTGTTCCTGTCGGGCGACCTCACCATCCGCGTCTCCAAAGAACGTCTGGAAGGCTATCGCCGGGCGCTGACCGAAGCCGGCATTGAATACGATGAGAACCTGCTCCTGGGCGGCCCCTTCAGCTTTGAATACGGCTATGAAGCCATGCGCACCTGGGAGATGGATCCCGAAGTCACCGCCATCTTCTGCGGCAATGATCTCATTGCCCTGGGCGCCATCAAGGCGCTGAAGGAGCGCCGGATCAAAGTCCCGCAGGACATCAGCGTCATGGGCTTTGACGACATCTACCTGGCCAGCATCAATACCCCCGGCCTGACGACCATCCGCCAGCCCAGCTATGAACTGGGTTATGCCACCGTCCGCCGCCTCATCGATGTCATCGAAGGCGTGGACCACAGTGACTCCACCATGGTGATCAAACTCGAACTGATCCCCAGGGAAAGCACCGCCAAGCCAAAGAAGAAAGCAGCCCTCGGCTGATTCGATATTACAACTTGAAGGAGATAGGGATGAACAGGATACCCGTAATCATTGATACGGATCCGGGACACGATGATGCCATCGCTCTGATGATGGCCCTGGCCAGCAAGGAGCTGGATATCAGGGGAATCACCATCGTTGCCGGAAACAACACCATTGAGAATAACACCAATAACGCACTGCGATTGCTCGAACACTTCGGACGTGACATCAAAGTCTACCGGGGAGCCGGCCGGCCGCTGGTTCAGATCCAGGAACTGCCCGAGGACATCCACGGCAAATCCGGTATGGACGGCACCAGTCTGCCAGACCTGTGCCAGGGCAAACCGGAAGCCATCAACGCCGTCCAGTTCATGGAAAATGAACTCAAGGCAACCACCGAGCGCATCAAGATCATTGCCATCGGCCCGCTGACCAATATCGCGACCCTCCTGGCCGCGGCCCCGGAAGTGCGCGACCGCATCGACGAGATCGTCATCATGGGCGGAGCGGCCCTGGGCGGAAACAAAACCCCGACCTCCGAGTTCAACATCTGGCAGGATCCCGAAGCCGCCCACATCGTCTTCTCCTCCGGCATACCGCTCACCATGTGCGGTCTGGACGTCACCTACAAGTCCAGCCTGACCGAAGCGGACGTCGCCCGGATCAAGGCCATCGGCAACAAAGCCTCCGCCCTGACCGGCGAGATCCTTGACTTCTACGGACATGCCATTGCCCTGCGCGGCAATCAGGGAATCGCCGTCCACGACGCCGTGGCCGTCGCCAAGATTCTGCGCCCCGAGCTGTTTACCTCCGCTCTCTACAACGTCGTCATCGACCTGGACGGACGATACACCAGAGGCTGCACCGTCACCGATCTGGATGACGTCACCAAAGCCCATAAGAACGTGGAAGTGGTCCTCGATGTGGACCGGTCCGCCTTCGTTGACTATATGGTCGAAGCCTTGACCGCGCTGACCGAGGAGGTGAAGCCCCATGCCTAAGATTCCAATCATCATTGACTGCGACCCCGGTGTGGACGACGCCTACGCGATCATGCTGGCTCACAGCTTCCCCGGCTTCGACATCCGGGCCATCACCCCGGTAGCCGGCAACGTCGAATACCAGCACACCACCCGCAACGCCCTGGACCTGGCCGACATGCTGGGCATTGAAACCCGCGTCGCCAAAGGGGCAGACCGCCCGCTGATCATCGAACTGCAGACCGCAGGGGAGATCCATGGCGGCAACGGCATGGCCGGCTACACGCTGCCCATGGCCAAACGGGACTACGATCCCATGAAAGCCTGGGACGTCATGTACGAAGAAGCTAAGAAATTCCCCGGCGAACTCGAAATCATCGCCGTCGGACCCCTGACCAACGTCGCCATCGCCATCATGAAATACTCCGATCTCAAAGACTACGTCAAGCGCATCGTCATCATGGGCGGCTCCGCCACCGTCGGCAACCACTCCCAGTACGGCGAATTCAACATCTGGGTTGATCCCCACGCCGCCGAAATCGTCTTCCATTCCGGCATCCCCGTGACCATGTTCGGACTCAACGCAACCCGCCAGTCCGCTCTGACCTCCGAGGAAATGTATGAGATGGAACAGCCCGACACCTCCGTGCGCGGTCTCATCGCCGGCATCAACCACTACGTGTTCGGCCTGCGCGACGGCAAGGACTGGGGCGGCACCATCACCCTGCATGATGCCATCACCGTCGCCTACCTCATGGACGAATCCTTCGCCCAGACCAAACCGGCCTACGTGACCTGCGAGTACACCGGCAAAAACACCTACGGCCAGACCGTCTGTGATTTCAAAGGCTTGTGCGGCAAAGCCCCCAACGTGGAGGTTGCCATGGTCACCAACCGGGATCTGTTCAAGCAGATGCTGGCGTCCATGCTCGAGTTCTACAAGAACTGATCTGAAAATACCTGATCTGAAAATACCTGATCTGAAAATACCTGATCTGTCATCCGTAAGCGGCAGCAGGAGGGAACTCCAGCACCCGAACATAAGATGAACTCCGGATCCATTGAAAGATGAGCTCCGGATCAGCCAAAGACGAAACCAAAGTTGAACCAAAGACGAAACCAAAGTTGAACCAAAGACGAAACCAAAGTTGAACCAAAGACCAAACCAAAGTTGAACCAAAGACGAAACCAAAGTTGAACCAAAACCAAGCAAAGATGAACCTCAGGACAACTCAAACAACCAAAGATGAACCGCAGGCAACTCCAAGAACCCAAGATGAACCTGAGACAACTCCAAGAACCCAAGATGACCCTTCAGGACAACCCAAAGACAAAATTCTTCAAAGCCAAAGACAAAAGATTCAATCAAAAAAATCTGTAGAAAACAGGGAGAGAACAAAATGAAGAAGAAACTCATGTCCATCCTGACCACCTCCGTCCTGGCAATCGGCCTTGTTGCCGGATGCACCCCGACCACACCGACCACCACAGCCGGCGGAACCACCCCCGGAACCACTGCTGCCGGAACCACCACAGCCGGAACTTCAGCTGAAACAACGCCTGCCACCACCACGGCATCCGGCGAAAAGCTTAAGGTAACCCTGATTGTCGGCGGTAACCTGGGCGACAAGTCCTTCAATGACTCTGCCTGGGCCGGACTGAAGAAAGCCGAAGCCGAGCTGGGCACCGAAGTGAAGGTCATCGAGCTGGGCGGCGACCCGTCCAAGCAGGAACCCACCGTTCGCGACGTCGCCGATGACGGTACCGACATCATCATGGTTGCTTCCGGCGGACTCATCGAAGCCGTTCAGCTGGTTGCTCCGGAATATCCCGATGTCAAATTCGTTTCCTTCGACGTCAGCCCGTCTTACGCTGTAGAAAACGACAACCTGTACGGCATCATCTTCAAGCAGAATGAAGCCGACTTCCTGGCTGGCGCCATTGCCGGCAAAATGTCCAAATCCGGCGTCATCGGATTTGTCGGCGGACAGGAAAACCCCATCATCAACGACTTCCTCGTAGGCTACATCGACGGAGCCAAGCAGGCGAACCCCGCCATCAAAGTGGCCGTTTCCTTCGTAGGAAACTGGACCGACTCCGCCAAGGGCAAGGAAATGTCCTTCGCGCAGGTTCTCCTGGGTGCGGATGTCCTCCACGGCGTAGCCGGCGGAGCCGGACTGGGCGTCATCGAAGCCGCTGCAGAAAAGAAACTGTGGGCCATCGGCGTTGACTCCGACCAGACCCTGATGTTTGAAGGCGATTCCGCCAAGGCCAATGCCATCGTGACTTCCGCGCTGAAGAACGTCGGCGACACCCTCTACCTCGTGATCAAGAAGCACCAGGAAGGCTCCCTGAACTGGGGCAAGCTGGAATCCTTCGGAATCAAGGAAGGCGCTGTCGGCCTGGCCAGAAATGACAACTACAAGAAGAATGTTCCGGCTGAGGTTCAGACCTGGGTCGATGAACTGGAAAACAAGGTTAAGAACGGCGAGTACACCGTACCGAGCGCCTTCACCATGACCAACGAACAATTTGTCGAACTGAAGAACAGCATCAAGCCATAATCTGGCTGCTTGGAACTCAGGGAGCCGCTGATGGCTCCCTGAATCTTTGAAAAAACTTCGCCATACACTTAGCAGGAGGTGCTATTTTGCCACAGGAAATGATCCTCATGAAAAACATTACCAAAGTCTATCCCAATGGCTTTGTCGCCAACAAGGACATCACGCTGTCCGTTGAAAAGGGCGAGATCCATGGGCTGGTTGGTGAGAACGGTGCAGGGAAAACCACCCTCATGAAGATCCTGTTTGGAATTGAAAATCAGGAAGAGGGCCAGATCTTCATCAAAGGCCAGGAAGTCAAGATCAAGGACCCGCTGCATGCCATCGCCCTGGGCGTCGGCATGGTCCACCAGCACTTCATGCTGGTTCCGTCACTGACCGTGGCCGAAAACATCGTACTGGGCATGGAGCCCAAAAAAGGCATTCGATTTGACATGAAAAAATCCGTGGACATGACCCGCGAGGTCTCCACGAAATATAACCTGGGCGTGGATCCGATGGATCTGGTCGAGGACATCTCTGTCGGCCAGAAACAGAAGGTGGAGATCTTAAAGGCCCTGATCCGGGGCGCTGAAGTGCTCATTCTGGATGAGCCCACCGCCGTACTGACCCCCCAGGAGACCGAAGAGCTCTTCGTCGAGCTCAAGAAGCTGCGCGACGACGGCTACACCATCGTCTTCATCTCCCATAAGCTCAACGAAGTCAAGGAGATCTGCGACCGTGTCACCGTGCTGCGCAACGGCCGCATGATCGGCATGAAGCACATCGATGAAGTCTCCGAGCAGGACATTTCCCGCATGATGGTGGGCCGCGACGTCATCTTAAACATCGAGAAGGACAAGGCTCAGCCCAAGAAAGTCGTGGCCAGCATTGAGCACCTCTACCTGAAGAGCTCTGACGGCAAGGACGTCATCAAGGACGTCAGCTTTACCATCCGTCAGGGCGAGATCGTCGGCATCGTCGGCGTCGAGGGCAACGGCCAGAATGAAGTGACCCAGGTCATGACCGGCCTTATGACCGGCTACGGCGGAGAAGTTATCATCGACGGCAAAAACATCCGGGGACTGTCCATCCGCCAGATCCGCGAAGCGGGCATCTCCCACATCTCCGAAGACCGCATGACCTTCGGCGCGGCCGCCAACGCCAGCGTCAAGGACAACCTGATCTCGGACCGCTACTACAAGAAAGAATTCAACCGGGGACTGCTCAACCACAAGAAAATCGAAGAGCTCTCCGCCGGCCTGATCAAGGACTACAAGATCAAGTGCGACAACCAGGATCAGCCGGTGCGCATGCTCTCCGGCGGCAACATCCAGAAGGTCATCGTGGCCCGGGAATTCACCGCCAACATGAAAGTCATCGTCGCCAACCAGCCGACCCGCGGCATCGACGTCGGCGCCACCGAGTTCATCCGGCGCAAGCTCATTGAGATCGCCCGGGAACAGAACGTCGGCGTGCTCCTGGTGTCCGCGGACCTCAACGAGGCCCTGGAAACCAGCGACAGCATCATCGTCATGCACAACGGCGAAATCGTCGCCTACTTTGAGGATGCCTCGCAGATTACCGAATTCACCCTGGGTGAATACATGCTGGGCATCAACAAACAGACTCCGGAAGAATTGAGGAGGGCAGTCTATGAACACCAAACAAATTGAGCGCAGATATGATCTGCTGCGGACCCTCATCGCCATCGGCATCGCCCTGGTGCTGGCCCTTCTGGTCATCGCTTCCATCAGTGATGCCCCCTTTGAGGCGATGAAGAACTTTCTGATCGGTCCGCTCTCATCCTTCCGGCGCTTTGCCAACGTCATCGAACTCATGATCCCCATCACCTTTACGGCGCTGGGCATCTGCATCCTGTTCCAGGCCGCCCAGTTCAACCTGATCGGGGAAGGGGTCTTCTACTTCTCCGGCGCCTTTGCCGCCTGGCTGTCCCTGAACATTTCCATGCCCACCGGCCTGCATGCCGCTGTGGTCATCATCCTGTCCGCTCTGGTCGGCGGTGTCATCGCCCTGATCCCGGCCGTGCTCAAGGTCAAGTGGAAGGCCAGTGAAGTCGTCTCCTCCATCATGATGAACTATGTCCTGTATTTTGCCGGCATGTACGTCCTGATGTATCATATGAAAGACATGGCTTCCGGCTTCAACGCCTCGTATCTCATCCCCAAGACGGCCAAGCTACCGGTTCTGATCTCCAAGACCCGGATCCATGCCGGTCTCCTCCTGGTCGTCGTTATGATCGTTCTGGTCTACCTGTTCCTCTACAAGAGCAAATGGGGCTATGAACTGCGCATGACCGGTGAAAACCAGAACTTCGCCAAATACTCCGGCATCAAGGTCAACCGCGTCATTCTCCTGGCGAGTCTGTTGGGCGGAATCCTGGCCGGCATGGGCGGCGCCACCGAGATCCTCGGCATGTACACCCGCTTTCAGTGGGAAAAGCAGCCCGGCTACGGCTGGGACGGCATGCTGGTCGCCATCCTGGCCAAAAAGAACCCGGCCCTGGTACCCTTTGCCGCGTTCTTCCTGGCGTACCTGCGCATCGGCGCCGACGTCATCTCCCGGACCTCGGACATTCCCGTGGAATTCGTCCAGGTCATCCAGGCCATCGTCATCATGTTCATCGCCGCCGAGATGTTCCTCTCCGGCATGAAGCACCGCGCCATCACCAAGGCATCCCGCAAAGAACTGGAACTGAAGGAGGGCAAATAGCATGGATCTGAATCTGACTACCATCGCCAGCATCCTGTATTCCATCATCCGCGTCTCCACGCCCATCATCTTTGCCGCCATGGCCGCCCTGGTCTCGCGCAAAGCCGGCCTGACCAACATGGCCGTGGAAGGTATCATGCTTATCTCCGCCCTTACCGGCGTTGTCGTATCCGCTGCCACCGGCAGCCTCGTGCTGGGCATTCTGATTGCCCTGTTAGCCGGTGTCCTGTTCGCGTTCTTCATCGCGTATCTGTCGCTGCGGCTCAAGGCCGACATGGTCCTGACCTGCATCGCGGCCAACCTCCTGGCATCGGGACTCACCATCGTGGTCATGTTCCTCGCCTCCGGCGACAAGGGAACTTCTTCGAACCTGAAGAGCCTGGTGGTGCCCGAACTGCAAATCCCGCTGCTGTCCTCGATCCCGTTCCTCGGAGCGGTCTTCTCCAACCACAATGCCATGACTTACCTCGCGTTCCTGACCGTCTTCCTCGTCAATTTCTTCATTTTCAAGACGCCCCAGGGACTGCGCATCCGGTCCGTCGGAGAAAATCCCAATGCCTCCGAATCCGTCGGCATCGACGTGGAACGCATCCAGATCAGCTCCTTCGTCATCAGCGGCTTCATCGGCGCCCTGGGCGGCATCTACATGTCCATGGGCTATGTTTCCTGGTTTGCCCGCGACATGGTGGCCGGCCGCGGCTTCATCGGTCTGTCAGCCATGAACCTGGGCAACGGCTCCCCCCTGGGCAGCCTCCTGGCCTCCGTCATTTTCGGAAGCGCCGACGTGGCGGCCAACTCCCTCCAGGCCTTGAAGATTCCCGCCGAGTTTGTTCAAATGATCCCCTACGTCTCCACCATCGTGGGACTGGTGATCTTCTCCATCATCCGGGAACGGAATGTCAAAAAGAAAAAGAAAGTGGAAGCATAATCCCGCGATCCGGTGAACCGCCGATCCGAAAGGAGGAGGGAAGATGATCCGAAAAGAACCATCCGACGTAATCCTGAAGAAATCGATCCTGATCAGCTTCTCCACGGTGCTGATTGCCCTGGGCATTACCTTGTTTCTGCAAAGCCGCCTGGGCTCAGACCCCATCACCGTCTGGATTGACGGCCTGCGCCTGTCGCTGGCGCTCCCCATGGGTACCGCTTCGCTGTACAATAACCTGGTCATGTTGGCCCTGGCCATCCTGTTTGCCCGCAAGTACATCCACATCGGCACCGTCATCGGCGCCGTTGTGACCGGACCCCTGATGAATCTGTTCGATCCCGTCATCCTTAAGATCTTCGGTGCCGACCCCCGCCTGGGCACCCGCATCGGCATGATGCTCCTGGGGCAGGTGGTCCTGTGCTATGCCATTGCCCTGAACCTGTCGGTGAAGTTTGGCTTTGGCACCGTGGATTCCCTGCTGGTTCGGCTGTGCGAAAAATTCCGGCTCAAGTACAAGGTGATCAAGATGCTGTCCGACCTGATCTATACCATCGCCGGCATCCTGCTGGGCGGCGTGTTCGGGTTCGGCTCCGTCATCTCGGTACTCACCGGCGGACCGCTGATCGCCTGGTTTATGGAAAAGTTCACCGAACCCATGGCCCATCAACTGCATTTGAACGAAAACCCGATACGCGAGGAGTGAAAGAATGAAAATCTGCTGCTTCGGTTCTTTGAATATCGATATGGTTTTCTCGGTTCACGAATTCGTGCAACCCAAGGAAACCATCCAGTCAAAGGGCCTTGCCCTGTACCCCGGCGGCAAAGGCCTGAATCAGGCTATGGCCATCAAGAAATCCGGGGCCACCGTACTCATGGCCGGATCCGTCGGACCAGACGGTGCCATGCTCCTGGAAGTCTGCGATGAGAACGGCCTGGACCGAAGCCTTGTCCGCACCCTGGACATCGGAACCGGCACCGCCGTCATTCAGGTCAACGACACCGGCGAAAACTGCATCATCCTCTACGATGGTGCCAACAAGCAAAACGACACCCCCTTCATCGATACGGTACTCGATCAGCTCCACCGCGGCGACTTCCTGGTCCTCCAGAACGAAGTCAACAACCTCGGCTACCTGATCACCCAGGCCCACGAGAAAGGCATCAAAATCTTCCTCAACCCGTCACCCATCGATGAGACCCTTAAGAACCTGCCCCTGAACCTGTGCGATTATCTCATCGTCAATGAAGTGGAAGGACAGCTTCTCTCCGGCGAGACCGCACCCGATGCGATCCTCACCGCCATGAGCAGCCAGTATCCCAATTCCAACATCATCCTGACCCTGGGCGCGGACGGCGTGCACTACACGTCCCCTGTGGAAGGTTCCGGCCACCAGCGTGCCTTCCGGGTCAAAGCCGTGGATACCACCGGCGCCGGCGATGCCTTCACTGGCTACTTCATCGGCATGACCGCCAAATACAAAGGCATGCCCGAATCCATCGCCGTCGCCCAGAAAGCTGCCGCCATCTCCGTGACCCGCAAAGGCGCCGCCGTCTCCATCCCATACCTGGATGAAGTCATGGCAGCCTCCATGGACTAAACGGTCAATCCACAACGACAAACGGTCCATCACAGGAACAGATCCCGCAACAACCGACATCAACGGAACCGACATGAAAGATACTGACAGCAGGCCCTGGAAACAGACTGCTTGAACGGGCAGCGGGCATGAACCCCATGACCCGCCTCCCAACGGGACAAAGGGAACAGGCCGCTGCCGCAAGGACAGCGGCCTGTTCCCGTATAAGAACCACGAACGACCAGGAGTGATGACCCCAGTGACATAAGCCCCCGGCCTCATAAACTGGGAAGAGCGATGCATAACAGAACAAGAACAAGCCATATGTTCCAACGAGCCAAGAGGCATCAGAACATCTGATCCACAAGGAAGCGAATGCCGCAATAGAGGAATCAGAGCAGTACATCAGGAATAACCGGAAGGGGAGGAGGAAGAGCATTGAAAGACAGACAAGATAGGGAAGACGTGAATGAAATGAAAGACAGACAAAATTTGAATGACATGAAAGACAGGAAAGACATCCAAAGCAGGGAAGAACTCAAAAGCGGAGAAAATAAAAAGAACCGGAAAGAGGAGATGGAAAAGATCATCGATTCGATCCGGGAGGAGCTTCTGGCGCTGGGGCGGGATCTGTTTGAACACCCGGAACTGGGGTTCAAAGAATTCCGAACGAGAGATCAGGCGGCATCGTTCCTGGAGCGTCACGGCATGTCCGTGGAAACCGGACTGTCCATGACCGGCTTTCGCTGTACGCTGGGGCAGGGGGAGGGGCCGCACATCGCGTTAATCGCGGAACTGGATGCCATTCCCACTCCGGGGCATCGCTGCGCCAGTACGGATCAGGGGGCCGCTCATGCCTGTGCTCACTCCAATCAGCTGACGATCATGCTGGGGGTGATGAAAGCCATTCATGACTCCGGCGTCCTGGCGGGAACGGGCTGCCGCGTCAGCCTCATCGGTACTCCGGCGGAGGAGTTCACCGACTTTGCCTTCCGCCGCAGCCTCATGGAACAGGGCCTCATCCGCCACATGTCCGGCAAGCAGGATATGATCCGCTGCGGCGTGTTCGACGACATCGATCTGGCCATTTCCTGCCATACCATGGGCGGGGTGCCGGACCGGGCCGGAGACATCAATTCCTCCCTCAATGGCTTCCTGTCCAAGCAGATCACTTATACCGGCCAGGCCGCCCACGCCGGCGCCACCCCGCATCTGGGGGTAAATGCCCTTCAGGCGGCCAACATCGGACTGATGGCCGTCAATGCCCAGCGCGAGACCTTCCGGGAAGACGACATGATCCGGGTGCACGGCATCATCACCGAAGGCGGCCAGACCGTCAATTCCGTCCCCGAACGGGTTCGCCTGGATTACTACGTCCGGGGCCGCACCCTGGAAGCCATGGCCGATGCCAGCCGCAAGGTCAACCGCTCCTTTGAGGCCGGAGCCCATGCCATGGGCGCTCAGGTCCTCATCACAGACACCCCGGGATACCTGCCCCTGGCTCAGTGCCGTGATCTCTCCGCCGTGCTGCGCGGCAATCTGACTCGCTTCATCGGGGAAGATGCCATCATCGACGGCCAGCGCTCCTTTGCCTCCGGCGACATCGGCGACCTGGGCGCACTGATGCCCGTCATCCAGTTCGGGTTCGGCGGCTTTTCCGGCAACGTCCATGGACCTAATTTTGAGATCGCCGATGAAGAAATGGCCTACCTCATTCCCGCCAAAGCCGTCACCGGCACCATTGTTGATCTGGTGATGAATCAGGGGGCTCTGGCCCGGACCATTCGGGAGAACAACCCGCCCCGCCTGACCCGGGCGCAGTATCTGGCCGACTGGCTGGGCATTGCAGCGGACGCAGAGACCGCTTCAGCGGAAGCCGATCCCGCTTCAGCGGAAGCAACACAGGCATGCGAGGAGGCAGACGCATGAAGACCGGAATCAAAAACGGCTGGATCATCACCATGGATCCCCAACGGACTGTTTATGAGAACGGCTGGCTCCTCATCGAGGAGGGCCGCATTGCCGCCCTGGGGGCAGGGGAACCGTCGGAATGGGTGAGGGACGAGACCATCGACTGGATCGATGCCGGGGGCAGCCTGGTGCTGCCGGGGTTTGTCAACTGCCACACCCACATCTCCATGTCCCTGTTCCGCAGCCTGGGCGAGGACATGCCCGACCGGCTGCGCCGCTACATGTTCCCCCTGGAAGACGAACTGCTGGATCCGGAAATGGTCGCAGCCGGTGCGCGGCTCAGCCTGCTGGAGCTGATCCAGGGCGGCGTCACCACCTTCTGTGACATGTACTACTTTGAAGAAGAGGTCGCCAAAGCCGTCCAGGCGGCCGGAGTCCGCGCCGTCCTGGGGCAGACCATTCTGGGCAAGCCGGCGCCGGACGCCCCGCAGCCCTATGGCGGCATCGACCGGGCCTGTCAGTTTATCGAAGCCTGGCGCGGGCACTCCCTGATCACGCCGGCCTTTGCTCCCCATGCGCCCTATACCTGCGATGAGGAGCACCTGCAGATCATCAATCAGCTGTCCGAATCCTATGGCGTTCCCGTAGTCATGCACCTGGCCGAAATGACCTTTGAGGTGGAGGAGTTTGCCCGGCGCTATGGCAAAAGCCCGGTGCAGCAGATGGAAGCCGTTGGCCTTCTGACCGATCGGCTCATCGCCGCCCACCTGGTCTATGTGGACGAGGCCGATATCCGCGCCCTGGTCCGCCATGGCGTGGGCGGAGCCCATAACGTGGCCGCCAATGCCAAAAGCGGGCGCATCATTTCACCGGCGCCGGCCATGCATCAGGCCGGGCTCGCCCTGGGACTGGGCACCGACGGCCCCATGAGCGGAAACCACCAGGATATCCAAAGTCTTTTGAGCACCTATACCCGGACCCACAAGCAGAAGGCGCTGGACAACCGCCTCTGTCCGGCCGCCGAAGCTCTTGAACTGGCCACCATCGGCGGAGCCAGAGCCCTGAAGCTGGATCACCTCATCGGCTCCCTCGAAGCGGGCAAACAGGCTGACCTGATCTTCCTGGACACCAAAGCGCCCAACATCCAGCCGATCTATGATCCATATTCCGCTATCGTCTATGCGGCTCACCCTCACAACATTACGCTGACCATGGTCAGCGGCCGCATCCTGATGCAGGACCGGAAGATGAAAACGCTGGATCAGGAACAGATCCTGGAACAGGTCCGGCAGGAGACCCGGCGCATTGCCCGGTTTGCCCGGGAGCTGGATGCGCGGGCCCGGGTATAATCCGGTTGGAAATGTGAAAAACTGTGCTGTATCATAGGAAAAATGCTCCTGAAGCATTGCGGCGCCTCATGAAATCCCATAAAATAAGGAAGAACCCCTGTCCAGGCGGCCTGGATCCCGATCGGATCCCACGGTACGCCTGGACATTGGCTTCGGACTGAACGAACTGATGTATCAAAGGAGATTTCCATGAAGAAACGAACGCTGGCCCTTGCCCTGTTTTTCCTGATGATTTTCGCAGCCGCGCCGCCGGCATTTGCCGCCACCGTCTACACCGTTCACTCCCGGATCCCCGTCTATCTGGATTCCTATCAGGCAGCCCAGACGGCTGACCCGGCCGGAACCTATGAAGCCGGCACTTATTATCTCTACAAGACCTTCAACGGAATGGTCAATGTTTCCCGGGAGGAAGGTCAGCCCGGCGGCTGGATCAACCCGTCGGAGAATATCCGGACTTATGGATCCTATGTCACCACCGCTTCGGTGAATTTCCGGACCGGTCCGGGGACCGCCTATGCCGTGATCCAGAAGCTGGAACAGGGCGTGGAAGTGGAGCTGATTGCCAAAACCACCTCCACCTGGTACAAAGTCCGGTCTCAGGGCAAGATCGGATATCTCTCTGCCAAATACCTCAAGGCCATTGAGGTGGAAGTGCCTTCCCAGGACTATATCACCATTGCCAGCGTCAATTTCCGGACCGGACCGGGATCGGGCTATCCGCTGATCAGCTACCTGTCGGCAGGCACCCGGGTTCAGCTCCTGGGCTACGCCGGAGCAGACTGGCTCAAGATTTCTTATGGCGGACGTACCGGCTATGCCTTTGCCAGATATCTGGCCGAGGCGGGCAGTCCCGAAGATCCGGGGGATCCAACCCGGGAAGTTTCCATCGTGCCCTATGTGACCCGAACCTCGGTCAATCTGCGGACCGGCCCGGCCTCGACCTACCCGCTGATTCGGAATCTGCCGGCGGGAACCACTCTGTCCTATATCGGTCTGGTCAAGGAAGGCTGGGCTCAGGTCCGAACCGCCGGCCGTACCGGCTATCTGACCCTGTCCTACATCACGCCGGTGATGCTGCAGCAGCCCGTTGCCCGCCGCGCCGTGTTTGAAGGCGCCAAGCCTTATGTTCTGAACGCTCAGGGCGATGTCCGCAGCGGTCCCGGGACCGGCTTCAGCCGAACAGCCCGCCTTAATCCCGGCACGGCAGTAGGCGTGGTCTCCCTGGTGGATTCCTGGGCAAAGATCGTCTATGATACGACAGCCGGCCGGCAGACCGGGTACATGAATACAGCGTTTGTCTCGCCCCAGGCTCTCAGCGCTTCGGCCAAACCCCGCATCGGCATTGCCTGGTCAACCTATCCCCTGAAGTACTATGTGGATGCCGTGACCCGGGCCGGGGGCGAAGCCGTCCTCCTGCCGAAAGTGACGACCCGGGCCCAGGCCAGAGCAGCTCTGGATTCGGTATCCGGCATCATTTTCCCCGGCGGCGCAGCGGTGGATTCCCGCTACTATTACGGGGCGTATTATGGCGACGGACAGGTACCGGGCAGCGAGAACAACGTGTCCGATTACCACCTGATGCGCGAAGCCATGAACCGGGATCTTCCCACCCTGGGCGTATGCCGCGGATTCCAGCTCATGAACGCGCTCTCCGGCGGATCCCTGACCAATCTGGTCACCACCGATTATGAACGATCCCTGATCCACCGCGATCCCAGCAAGAATGCTTTCTACTACCATGACATCGACATTGTGTCCGGTACCCGCCTTGCCAGTCTGGTAGGCGCCGGCCGCGACAACGTCAACTCCTACCACCGCTTCATCATCAAGACCCTGGGCCAGGACTTGAAAATCAGCGCCCGAAGCACCGACGGCGGCATCGAAGGCATCGAAGCCACCGATAAAACCTTCTTCCTGGGCATCGCCGCCCATCCGGAACGCATGTACAGCGACGGCAACACCATCTATCACAGCCTGTTCGTTGAACTGGTGGAACAGTCCCGTTAGCGGGATTCGGCTGCCGGAATGGTCTTATGACGGAGTCCACGGGTCAAAGAACAGACTGCCGGCAGAGCGGACGGATGACAATCGGAGGTTGAAAGCGAGAACTCTGAACAGGCGGTGTGCAGCCAGATCTCCGGCTTCAGGCAAATCCGATGAAGCCAATCAGACATTATGGCAGCAAGTTACCCTGGGGTGATGACAGCAAGCCACTCTGAATTTTAAAAAAGCAAGCCACCCTGAGAATTCGACAGCAAGCCACCCTGCAGCCGCACCAGGGTGGCTTGCTCCTGCCATCCGGCCGATGAGCGAAGTGCATTCCATTGATGAAGTGAAGTGTACTCCGGGGGATGAAGTGAAGTGCATTCCGGAGGATGCAGTGAAGTGTACTCAGACGGATGGAGTGACGTAGATTCCGGGTGTTGCAGTGAAGTTGATTCCGGGTAATGCAGGAAGAGGATTTCCGGGGATGCAGGAAGTACATTCCGAGTGCTGCCAACGGAGCGGGATGGGTGTGGTATAATTAGAACAACAGTTTGAAGCCAAGAAAAGAGGAATACCATGGAACCTTTAGCGTCACGCCTGCGTCCGTCGAACATCGATGAGGTCATCGGGCAGAAACATATTGTGGGGGAGGGGAAGATCCTGTCCTCCATGATCGGGAATAAAAAATTGCTCAACATGCTGTTCTACGGACCGCCGGGGACCGGCAAGACCACGATTGCCAGGCTTCTGGCGGATCTGACGGACCGCCAGTTCTTCATGCTCAACGCCTCCACGGATTCGCTCAAGGATGTGCGGGAAGTCCTGGATCAGCTCAATACCATGATGGGGTATCAGGGGATCATCCTGTACATCGATGAAATCCATATGTTCAACAAACGGAACCAGCAGGTACTGCTGGACTACATTGAGGACGGCCGCGTCATACTGATCGGATCCACGACGGAAAATCCGCATTTTGCGGTGTTCAAGGCGCTGGTGTCCCGCTGTCTGGTCATTGAGTTCAAGCCCCTGGATCCGGCGGACATCCTGAAAGGACTTGATCGCGGCATGGAGGTGCTGCGCCGGGAAAACAGCCTGAAGGAGTTCCGGGTGCCGAAAAAAGTCCTGGGCAACATCGCAGCGCAGAGCGATGGCGATATGAGAAAAGGCCTCAATGCCCTGGAGATGCTCTTTATCAGCCGCTACGGCGCGGGCTCCGAGGTGGTGGAAGTGACCGAAGCGGATGCCGAGGCGCTGCTGGGGCGCAAGATGCTCAACTATGACTCCGACGGGGACAGCCATTATGATCTGCTGTCTGCTTTCCATAAATCCGTGCGCGGATCCGATCCGGACGCAGCCATTGTCTACCTGGCCATGATGCTCAAGGGCGGGGACCTGCTGTCCGTGTCCCGCCGGCTGCTGTGCATTGCCAACGAAGACATTGGCCTGGCCTATCCCATGGCAATCCCCATCGTCAAGGCCGCGGTGGACACCGCGCTCCAGCTGGGCATGCCCGAGGCGCTGCTGCCATTGTCCAATGCCACCGTACTGCTTTGCACCGCACCGAAATCCAACAGTGCTCCCATGGCTTACTGGACCGCCGCCAAGGCCATTGAGCAGCAGAACATCGGAGAAATCCCTGCGGATATCCGGGATGGCCATTACAGCGGCGCTCAGGCCCTGGGACGGGCTCAGCACTATAAGTATCCTCACAGCTTTCCCGGTCACTGGGTCGCCCAGCAGTACATGCCGACGGGACTGACCGGCCAGACCTTCTACGAGTACGGGGACAACAAGATGGAGGACACCACCCGAAAATACTGGGAGGCGCTCAAGGCGGAAGTTCTGCGTCAGGAAAAAGACAGCAGGAAGAAATAGAACCCATCGATTGGGCAGCAGGGGTGGACCGATTGCCCTAAAGAACATAAAAAAATCAATTGAATCAAAAATACCCAGGGATCCGTTCGGACGGATTGCCTGGGTATTTTTGATCAGGAAAAACAGGGTTTTGGCCAGTGCCTTAACTTAGGATGCAGATGATAAACAGATGATGTTTAGCATGGATACAGAAAAAAGACGAATAGGGCACTTTAACATGAAGATAGAAAAACCATTGGGATAACAAAATAACTTGATGTGGATCAACTTGTGATGAAAACTGAAAAATCAAGTGTTATTTACAACTTCTCAATTATTGTGAATTATTTAATTGGAGGCGACATTTTTGGGAAGGAGTGACCTTATGATGAAAAAAAATACAACTAAATTCATAACTTATCAATTTTTGGGAAAACGATTGTATTCGGATTGTGGTCATTCTATAATAATACTTGTAAATACGTAAACGATTAAGTTTGCGGATAACCTAATCATATGGGGGTATTGTTATGGATTATTTAAGCAAAGCGAACAGCATGTACCTTTGGCTCGCTGTAAGCCCGGTCGTTTTGATCGTAGCCCTGCAGGCCATCATTTTCGTGCGCAAGGCTCTGGAAAGCGCCAAGTACGCGGACCTCTCCCACGATGAAGCCATGAAGGCGTTCCGGGTTGGCGCAACGTCAGCCATCGGACCGGCTCTCGGCGTATTCGTCGTAATGCTCGGCCTCATGGCAGCCATCGGCGGACCGCTGGCCTGGCAGCGTCTGGCCATCATCGGTGCCGCTCCGACAGAACTGGCAGCCGCCAACATGGCAGCTCAGGCTCAGGGCGTATCACTGGGTGGAGAAGGCTACAAACTCCTCAACTTTGCCAATGCAACCTGGGTTATGGCCCTGAACGGCAGCGCCTGGCTTTTGACCACCGCTCTGTTCTCAGACAAGCTGGAAAAGATCACTCATAAAGTATCCGGCGGCGATGCCAAGAAGATCGGTATCCTCGGAACCGGAGCGATGCTCGGAGCCATGGGATTCCTCGTCTCCAATGAAATCAACAAGGGACTCAAACCCGGTGCCGGCGGAATCATTGTGGCCGCAGTTGCCGCTTTCGTGTCCATGCTCGTCCTTGAGCGGATCGCTAAGAAAATCCCGAAACTGGTCGAATTCAATCTGGGCATCGCCATGGTCATCGGTATGATCGCGGCAGTTGCTTACAACCACATGTAGGAGGGGAAGAACATGGAAAACAAAGAAGCTTTATACGAGCAGCATTTTACAAAACAGATCATCAAGTGGGGTCGTCTGACGAACCTGATCGCCATCCCACTGTGCTTCATTCCTGCCGGCGTCATGGCTCTGGTGTTCGGAGCAATGCCTCCCGTCGCTGACATCTTAAAGGGCTGGGTCCTGATCGCATCCATCTATGGCATCTACGCCATCGTTGAACCCATTTCCTACTTCCCGGTACTGGGTCTGCCCGGAACCTACATGTCCTTCCTCGCCGGAAACATCGGAAACATGCGTGTACCATGTTCTGCCGTGGCTCAGGAAGCTGTCGGCGTTGAGCCAGGCAGCAAGCGGGCAGAGCTCGTTTCCACCCTGGGTATCGCCGGATCCATCATCACCAACCTGATCGTTGTGACCATCGCAGCTGTGGGCGGAGCCGCCATCATGAGCGTCATGCCTCCCATCGTGATCGAAGGCTTCAAGTATGTATCCACTGCCATCTTCGCCGCTGCCTTTGGCATGTATGCTGTCAAGAAACCGATTCTGGCCGTTTTTGCTCTGGCTCTTGGATTATTCCTGGTCGTCGTGGTCAAAGTTATTCCGGTCTACTTCATGATTCCGATCGTTGTCTTCAGTACGGTTGGTTTTGGATTCTTCCTCAACAGCCAGCAGGCGAAAAAAGCGTAACCATTACAGGATCTTCTCCCGGGTTACCCCCGGGAGAAGGCACATCCTGATATTTTTTTTGACCATAAGGAGGTTTCAATGGACATCACAAGATTAATGGATGAAGTCAAAGACGAACTGATTCGTTGGAGACGGGATCTGCATCAGATTCCGGAACAGGGAAACGAACTGCCCCAGACGGTGGCATATGTTACTGGAGTCCTGGATTCACTGGGCATTGAGTACAAGACCAATGTCGGCGTGAATTCCTCAATCGTGGCCACCATCACCGGAACCGGAGCCGGCAACGGCAAAGTCATCGCCCTGCGCGCTGACATGGACGCTCTTCCGGTTGTGGAAGACACAGGTCTGCCCTTTGCTTCCACTAACGGCAGCATGCATGCCTGCGGCCATGACGGTCACACCTCAATCCTGCTGGCAACGATCAAAGTCCTGAATTCCATGAAGGATCAGTTCGGCGGAACCATCAAGTTCCTGTTCCAGCCGGGTGAAGAAGTCTCAGCCGGAGCCCGTCCGATGGTTGAAGGCGGCGTGCTCAAGAACCCCGACGTTGACTGCATCCTGGGTCTGCATATCGGTCATCTCAGCGATGACAGCAAACCAGGCACGTTCTCCTTCCGGCAGGGCCCCATGATGGCATCTCTGGACCGCTTTACCCTGAAAGTCAAGGGCAAAGGTTCACACGGCGCTTATCCGCACCAGTCCAAGGACACCATTGTCATCGCCAGCTACATCGTAACCGCTCTGCAGGAGATCATCTCCCGTGAAATCGAGCCGGCTGAGCCAGGCGTTGTTACCATCGGCAAATTCCATGCCGGAACCACCTACAACGTCATCCCCGGTGAAGTTGAAATCGAAGGAACCGCCCGCGCAGTGACCGCAGAAACCCGTGCTATGCTGGAAACCCGCATCGGTGAAATTGCAGAAAGCATTGCCAAAGCATTCCGCGGCAGCGTGGAATTCAAATACTTCCGCGGCGCTCCTCCGCTGATCAATGACAGCGAAATTACTGCCAAGGCCTATGAGTCCGCCAAGGAACTCTTCGGCGAAGACCGCGTACTCTACATGACCAAACCGGTCATGGGCGGAGAAGACTTTGCTGAATACCTGCAGGAAGTACCCGGAACCTTTATCTTCTTTGAAAACCCGATGGCCATTGACGGTGTCTGCTATCCCCACCACAACGCGAAGTTCGCGATTGATGAGGATCTGCTCCCCTCCGGTGTCGGCCTGTTTGTCAAAGCGGCTCTGGATCTGCTGAAATAGTCCAAAGCAAGGGTTGATTCATTGGCATTTGTTGTAATCACTGGAAAGTGATGCAGCTGCTGTTTGCTGATAATTCAAAGAAAAAGTGCTCTGGAATATCAAAAGATAAAAACAACCAACATTAACAAAAGACAGACTGCGGTCATCGCAGAATTCAATGGAAGTCCCCGGGAAATCTGAACCAGGTTTCCCGGGGACTTCCATCAGTTTTTGCTTTAAGAAATCATTAGACGACAGAAAAATTCAATTTGATAAACGGAGATGCTATTAATCGGGATGAATCATTTGAATTATTAAAGAAAGTGGGTGTTTGTAATGTAATTTATAAACATATTGATTTTATTAAAAGGATTACAAAAATAATCGATGAAATGATAACATATATTTAAATGTAAATACATATGACAGGGGTGTTCTATGAGAAAAACTTTTCTGGTCCTTCTGGTCGGTCTGTTCCTGGTGACTGGCTGCAGCTCTTCCCTTGATTCCTCCACAGTTAACTCGGTAAATGTAGGCAGCAATCCGGACGGGTACCAGGGGGTGCCCAATCTGTCCATGAAAGTCCATGAATATACCTCCAAGTACAATGAGTTAATCCGAGCACAATTTCTCACAGAACAGAAAGTGGATCAGGTGGGGGACGACTACTATATCGGTTCGGCCAAAAAAGTACTGGAAGGGACTCTGCTAAACCCGTCGACAGCAGTCTACAATGAATCCAGAGTCCTCGAGAAGGATCCATACGGGCGAGCAATCATTCACCTGGATGTATCCGGGCAGAATGCCTTTGGCGGTTACGCCAGGAATGATTTTTACGTTTGCATTACCAAAATGGACAAGAAAGGAAATTTCGAATACTCCTCGACGTTCAGTCAAGTGAAGGAATATTCGAGTATTCCTGTGCTGAAAATCATGAATCAATTCGGACTCCATCCGATGGAATCCAAAATTGAGGGCGTGATGATACCGGATGGGACGATGATCGCGGATGAAACCATTCATCTGACAAAAACGCAGGACTTACTGATGTCGAGCTTTGTGAATGAGGATGTTATCATCGGGATTTATTCTGACTCAGCCCTGGGAAATGTTTCCGCGGTTACCACCGGTGTTTCGAACTACAATCCAACCGGCGAGGAGTACCGGGAGACCAGCAATGGAGTGTTCCGTTCAGCGATCAGGACCCTGACTGGCATGACTGACAAGGAAGCTGGAAAGATCCTGGCCAGAATTCTGGAGAGCAAAGACCTGATTCCTTCTAACAATCCAGCCTTCTTCCAGGATCAGCTGCTGTACGAGATGAATAAAACACAAAACGGCCTGGAGCTGACCATCACAGCCATCAGCAAATCAGATTATAAAGCGGGCTTCTATTGGACGCCGAATACCACAGGAACGTTCCAGACTCGGCTGATTGACCGCTATCTCCAGGAAAAAGACTATGAGGGCACCATACTGCTGATGGACCGTCTGCTGCTGGATGATGACCGCAAATCTCAGGCTTTCTATGGGAAAGCGGAACAGCTGCTGGCATCAAACCAGCTGTCCGAAGCGGCCGAATACTTTGATAAGGTTGGTTCCTACCGTGATGCCCCTCAGCGGAAACTGGAAGTTTACTATAAAGCAGCCTTAGGGAAGCTCGAAGAAAAGGACTACGCGTCTGCCATCGATTTCTTTGGAAAAGCCATGTCCTATCAGGACAGTGCGGAGAAATTGAAAGAATCCAACTATTTGCTTGCCGTGCAGTACAAAGAGCTTAAGGACTATGAGAAGGCAATTCCGCATTTCCAAAATGCCGGAAATTATTCGGACGCAGCCGATCAGTTCCTGGAGTCAAATTATCTTTATGGCGAGCAGTTGCTGACTTCCGGCCTGGCTGATGAGGCAGCCGTTTATTTCAAAGCCGCAGCGGGTTATCAGGATGCTGCCGGAAAAATTCCGGAATATCATTACCTTCAAGGCAAGCAGAAGGCGGAAATTAAGGATTACCAGGGGGCCATTCTCCATTTTGAAACAGCGGGAGATTATCAGGATGCGAAGGATCACCTGATTCAGTGCAATTATCTTCTGGGGGTTGAACTGCTGGGGCAAGGCCAGGCCGATCAGGCAAGACCATATTTTGATCAGGCCGCGGGATACAAGGACGCAGACACGATCATCCTGGCATGGCATTATGACCTGGCATCGAAATCCCTCGAACAGAAAGAATATGAGTCAGCCCTGGAACAATTTTCGGAGGCAGGTGACTATTTGGACGCTCTCCAGAAAGTGCAGCAGTGTCAGTATGAAATCGGCAAACAGCAAATGGAACAGGGCAGAGTAGAAGAGGGAATAGAGACCCTTCTGCAATGCAAAGACTATAAAGATGCCAATGAGATCATTTTGAACCATTACTACACCAGGGGGCTGGCAGAATTTGACGACTATCTCGAAGCCCTGAATGGCGATTATTACGAAGCGGAAGAATTCGGTAAGGCAGCAATGACATGGTTTGATCAATGCGAGGGCTATAAGAATACCAACACGATCATACAGGCGATGGCCAGCCTGGAGCGATTCCGCATCGGATCCTTCGATATCGAAACAGGCGGGAGCAATACACTGACTCCCTTTGAGGCTGAACTCAAGGAGGGCAAAATTCATCTCTACATCGAACAATATTTCTACAGCAGCGCCACCACACCGCTGGAACTGACCTGTTCTCCGGATATGAGTGAGTTCCAGATCAAAATCTCCAAAATCTTCTCCAATCACTTAAGAGACTATGAGGCATTGAATCGGATGACCTTCCTGGTTGGCTTGTTTACCGAAAAGTTTGACAACCAGGAACTGTACGCCTATCTGGAAGATCCGGATCACTGGACAGCAACCGATCAGGGCGAAAAGCTTGACATCAAGTTTGATGGTTTCAAGCTCAACTTTCAGCATAAGGCCGTGGACAGCATGCACATCGACGCTTATATTACTGGAAAAAAGCTTGATTAATCTGCTTGCAGCATAAAACCAATGCCACCGGGGACTGATTTCAATTCATTGAAATCAGTCCCCGATTCGTTCGGTCAGGAAATATCTGCACCGTCGGACATCCCAGCTTAGACGAATCGAGTTTCCATCCTCCGAGTTTCCATCCTCCGTGTTTCCAGCATCCGGGTTTCCAATTTCTGTGTTTCGCCCCTCCCGGGTTCAATCACGGTTTGTTCAAAAATTAGCGGTAGAATAGAAGCATCAAAGAACAAGGAGGCCGGACATGGAACCCGTATATGTGGTCACCGGAGCGGCCGGTCATTTGGGCAATGTCGTGGTCAGAGAACTTCTGGCGAAGAAGCGGCGGGTCTGGCAGTTTCTTCTGGAAGACGAGCAGAGCGTGGTCGAGGGTACCGAGCGGATCTTTTCCGGAGATGTCACAATCTGCTCCAGCCTGATTCCGCTGTTCGAAGCCCTGGCCCGGGAGCAGGCAGTAGTGATTCACTGCGCCGGCATTGTGTCGATCCGATCAGAGCACTCCGACAAACTGAAGGAAGTCAATGTGGGCGGTACCAGAAACATCGTGGATCTGTGCGTGGAATTCGGGGTTTCGCAGCTTATTTATGTCAGCTCGGTTCATGCCATCCCGGACTCTGTGGGGGGAGCCATCATCCGGGAAATCACATCCTTTTCGCCCGATCAGGTGGTGGGCCAGTATGCCAAAACCAAGGCAGAAGCCTCCGCCTATGTGCTGGCAGCAGCCTCCCGCGGACTGGCTGTCAAGGTCGTGCATCCTTCGGGAATCATCGGTCCCTATGATTATGGCCATGGCCACATGACCCAGATGGTTCTGGATTACTGTGCCCACCGCCTGATTGCCGGCATGAGCGGCGGCTATGATTTCGTGGATGTCCGCGATGTTGCCCGAGGCATCATCGCCTGTGCCGACCGGGGCCGGCCCGGAGAATGCTACATTCTGTCCAATCGTTATTTCGAAATCAGGGAGATCCTGAATCTGCTCAGTGAAATCACAGGCAAACAGAAGATCCGGTCCTATCTCCCCACCTGGTTTATCCGGCGAACCGCCCCGCTGGCGGAACTGTATTACCGGCTGCGCCATGAGTCCCCACTGTTCACCAGCTATTCAATAGAGACACTCACGGCGGACAATCACTATTCCCATGACAAAGCCGCCATGGAACTCGGCTTCCAGACCAGAGACATGCGGCAGACGCTTTATGACACCTGGCAGTGGCTGGCAGCGCAGGGGCGAATCAAGCGCTAATCAGGTAGAGACTATAGGCGAAGCTGTCCGGCTCGTTTGGTATTATGAAAGCAGAAGTCCAGATCAATCCAGATCAATCCAGATAAATCCAGATCAATCCAGATCAATAAGGAAAGGGAAGGGAAATCATGCCGTTACAAATCAAATTTGGAGACATAACAAAACAGGATGTCGATGCCATCGTCAACGCGGCGAACAACTCCCTGCTGGGCGGCGGCGGAGTGGATGGAGCGATTCATCGGGCAGCCGGCCCGGAACTTCTCGAGGAATGCCGCACCCTGGGAGGCTGTCCGACTGGCGAAGCGAAAATCACCGGCGGATACCGGCTCAAAGCACGTCATGTCATCCATACCGTGGGGCCCGTCTGGCAGGGGGGCTGGAAAGGGGAGGAACTGCTCCTGCGCTCGGCTTACCGACGGTCACTGGAACTGGCCCGGGACAACGGACTGGAGTCCGTTGCCTTTCCCCTGATTTCCTCAGGTATTTACGGGTATCCCAAAGCCGAAGTCCTGAAAGTGGCGATATCGGAAATCACAAACTTCCTGGAAGAGACGGACCTGGCCGTAGATCTGATCATCTATGATCGGGAGAGCTTTCAACTGTCTCCGGATCTGGTGGAGGACATCAGCTCCTATCTGGAAGATCAGTTTGAGGACCAGCTGGCAGAAGCTGCCCAAATCGTGGAACATCCGGAGGATGCAGCCCGCAAGCTGCGCCGACGCTCCCTGCAGGAGAGAAATCTGGAGGACCCGGTTTCATTTCTTACCCTGGATCGGGTGGAGCAGAGCCGGCCGCTGGAAGGACCGAACGGCCAAAGGGAACACTATGAGGTTCCACGCCGCAAGGCGGAAACCCTGGAGGACTACCTGAACCGTCCCTGGGAAAGCTTTTCCGAACGACTGCTGCGCCTGATCGATGACCGGGGAATCAGCGACGTACTGGCATACAAACGAGCCAACCTGGATCGCAAGCTGTTCTCCAAGATTCGCAGCAATCCAAACTATCAGCCCAGCAAAGCCACCGTGCTGGCCTTTGCCATTTCCCTGAAGCTGTCGCTGGAGGAAACCCGGGAACTGCTTCGGACCGCCGGATATGCCCTGTCACCAGCCAGCCGGTCGGATCTGATCGTGGAGTACTTTATTCGCAGCGGTATCTATGACATTCATGAAATCAACCAGGCCCTGTTCTACTTTGGGCAGGCCCTGCTGGGCGCCTGATTCCAGGGTTAACATTGCAGAAGCTTTTAATTGATGCGATGTGGCTGGCATTCATTGGAGTCCGATCCAGCTGGCCATTTTGAACTCTTGTCAACTCCAATTCAGACCGGGAGGTGCTCCATGACCTGCAGTGTGATCGTTCCCATCCGAAACAGCGAATCGTTTCTGAACCGATGCCTCAACAGCGTTCTGCGACAGACCTGGACTGACTGGGAACTCCTGTTGATTGATGATGCCTCATCGGACCGAAGCCTGGAGATCTGCTTCAAATATGCCGAATTTGACCCGCGGATCCGGGTGCTGACGCTGGATGGCCGGGGGCCAGGTGCTGCCCGCAACGCAGGCCTTGAGGCCATGCGCGGGGACACCGTGTGCTTTGTGGATTCGGATGACTGGATCGAACCCGACATGCTGGAAGTAATGTGGAACGCACTTCAGCGAACCGGGAGCAATGCCGCGCTGTGCGGCTACCAAAAGGAGTATCCGGATCATGTCAAAACCATGGAGATCCCCTGGCCCGAAGCGGAGCTGAATCAGGTCCAGATCCAGAATGAGGTGATTCCGGCTCTCCTGGGTCCGGATCATCTGATGGGAACACCCACCGTCTTTATGGGCAGCGTCTGGCGGCTGATGATCCAAACCGAGGAGATCACCCGACGCAGCCTGCGGTTTCCGGAGGATCTGCACATCATGGAAGATCTGCTGTTTACCATGACCTTATTCCTTCCACTACCGAAGCTGGCATTGGTTCATCAGCCGCTTTACCATTACCTGATCCATCCTCAATCACTGGTTCACCGCCATGAAAGCCATCTGTATGAAGTGCGCAAGGCAGTCCAGCACCGGCTGGAAAAAGTGCTGAAATCCTATTGGAACGACCAGCTGGCCACCCGGCTCAATATCCGGTATCTGCTGTTTACCAAGACAGCTTTGGAGCGCGAAGCGACCTTCCCGGAACAGACCCCGGAAGAAAAGATGGATCGGATCAAGCAGATCCTGATGGATGACGAACTCAGCCAACGCCTCACGGCCGTTGATCTTGAGGATCTTCCCCAATCGGAACAGGAACTCTATCAAGCCATGGCAAGGCAGGATGCCCCAGCCATCCTGATCCATTTTCTCAAGGACTGACGTTCCGGAATGGACTGTTCCTTACGGATTCCTTATGACGGACTCTTCATGACGGACTCTTCATGACGGACCTTTCCTTTTGGACCGGCATTGGCTCAGGTCCTTGTTCTGGAATTCAGGGAGAGCTCCAGATAGAATCAAGGGAGAGCTCCAGATAGAATCAAGGGAGTGTTTTAAATAGAATCCCGAAAGTGTATCAGCTGGAATCCAGGCATTAAGAGAGCTGGGACCCAGACAGTCTGCACAGGAAAGCCAGAAAAACAGCCCTGTTGAAAATGAATCATATACTATTTGCAGTGGATTCTGCGGATCTGGCCGATACGAGGCGGATCCGCAGGATTCACTGCCTTTTCATTGATCCCTCCGTGCTTGGTTCTCAAATGTCGCCTGGCAGGCGACCTGATCCCTCCGGTTCTTTGCTACAGTGAATACAACGAACGACGAATTTTTGAAAGATCCAGGAGGAAAGAATCAATGAAACAGCAAAATGAAGGGAAAAAGAAAAGGACTGAGGCAGCGGCTATGGGTAGTGAACAGACAGAAGTAGTTTTCATTCTGGATCGGAGCGGATCCATGAGCGGACTGGAAAGTGATACCATCGGCGGATACAACAGCATGCTGAAAAAACAGACGGAAGAACCGGGCACGGCCTGGATCACGACGGTTTTGTTCGATGACAGGGTGGAACTGCTCCATGATCGGATCCCCCTGGCTGAAATGCTGCCGATAACGGATAAAGAATACTATGTCCGAGGTTCCACCGCTTTGCTGGACGCCATCGGTTATTCCATCCAGAAGGTCAGTCTGAGCCAGAAACTGGCACCATCCAAGGCTCGAGCCAGCCGGATCCTGTTCGTCATTACCACGGATGGGTACGAGAATGCCAGCCGGGAGTATTCCTACGATAAGATCCGAAATCTCATTCTGGAGAAAAAGCAGAAGGACGGGTGGGAGTTCCTGTTTCTGGGCGCTAATATTGATGCGGTGGCAGAGGCTGCCAAGTTCGGCATTGAGCGGGATCGGGCCGTGAAATTCACCAACAGCTCCAGAGGTGTCAACCTGAATTACGCGGTGGTGAGTGATGTTGTCAGCAACTACCGCCAGGGAAACCTTATTACCAAAGACTGGAAGGATTCCATCGAGACGGATGAAGAATAGACGAGTCGAGCCGGAAATTAGTTTCAGGCAAAAGGAACGTCGAGATTTGCAGCAGCAGTGAATCGGGCAGCGATGAGGGAAAACAATCGTTAAAACCTGCTGTATAGAAAAAGGCAGGGAAGGCATAATCACCTGAAAGAAACAGAAACATCTCAAAGGAACACGATCACGGAGGTTATGCATGGATCAAGAGGAACTGATCAAACAGATCGAAAAAGAAAAGCGGAAAAAAGCAGAGTTGGATAATGGGGTCAGAAAAAAGTTCGATGAGGAACGGGCCAGGCTCATCCTGGCTCAGATCTTTCCGGAGGAGCTGACGGATACCGTCTTGTCGGATCGGCCTGACATTCAGACCAAGGATGGGCGAATCGGCATCGAAGTGACGGATGCCACCCTTCGGCCGGTCAGGCAGAATCTGGCCATGGTCAGCCGCATCACGGGAAAGACGCGGGATCAACTGAACCGCCATGAAACCGCCTATCTGGGACAGGATCATGTGAATGATTCAGACTGGCAGGGAATGACACTCCCTGGTTTTGCGCTCTGGGGGCCTACGGTGGATTATGCCGCAGCCTATCAGAAAAAAGTGGAGAGCATGCAAAAAGAAGGCTATGGCAGCTTTGAGAAAAATGGTCTGTTCATCTACTCCATGATCGGAGCGGAGGATTCAGAAGTCCAGGCGTTTATCCAGCAGGTCCAGTCCGATGAAGCGAATCCCTACGATCTCATCCTGCTCTGCTTTGAGCACAGCCTGAGAACAATCCAGTATAAGCCCGCAGAGGTCCGGGATTATCCCCTGACCGCCGAGCTCTGGCACAGTGTCAACCACGCTGCGTTTCTGACCGCAGTTGGAATTGAGTACGAGGAGTTTTATCCGAAAGAGAACTAAACAGAGCAGGAGCACCGGCAGCCAGTCCATAAGACAGGCAGCCGGTGTTTTGCCTTATTCTTATCCCATACTCTATTGCCTCGTTCGTCAGCCAAGCTCTTTCAGATATAGAGAATGGCCTGCTGATCCAAAATGCGGGATGAACTGAAGCAGGAATCCTGGGTATTCCTTGGCTTATGTCGCCATCTAGAACATCCACAAGTCCAAACAGTCAGGAAGTCCGCAGGGGAATCTCATGCAACTTCATGAGCGCCAAGGACATAAGTTCTGTATAATGATCAGTGAGTTACACAATCATTGATCAATTTGCAGATTTAGTGGACAAGCGCATGGTCAATGAGCAAGTCAGTGGAAGGAAAGGGAAAGGGCATGAAGGAAACAGATCGAATCAGGATTGAACCGAATTTGACCCGGGCACAGGTCGGGGAGCTGCTGGAATGTTGTCTCCTGTTGGGATTTGAGGCGGAACAGGCAGTGTTTCCGGTGACTGCGACTAAGGGGGACGGGAAGGCTGTGTCGCTGGCGGAGCTGGTAGCTGAGCGGAGTCACCGGACAGCGGATGTGCCGACTGGTTTTCAGTCCGCCACCCGTCAGGCTCGACCGATTCCGGAGCTGGACTGGCGCAGGCGCAAGGGGCTTGAGACACTTTTCTCGATCGGGGAATTTCTGATCGATCAGAATCATGATCAGCTGGCGGACCAGCTGAACTTTAAAATCCGCCTGCCCCTGGAGTTCAGTTGGCATCAGGCCGCCGCTGCGGCCAACCTGGCTTATCGCTTCGGCATGGATACCACTGCCTATGAGGGTCCCATCCTGGCGGAGCCGGACTGGGAGGGGAATGTGATTGAATTCATCCCCGGGGAAGTCTGCCGCCTGACCTGGGAGGAGGGAACCGGCTGTCGGGTCCTCATCGAAGGGGACGGGGAAGACCTGGTGGAACTGATGGCCCAAATGTGTACCCGCTTCCCCGAGGCAAGGCCAGGGACTCCATGGATCCAGCTGCTGCATCAGATGACTGACAGCCTGGCGCTGCGGGATCTGGATGGTCAGCTGGCGAAAGTGCGGGCACTGCAGAAACAGGGTCTGGATGATCTTCAGGTGTCGGCTTCCTCTGAGCTGCGAAGCCGAGTTCAGGAAACAGAACGGGATTTTCCCGGGGTAACGTTTGTCGATCATAAGGCGCCTCGTTCGCTGTGGGAACAATCCGTTGACCTGACCTGGGAAGTTCAGGATCTGCTGGATCTTCTGGAACGGGACGTGTATCCCAGGGTAACACCGGGAGATGAGGTGGTGCTGGAAGCCTGTCTCAGTGAGGACTATGCCGTCCGCGCCACAACCAGCCAGCTGATTCAAGATCACATCCATTCGCTGGGAGCCGGGTGTCGGATCCAGCTGCTGTGCGCCTACAAGCAGGGCTACTCCTGGCTGGAAGAAGCAGTGCTGCCCCAAGTCCGAAACCTGCCGATCCATGAGGTGCTGATTCGGTTTCGGCCATTACTGGCCCCCGGAATCAGTGACTGGGGCGATGTCGACGGGGCCGTTCCAAGCTACCAGCTAGGCGGCGGGAATCCGGAGCGCTGGCTGGATTTGCCCATCCGCCATCTGCAGGAACTATATCCGGCCCATGATCTGGTGACCGATGCTCTGGGCCTGGCCCCGGGTTCGGTCCGGTTTGAGGCGATGGAAGATTCGACCGACTCAGACGGAGCGACCTATCAGTTTGTCGGCCGGAATGAAGCCGGTGACATGCTGTATGAAGCGGCCTATACCGCCAGCTGGAGTGAGCGCCCGTACCTGACCGGGTATCCGGGACTGGGCCTGGTTCATCCGCCCACCGGTCATCTGCGGGTTTGGATCAATGGCACCAGGACCGTGGATCAGCGAATCACGACCGATCTGGAGAAGGTCTGGGACAGTTACCAGAATGAGATCCTGCCGCGGGTCCGGGAAACGATACTGACTCGTTATGGCACGGTAAGGGCCCAGGATCAGCCGTTTTTTACCCGGCTCGAGCTGGATGTGACCCTGAGTGAGCCCGATTTTGCTCTGCCCTGGCGGCAGGATATGATCTCCTCGCTCAACGCCCTGCATGAGGACCTCTACTTTGTTGGCAGCGATTACTTCAGACAGCTGGGACTGGAGCATGGCGATGCGGGCATCGATGCGCCGGGACTGATCCTGCCGCTGATTCATCAGGGGCAGGGGAAGCCGCAGCTGACGGTTCGGCTGCTTCAGGCAGCGGATGCCGCTCCCTGCATCCGACAGGGCGGACAGATCCTTGCGGAGCCCCTGGAACGAAGAGACATCGGCCTCTGGCTGCAGGGACTCAGCCAGACCGATGGCCGGCTGACGGCCCATCTTCAGACGGATTATACGGATGGGGATTTTCTCCAGGCCTATCTGGAGCTGCTGGCACAGGGCAGCCTGTCAGTCAACCGAATCCTGGACGGCGTGAATGCCCTGAGCCTGACTGCGCCGGCGGGGGAGTGGAGCACCGTCCTGCCCGCCCGACCGGTTCGGGAGAAAACCGTAAAGATCACGGAGCTGGACCTCATGGAAGATCGGGTCATCGGAGTCGAAGACTTTGAAGCGTTGACGGAATCCCTTCGCCAGGTTGGCGGCCTGAGTGTTTACCCCATCGCCACCTCCTATGAAGGACGCCCGATCTATGCCTTTGAACTGACCACGGAGGAACCGGGCTATACCTCAAGGACCCGGCGGCTGACCCGCTATCCTTCGCTCTATATCAATGCCCGGCATCATGCCAATGAGGTTTCCTCCACCAACGCAGCCCTGATGCTGCTGCGGGAACTCCTGACGGACGACCGGTGGCAGAGTCTGGCTCAGCGCCTGAATCTGGTGGTGGTCCCCCTGGAAAATCCCGACGGCACAGCCATCCACTATGAGCTGCAGAAGGAACATCCGACCTGGAAGCTCCATGTTGCCCGCTTCAATGCCATTGGCAAGGAATTCTACCGCGATCACTTCAATCCGGATACCATCCATACCGAAGCCATGGGCCTGACCCGCCTGTGGCACCGGATGCTGCCGGACCTGATGATCGACAATCATGGCGTTCCCAGTCATGAATGGGAACAGCCCTTCTCAGGCTATACCTCACCCGCCTACAAGGGATTCTGGATTCCTCGCTCCCTGCTCTACGGCTATTTCTGGACTGTGCGGGATGAGACCTGGCAGGAGAACGTCCGGCTCAACCGCTCGGTGGAAGACGTCATCGCCCAGGCCATCCAGGCTGAGCCGGAACTGACCGCTCACAACGAAGCCTGGAAGGAGATCTTTGAAACCTATGCCCACCGCTGGATGCCGCGCCTGTTCCCGGCCGACTACTACAAGAACATGATCAATTACTGGATCGCCTTTGACCATGATCCGGCTCACCGCTATCCCTCCGTCCGCTTCCCCTGGATCACCAGCGTGGCCTATACCAGCGAAGTAGCCGATGAAACCGCCCAGGGAGAGTACCTGAGACTTTGCGCCAGAGCGCATCTCACCCATGACCTGGCCGTCATTGAGGAACTCAGCCATGCCGTCAGCCATTATGAAACAGAATGTTCCCTCCGGGACGGCGTCCTCCGGCTGAAGGACATCCGGCACCGGCCCCTCCGGTTTCGGACGGACCCCGACTCCCGCCCGGTCGAGTAAACGGGGAGAAGATCGGCTTGGCGCAATTTGACGCCCCCGGATCAACCATGTTCAATCCATTCTTAAAAACTGCTTCTGCCGTCCGTTCCCACCGGTGATGGGGACGGACGGTTCTTTTTGGTGATGGGGACGGACGGTTCATTTCGGCAAAAGGATCTCTCGGGCTCTCAGCGGTCGGACTATCTGGGGCTCGCAATGGCCGTACCCAACCGGCTGGCCAGTGGCCATACCCAACCGGAGGGGCAGTGGCAGTACCCGACCGGAGGCTTGATGTTAAGTTGTCAATCATGAGACCGTTTATGAGAATGTTAACTGAAACCGATTAGGAGGTAAGGGGGGTTGCGGATGTCTGAAATCTTGGAGGCAGCCCGTTTTTTATCGAAAATGGGCAATTTTCAACGGTTTATTGGGGTATAATGAATGTGAAATTTATATTTATATAAAGGAGTTATTTTATGGAACTGATCAAATTACTTGGGATCCTGATCGTGATCGTCGGTTTCGCGTTGAAGTTGGATTCTATCCTCATCGTTCTGGCGGCCGCCGTTGTGACGGCACTGGTCGGGGGAATTGGCGTGAACGGGCTGCTCGAGACACTGGGCAAGTCCTTTGTCGCAAACCGCGCCATGGCCATCTTCATTCTGATTATGCTGGTAACCGGCACCCTCGAGCGCAATGGGCTCAAGGAAGCTGCCGCCAAACTCATCGGCCGATTCAAAGGGGCTTCCCCTGGATTTGTCATTGGCCTTTACGGCATCATGCGCGGAATCTTCGGAGCCTTCAATGTCAGCTTTGGCGGCGTCGCCGGATTTGTTCGTCCGATCATCATGCCCATGGCAACCGGTGCCATTGAGTCCAAGGGAACGAAAGTTCACCCGGAACACCTGGAAGACATCAAGGGGATGGCTTCCGGCATGGAAAACATCGCCTGGTTCTTCTGTCAGGTTCTGTTTGTCGGTGGTTCAGGCGGTCTGCTGGTTCAGTCGACCCTCAAATCATTGGGTTATGAAGTAAGCCTGCTGGATCTGGTCAAGGTGGAAATCCCGGTGGCTATCACCGCGGTCACCGTGGCTATCGTGTACTACTATCTGAAAGACCGTAAGCTCCGTAAGAAGTATTACGGAACGACTGTATAAGGGGGATCGAAGCGATGACATTTTTTACGGATCCGAACGTACTGATCGGAGCAAAACTGCTGGAAGTCCTCTTTATCGTCATGGGTCTGATCGCCGTCTATACCGGAGTCAAGAATCTGACCGACAAAACCAATCCTTCGCCGCTGGGCACGGGCGTCTTCTGGATCACCATGGGCGTCGTTCTGGCCTTTGGCCGCTGGATTCCGAACCTGGTGAACGGAATTCTGATCATCATCATGACCCTGCCCGCCATTCTGCGCAAAGTCAGCAAAGGCCAGCAGAATGTTCCCACCGCGGAGCAGACCGGCGCGTCCTTTGAGCGCATCGGCATGAAAATCTTCCTGCCGGCGCTGGCTATCGGCTTCTTCGCCATTCTGTTCGCCATCTTCACCAAGCTCGGCGCACTGGTAGGAGTCGGGGCCGGCATCTTTGCTGCCATTCTGCTTCTGATGGTGTACTCCTCCAACAACAAGCCGCTGACCTTCCTCAACGATTCCGAGCGTCTGCTGTCAACGGTTGGACCCCTCTCCATGCTGCCCATGCTGCTGGCTTCCCTGGGTGCTATTTTCACGGCAGCCGGTGTTGGCGATGTCATTGCCAAGCTGGTTGGAAACGTCATTCCCCAGGGCAATGTGAACGTCGGTATCATCGTCTATGCTCTTGGCATGATGCTTTTCACCATGATCATGGGCAATGCCTTTGCCGCCATCACCGTCATGACCGTTGGAATCGGAGCTCCCTTCGTACTCGCCTACGGCGCCAACCCGGTACTCATCGGAATGCTGGCTCTGACCTGCGGCTACTGCGGCACTCTGATGACCCCCATGGCTGCGAACTTCAACATTGTTCCGGTGGCCATGCTGGATATGAAGGACCGGATGGGCGTCATCAAGAACCAGGTCATCCCGGCTCTGATCATGGTTACCTTCCAGATCGGCTACATGATTCTGTTCAAGTAGAGTGAACAGAGACTGAAACTGTAACTGAACCTGCAATCCCTTCCCGGAAGAGTACTTTCGGAGAAAGGATCCCTAACAATGAAACAATGAAACTGAAATACGTTGAACAAAGGAGAACACGATGAAAATACTGATTACAGGATTTGATCCGTTTGGCGGAGAAAGCGTGAACCCGGCATTTGAGGCGGTCAAGCTGGTACCGGAGGAAGTGAAGGGAGCACAGGTCATTAAGCTGGAAATCCCCACCGTCTTTACTCGCAGCACCAAGGTTGTCGAAGATGCGATTTTGCTCCATCAGCCGGATGTTGTGCTGAACATCGGCCAGGCCGGCGGCCGTTCCCACATTACCGTGGAAAAAGTCGCCATCAATTTAGCCGAAGCCAGAATTCCGGACAATGACGGCGAACAGCCGCTGGATGCCAAGCTGGTGGAAGAGGGCGAAACCGCCTATTTTGCGACCATTCCGGTAAAAGCCATCGTGGCTCATCTGAAGGACAATAAGATTCCGGCCAGCATTTCCTATACCGCCGGAACCTATGTCTGCAACAGCATTATGTACAATGTGCTGCATCTGACCAAAACGAAATACCCCAACATCCGCGCCGGTTTCATCCACGTTCCGTTTGCCACCGAGCAGGCGGTTGACAAGCCGGTGGGCACCCCATTCATGTCTCTGGCAGAAATTGCCAAAGCGCTGGAGCTTTCCATCGAAGCCATCATCGCCAACGAAGTCGATGCCAAAGTCCAGATGGGAACCATCATGTAACCCAACCTTCAAAAACTAAAGCAAGAATTTGCGTCGAGCCCCATTCACTGGGGCTCGATTTTTGCTTGTCGATAACAATGGGCGAAGCGGATCGATTTTTAAGTACCTGTAGAAATAAATGATAATAGTAATACAATTTACATAAAAGGAGGATGCGGTATAAGAAATTGATCGCAATTGGATTGTGCAATAGGATTTTGATCAGGGATTCCGGTTAGACCAATTGCAATCCCATTCGATCGGTTCACTGCTTCAGATGTCGAGGGAAGGGACGATCCGGTAGAAACTGTGATCAGAGCTGAATTCCAGAAAGGGGAACTTCTGATGAAATTCTTGATTGTTGTGTTATGTTTTTTAACGATGACGGGCTGCACGAAGTTTGGCTCCGCCAATAACCAGATGCCAAATGCCAGCAGCTCAGGAGGACAGGTGAACTCAAACGCGCAAACCCTGGCTGCGGGACAATCGTCTGCGGCTACGGCAGAGAGGATCAGTGCCATTCGAATCGGGGATCTTAAAATCGATGGAATCGTGAAGATTCGCGTGTGCGAAAGCCTGAATTATAATAATAAGGAGAATCAGCTGGTGGAACTTTCACTGGAGGAGTCCAATCGCGTTGTGGAAGAGATGAATCAGCTGGTTCCAGAACAGTTGAACGGCCTGGCCGGCGCCAGCAAAACTTACGAGAAGGGGCGATAGGCTGCTGGATCCTACAGCAGCCTATCGCTTTCTGGAAGTAACCACCCAGTCCGGGGTATCGGTCATTAATTTGTTTGGACAGGATGAGATCATGAAGAATGCCTGGTTAACGGTTCTGAAGTCCGTGCCTTTTGCCAATGCCCCTCAGGCCGAATTGGATCGGGGGAATCTGGTGATGTATGACATTGACTATGAAGGATCGGTTGTTCTGAACAAGATGGTCATGGACTACGCTAAAAAAATAAAAAATAAAAAATAAAATGGCTTAACCCATTCAATTTCCGACGACTCAGGGACTCGCTGCCTGGGTCGTCGCTGCTTTTTTGTGCGTGAAGAAATCCGGAGTAAAAAAAGCTCAGCAAATGTTGGATTCGATGAAGAATCGAATGTTGACATGAATAGTCGGAATACCTATAATTGTATTGTTGAGGAGGTGGGTCGGATTGAAACTGTCTACCAAAGGAAGATATGGGGTCAAAGCCATGGTGGATCTGGCGATTCATCAGGGAACCGAACCGGTATCCATTAAAAGTATCAGTCAGCGCCAGAATATCTCGGAATATTATCTGGAACAGCTGTTCGCACCGCTTCGTCGGGCAGAAATCATCAAGAGCATCCGGGGAGCCCAGGGCGGTTATGAACTGAATAAACCGGCCAGGGATATCACGGTGCTGGACATCATGAACATCCTGGAGGGTCCCATTGAGGTGTCCGACTGTCTGGACAGCGATGCCTGCAGCAACATAGACTGCTGTGCCACGCGGACCGTCTGGAAGAAGCTGAAGGATTCCATCGACAGCGTCATGGGCGCCATTACGCTGCAGGATATTGTGAATGACTATCATAAAAACAATGATTCCATCAATTTTATGACAACGGGGAAAGGGGATAACTAACCAATGGAACAGCAGCCGATTATATATATGGACAATGCGGCGACGACCAAAGTCAAAGATGAGGTCATCGCGGAGCTTTTGCCTTGTTATAACGAAATATACTACAATCCCTCATCGATCTATTCCCAGTCACGCCGGGCCAAAGCGCTCATGGACGTGGCTCGGCAGCGGGTCGCCAAAGCTCTGAACTGTTCACCGGATGAAGTGTATTTCACGGGGGGCGGATCCGAAGCGGACAACTTTGCCATAAAGGGCATCGCGTTCAAGAATCGGGAGAAGGGCAACCATATCATCACCACCACCATCGAGCATCATGCCGTCCTGCATACCTGCCAGTGGCTGGAAAAGCAGGGCTTTGAAGTAACGTATCTGCCAGTGGATAAAGACGGCTTTGTCACGGCTGCGCAGGTTGGCGAAGCCATCCGGGACAACACCATTCTGGTTTCCATCATGGCAGCCAACAACGAAATCGGCACCATTGAGCCCATCGCGGAAATCGGCGCCCTCTGCCGGGAAAAGAAGATTGCCTTCCACACCGACGCGGTGCAGGCCATCGGCCAGATTGCCATTGATGTCAAGGCGATGAACATTGATCTGTTATCTCTGTCCGGGCATAAAATCCACGCCCCCAAGGGCATCGGTGTTCTCTATGTCCGCAAGGGACTGCGCATCGACAATCTGGTTCATGGCGGAGCTCAGGAGCGCGGCCGCCGGGCCGGCACCGAGAATGTCGCCGGAATCGTTGCCCTGGGAAAAGCCATTGAAATGGCCACGGAGCAGCTGGAAGACCATACCCGCCGCATGAGCGCCATGCGGGACCGCCTGATCGAGGGCATCCTCCAGATTCCATATTCCCGTCTGAACGGACCGAGCGGCGACCGCCGTCTGTCCAACAACGTGAACATCATCTTTGAATTCATCGAAGGGGAAGGGATCCTGCTGAATCTCGATTTCGAAGGAATCTGCGCGTCCTCGGGGTCTGCCTGCACCTCCGGTTCTCTGGATCCGTCCCATGTCCTTCTGGCCATCGGACTGCCCCACGAACTGGCACACGGTTCCCTGCGCCTGTCTCTGGGAGATTTCAACACCGATGAGGAAGTAGAAAAAGTCATTTCTGTCCTGCCGGGCATCATAGAGACCCTGCGCAGCTACTCCCCGCTCTGGAACAACCACCTGAAGCAACTGAAGCAGCAGGGCCAGTAACCACCATTGGGACAGCTGCCGGCAGCCTCAGAAACTGCGCCGGACCATGCACTGGGTCCGGGCAAACGCACCATGTTTATTTTAACTAAACTTTAAGATATCAGAAATTGAATCGATTCGGGGAGGAACTATATATGATGATCTACAGCCCAAAGGTAATGGACCATTTTAAAAATCCAAGAAATGTCGGAGAGATGGAAGACCCATCCTCCATCGGTGAAGTCGGAAATGCCAAATGCGGCGATATCATGAGAATCTACCTGAAGGTGGAGAATGATGTTATCGTTGATGTGAAATTCATGACCTATGGCTGCGGCTCGGCCATCGCCTCGTCTTCCATGGCAACAGAACTGATCAAGGGCAAGCCCTTGAGAGAAGCCTGGGAACTGACCAACAAAGCGGTAGCTGATGCGCTGGACGGCCTGCCGGCTGTAAAAATGCACTGCTCCGTTCTGGCGGAGGACGCGATCCATATCGCCATCAACAATTACCTCAAGTCGCAGGGGCGTGAACCATGGGATTATACCGAACATGATCATGATCACCACGAGGCCGAAGAACCGACCACAGTGGATGACGAGGTTTAATCGAAAGCCCGGATAAAGTGAAACAACAAAGTCAAGCCAAATTCAAACCATCAAGCCAAATTCAAACCATCAAACCGAATGCAAACCATCAAACCAAATACAAACCATAATCAAACCATATGAAAGAAGGAGAGCACAATGGGAAACAGAGTAGTCCTCGGCATGTCCGGGGGAGTCGATTCCTCCGTTGCGGCTTATCTTCTGAAACAGCAGGGCTATGATGTCATCGGCATCACCATGCAGGTATGGCAGGAAAATGAAGAATTTTCGGAGAGGGAAGGCGGCTGCTGTTCCCTTTCTTCCGTTAACGACGCACGCATGGTCGCCGACCGCATCGGGATCCCGTTCTACGTCATGAACTTCAAGGAGATCTTCAAGGAGAAAGTCATTGATTACTTTGTCGAGGACTACCTCGAAGGCAAAACTCCGAACCCCTGCGTCGCCTGCAACCGGTACATCAAGTTCGACGAGCTGCTTCGGAGAGCCGAAGGGCTGGGTGCCGACTATGTCGCCACCGGCCACTACGCGAGAATCTATGAAGAGAACAACCGCTATATTCTGGAAAAAGCGGCAGATGACCATAAGGATCAGACCTATGCGCTGTACAACCTGACCCAGGAGCAGCTGAAAAAGACCCTGATGCCCTGCGGCGACTACACCAAAGAGGAAATCCGCGTCATTGCCCATGAGATCGGGCTGATTGTCGCTGACAAAAAGGATTCTCAGGATATCTGCTTTGTGGAAGACGGCAATCACGGAAATTTCGTCTATTCCATGGTTCCCGAAAAGAAGAATCCCGGGAATTTCGTGGACAAGAACGGCAAGGTGCTGGGCACTCACAAAGGCATTGCTTATTACACCATCGGTCAGCGCAAAGGCCTGGGACTGGCCCTGGGCGTACCAGTGTTCGTCATGGGCATCAACAAGGACCGAAATGAAGTCATCATCGGCTCGGATGAAGACCTGATGCATGATACCCTCATTATGGATGAGGTCAACCTGATTCTGACCGATGTTCTGACCGAGCCTGTCCGCCTGATGGGCAAGATTCGCTATGCTGCCAAACCGGCGGCCTGTACCCTCTACCCATTGCCTGACGGACGCCTCAAAGCCGTATTCGACGTCAAGCAGCGCGCCATCACCAAGGGACAGAGTGCCGTCTTCTATGACGGGCTGAAGGTCTTTGGCGGCGGAATCATTCGGGAGATCTATTAAGACCAGATGCAGCGAGTCTGGTTCATTGGACGAACCATAGCTTTGACTGAAAGCCAACCTTTTTTCCCGTAGGATGAAAGGTCGGCTTTCAGTTTTACTATCGCCTGCAATCCAAAGGATCATTCTTAAAATATTCTCGTTTTCTCAGTTTCAGTATTAGGACCAAAGGAATGCCAGGCATTTGATGCGACTGGACAGGACTCAGCTGTAGGCTCTTGTGGGGGAGTTTTACTAATTGTTCCAGGATCGGAACGATCATAGGACAGGACAACGAATTAATTCTAAAATAATAAACATTAAGGAGGGTTTCGCTTTCGTTCTTTTAAATGTATAAATATACAATGATTTACGAGAAAGGTCAGAAAGTATGGTTATTAGTAAAAAAGAATGTAAGTCAGCCCTGCGCTGGACCCTGCCGGTGATGACAGGATACCTGTTTTTAGGGGTAGCCTTCGGGCTGGTGCTGAACCAGGCCGGATTCTCCTGGATCTGGGCAATATTCATGAGTGCGTATCTTTATACAGGAGCGCTGCAGTTTCTTCTGATTCCGCTGCTGGGCAGCGGGATTACGCTCTGGGAAACGGCGGTGCTGGCGTTTATGGTCAATATCCGACACTTATTCTACGGCTTTTCCTTTCTGGATGAATTTTCAGCCATGGGAGCCTGGAAGCCCTATGTGATCCATACCCTGACCGATGAAACCTATTCCTTGCTTACCGGACTGGAAACGGATCCGGAGACCGACCGGCACGGCGTCATGCTGCTGGTCAGTGCCCTGGATCAGTTCTACTGGGTGGCCGGTTCGTTAGCCGGCACGCTGCTGGGGCAGGCCATTCCCTGGGATCTGGCCGGCATCGAATTTTCCATGACGGCGCTGTTTACCGTGGTTTTTGTAGAGCAGTGGATCAAAGCGAAAAATCACCTACCCGCTCTGATGGGCATTGGGGCAGCCACGCTGCTGCTGGTGGTGCTTGGTCCGGAGCAGTTTCTGCCGCCGGCCCTTGTGGCAACGGTGGGGCTGCTCCTGATCGGCCGGAAACGGGGGTGGATTAATGAATAAGGCATTCTGGATCATTCTGGTGGCCGGTCTGGTGACCCTGGCCATCCGCTTTGCGCCCTTTGCGCTGTTTCACCGCGGACGCCGCATTCCCGAATCGGTTCGTTTCCTGGGCGGTGTGCTGCCTCCGGCTATCATGGGGATCCTCATCCTGATGACCCTGCGCCATGTGGATCTTCTGGCGGGCACTCATGGCCTGCCTGAATTCATCGGCATTGGCCTGACGGCGGCAGTTCATGCCTGGAAGCGCAATACGCTCTTATCCATCGCGCTGGGAACCGCGGCCTATATGATTCTGATTCGGGTCATGGCTTAGCGTTCGTCCACTCAGGGCTTTTCAGGCGGGATGGAGCGAGTCATCCGGTCCCGCCCGGGGAGGAGAAACCCGACGGTATCGGTTCAGCACCGGACGGGCCTGCGAAAAAATACCGGATTATTTAGAGGTTGTTCATCGAAATCTCATTGACAAAGAAAGCCTTCGCTCCCTATAATACTTGTAATTACATATGGACGTTGAAGAAGAGAAGTAGCCTTGAGAGGTAGACTAAAGAGAGGAACCGCCGGTGTGAATGTTCCGTTGAGTCTGAAGGGGAAGCAGCTTTGGAGTCCTGGCTTTGTGAGTGACGGTATGATTGTACCGTAAGCAGGGTGGTACCGCGGAAGTTTTGTCCTTTCGTCCCTTATGATCAGGGACAAAAGGACTTTTTGATTTGGAGGAATAATCAATGGAACAGAAAAAACCGACGATGAATGAACTGCGCGAAAGCTTCCTCAAGTTTTTTGAGGAAAAGGGCCATCTGGCTCTGGACAGCTTTTCGCTGGTCCCCAAGGATGACAAATCCCTGCTGCTGATCAACTCCGGTATGGCCCCCTTAAAGCCTTATTTTACGGGAGCCAGGATCCCGCCTCGCAAGCGGGTCACCACCTGCCAGAAATGCATCCGAACCCTGGACATCGACAATGTCGGCAAGACCTCGCGTCATGCCACCTTCTTTGAAATGCTGGGCAACTTCTCCTTCGGCGACTACTTCAAGAAAGAGATCATTCCATGGGCCTGGGAATACATGACTCAGGTGCTGGGACTGCCCAAGGACCGGCTCTATGCCACCATCTACGAAGACGATGACGAAGCCTTTGAAATCTGGGCCACCATGACCGACATCGGCGAAGACCGCATCTTCCGCCTGGGCAAGAAGGACAACTTCTGGGAAATCGGCGTTGGACCCTGCGGACCGTGCTCCGAGATCCACTATGATTACGGCAATGCCGGCGTTCTGACCACCCGGGAAGAATTTGAAGCGGCTTCGGAAGCCGACAAGACCGTGGAAGTCTGGAATCTGGTCTTCACGCAGTTTGACCGGGATGAAGAGGGCAACTACACACCGCTGGCCAACCCCAACATTGATACCGGCATGGGCCTGGAACGACTGGCCACCATCATGCAGGGCGTGCGCAGCATTTTTGAAACGGACGCCATCCGGGCCATCATGACCCGGGCAGAAGAACTGACCGGCGTATCCTACGGAACCGATGCCAAGTCCGATGTGTCCCTGCGCATCATCACCGACCATATTAAATCAGCCGCCATGCTGATTTCCGATGGTGTGCTGCCCTCCAATGAAGGGCGCGGCTACATCCTGCGGCGCCTGCTGAGACGGGCTGCCCGGCACGGACGTGTTCTGGGCCGGCAGGAAGCCTTCCTGGCTCAGATGTTGGATGCCGTGGCTGAAAACTACGGTCAGCCTTATCCGGCCATCGTCGAAAAACTGGAATACATCAAGAAGATCGTGTCCCTGGAAGAGGAGAAATTCAACCAGACCATCGATCAGGGAACGCTTGTGCTCAACGACTACATTCAGCAGACCGAAGGGGATGTATTCAGCGGCGACTATGCCTTCAAGCTGTATGATACCTTTGGCTTCCCCCTGGAACTGACCGAGGAGATCGTGGCCGAACGAGGCCTCAAGCTCGACTACGACAAGTTCCACGCCAATATGAAAAATCAGAAGGAAACCGCCCGGGCCGCCCGCGGTCAGAGCAACTTCATGGGTCAGGATGCCAACATCATCAATACCCTGAAGACTGGCACCACCTTCGAATTCACCGGATATGAAGAAGAATCCTCCCAGGGCAGCCTGCTCCTGCTGGCTGGCGAAGACGGCGAAGTGGAAACCCTGGAGCAGGGTGAAAGCGGCTATGTCATTCTTGACCGGTCTCCGTTCTATGCTGAAATGGGCGGCCAGGTCGGCGACCTGGGAGAAATCCGGGGCGAGAACTTCACGCTCAACGTGCTGGACACCAAGAAAAACCTGTTCGGCGAAACCGTCAACTTGGTAGAAGTCACCGACGGCACCGCCGTCACCGGACCGGTGGTCAGTACCATCGCCAAACCTTACCGGGATGCTATCCGCAAGAACCACACCGCCACCCATCTGCTGCACAAAGCGCTGAAACAGGTTCTGGGCGACCACGTCAACCAGTCCGGATCCCTGGTGGACAGCCACCGGCTCCGCTTTGACTTTAATCATTTCACCCCGATGACCAGAGAAGAGATCCGTAACGTGGAAGATTTGGTCATGGAAATGATTCTGAAGGCCTCCAGGGTCCGGACGGACGTCATGACCCTGGATGAAGCCCGGGAAGCCGGTGCCATGGCCCTGTTTGACGCCAAGTACGGCGAAGCCGTCCGCGTCGTGTCAGCCGGTCAGGATTCCAAGGAACTGTGCGGCGGCACCCATGTCGCCAATACCGGGGAAATCGGTCTGTTCAAGATTATTTCCGAAACCGGCATAGCCTCCGGCATTCGCCGGATCGAAGCTGTCACCGGACTCAATGCCCTGCACTTTGTCCGCAACCAGGAGGACGTCCTGGAAGAAGCTGCCCAGATCATGAAGACCAATCCCCATGAACTGGTGCGGCGGGCCCGTCAGCTCACCGCTGAACTCAAGGACAAGGACCGGGAGATCGCCGACATCAAGAAAACCATGGCTTCCGGCAGCCTGCAGGACATCCTCAACAACATCAGCGAAGTCAACGGCATCAAGGTCGTCACCGGTGTCGTGGACAACATGAGCGGAGAAGACCTGCGCAACCTGGCTGAAAAAGCCCTGGACAAGATCGTATCCGGTGTCTCCGTCATGGCTTCCCGCCAGGAAGACAAGGTTTCCTTCTGCGTCATGGTCTCCAAGGACCTGGCCGGAAAAACCGCCCATGCCGGCAAACTCATCGGACAAATTGCTCAGGTTGCCGACGGCAAAGGCGGCGGACGCCCCGATATGGCTCAGGCCGGCGGCAAGTCCCCCGAGAAAGCGCAGGAAGCAGTCAACAAAATCTTCGAACTGCTCTAGTCAGCTAAGGGTAATATCCCTTGGTTTGACAATCCCATAAACCTTCGACCGCTGTGGACTGAACGGATTCAGACCGCAGCGGTCTTGCTTTGTTCTTTTTCACTCCGAAAGCTGGATCGGCCCAGTACCTGACTGCTCGAACAGGTCTTTGAAACTAGTGGTGAGCACACAAAACATTCGAAAGTGAGATTGAACCCAACTTTCGAATCTGGGAGTGAATCTGAGATTGAACCCAACTTTCGAATATGAGGCGAATCTGAGATTGAACCCAACTTTCGAATCTGAGAGTGAATCTGAGAGCGAATCTGAGAGCGAATCTGAGAGCGAATCTGAGAGCGAATCTGAGGCTGATTTAATCCGAATAGGAAAGGATTTAAGTCAAATCTGAGGATGAATCATTTTTGGTGAGGTATCATTTTTTCTCCCGCCTTGCAGTTGGGGTGAAAAGTGGTAGAATCAGAATGGTAATTTTTTGAAAGGGGGTGGCAGGATGCTGTTCAACTCCATCGATTTTGCGGTGTTTTTGCCCATTGTGTTCCTGCTGTACTGGTTTGTACTGCCCCGGCGAACCTGGCAGAATGCGCTGCTTCTGGTGGCCAGCTATGTCTTTTATGGCTGGTGGGACTGGAAATTCCTGATCCTGATTTTTTTGAGTACGGTGCTGGATTACGGGGTGGGGGTCGCTCTGTCACGGACTGAAGATAACGTTCGGCGAAAGCTTCTGCTGGGCGTAAGCCTGCTCTTTAATCTGGGATCACTGGGCTTTTTTAAGTATTATAATTTTTTCAGCGAGAATTTTGCCCGGGCTTTTTCCTTCCTGGGGCTGGCGTTCTCACCGGCTGTGCTCAACATTGTGCTGCCGGTGGGCATCAGTTTCTATACCTTCCAGACCCTGAGCTATTCCATTGATGTCTACAAAAGGGAGCTCGAGCCGACGGAGAGCTTTGTCGAATTTGCCGCTTTTGTTTCGTTTTTTCCGCAGCTGGTGGCGGGCCCCATTGAACGAGCCAGCAACCTGTTGCCTCAGTTCCAGAAGGACCGTACCTTTGACCGGGAGAGGGCAGTGGACGGTCTGCGTCAGATCCTGTGGGGACTGTTCAAGAAGATCGTCATCGCTGACAACTGCGCCGAGTACGTCAACAGCGTCTACGGCAATTACACCAATCAGCCGGGCAGTGCCCTGGCCATTGCCGCCATTCTCTTTGCCTTCCAGATTTACGGGGATTTTTCCGGCTACTCGGACATCGCCATCGGAACCTCCCGCCTGTTCGGCTTTGGCCTGATGCGCAACTTCGCCAATCCGTATTTTTCGCGAAGTATTCCGGAGTTCTGGCGCCGCTGGCATATCTCCCTGTCCACCTGGTTCCGGGACTATGTCTACATTCCGCTGGGCGGCAGCCGGCGCGGCCTGGCCCGCACGGCTGTCAACACCTTGATCCTGTTTCTGGTCAGCGGTTTCTGGCATGGCGCTAACTGGACCTTCATCGCCTGGGGAGCTCTCAATGCGTTTTATATGGTTCCATCCCTCATGGGCCGCCGGGTTCCTGTTAAGCGGAACGAGGCGGTTGTCGCGACGCTGCGCGATCTGCCGGCCATCCTGCGCACCTTTCTGCTGACGGTGTTGGGGTGGATCCTGTTCCGGTCTGATCACCTGTCCGATGCCTTCGCCTATATCGGCCGGATTTTCTCGCCCAGCCTGTTTACCATGCCGCTGCTGCCGGAACGCACGATCTATACCCTGGGACTGATCCTGCTGCTCGTCGTGATCGAGTGGCGGGGCCGGACGAAGGCCCATCCCCTGGAGGGAGCGGGATTCCACTGGCCCTGGCCGGCCCGCTGGTCGCTGTACTACTCGCTGGTGCTGGTGATTTACTTTTTCAGCGGCCGGTCGCAGCAGTTCATCTATTTTCAGTTTTAGGGGGAGGAACAATTCATGAAGCGATTTTTACTGCGATCCGGCTGCTTTATTCTGCTCCTGGCCGCCCTGTTTGGCGCGCTGGAGCTGGGCCTGCGAAGCATTCCCAATGACTACGCTTATAAAAACCATTACCTGGAAGAGCATGCCTCCTCCCTGGAAGTGCTGAGCCTGGGGTCCTCCCACAGCTACTACGGCATTGATCCGGCTTATTTTGACCGGCCCTCCTTCAACGCCAGCCATGTCTCCCAGTCGCTGTTCTATGACTTGGGTATTCTGGATAAATTCAAGGACGACATGACTCAGCTCAAATACATTCTGCTGCCCATCTCGTCCTTTACGCTGTCCCATCGGATTGAAGACGGGACCGAAGCCTGGCGGGTGCGCAGCTATCACCTGTACTATGATTTGGCGGTACCCCAGGGGATCACGCCGCTGTATGAAGTGACCGGCAACGACGGCTTTACCAATTTCAAGCGGGTGGCCGACTACCTCAGGACCGGGCAGGGCGTGAACTGCGACGAGAGGGGATTTCTTGCCCGCCCGCCCGAGGATCCGCAGGATCTGGAAGCAACCGGAATCCGAGCGGCCAAACGGCATAACGCTATGAATCCGGTGCATCAGACCGAAAACCGGCACATTCTGGATGCGCTCTTGCAGGATGCGCGTTCCATCGGCGCCCGGGTGATTCTATACACGCCGCCGGGACACGACGAATATGTCGGGCGGCTCGATCCGGCCGCGGTCCGACAGATGAAGGAGCTAGCCGAAACCCTGGACCGGTCCAGCCAGGTGGTGATCTACCTCAATTTTCTGGAGGATCCGCGCTTTGCCGATTCCGACTTCTACGATGCCGACCATGTCAATGCCGCCGGAGCCCGCAAACTGACGGGACTGATCAATCAGGCCATGCAGGAATGGGACCGGGGTCAGGATCCAGTGACTGCCGCAGCGGGCGGAAAGTAAATGCCTGGTCGGAAAAATGTCACGGGCTTAACAAGACGTAAGCGAAAATCATGATAGACTGATAGAAAACCGCCTGATTATCAGGCGGTTTTCGTGCATGTGAAAAGGCAGATCGGATTGGATTGATAAATCGTTATTTTTGAGACAGGCCATAGGAATTTCAGTCCAGGGCAAGGTCTTTGTGTCATAATTGGAGGTAGTGGTGCGGCGGGAGAGAAGCCGTTTCCAGCCCCAGGGCTGCGTCAGGGCAAAATCTTGATACAGCAGGGGATATGATGAATCCAACGATGAAAGACAACAGGAGGAACGATTATGTTGAAAATCAATCAGGAACGGTTGGGACGACGCCTGGAGGAACTGGCACAGTTCGGAGGAAGCGAGCAGGGGATGAACCGCTTTTCCTACACCAAGGAAGAGAAAGATGCGCAGAATTACCTCAAAGAAGTATTTGCCGCTCTGGGCATGACGGTGACGGAAGATCCGCTCGGGAATCTGTTTGCCCGCTATGAAGGACTCAATCCGGAGCTGAAGCCCATCGTCACGGGATCGCACATCGACTCCGTGCGCAACGGCGGCCGCTACGACGGCAACCTGGGCGTCCTCGGCGCGCTGGAGGCAGTCCAGTGTCTCCATGAGCAGGGGATTCGACTGAATCACCCCATTGTGATCTTTATTTCCAAGGATGAAGAGGGCACCCGGTTTGGTTCCACCATGTTCGGAACCGAAGCTATGCTCGGAGCCCTCCCGGCAGAATTCCTTGACCGCACCGACCGGGACGGCATCACGCTGCGCCAGGCCATGACCGACGCCGGCTATGATCCCCAGGGCATTTTCAACTCGAAAGTAGAGCCAGGCAGCTACGCCGCCTATCTCGAACTTCATATCGAACAGGCCCGTGTTCTGGAAACCATGCAGATTCCCATCGGTATTGTCACCGGTATCGCCGGACCGCTCTGGTTTGCTGTCAACATTAAAGGACAGGCCGGCCACGCCGGATCAACCCCCATGCGGATCCGCCACGATCCGATGGTTGCGGCCGCCCGCCTGATTGATCAATGCGACCGCATCGCACGCCAGTTCCAGGACACCGTCGCCACCACCGGGTACATTAAGGCAGACCCGGGAACGACCAACGTCATTCCGGCTCAGGTGGACTTTACCATCGATCTGCGGGACGTCAGTATGGCAGACCGTGATCAGGCGGAAGCCGAGATCAAGGCGGCGGCACGACTTCTGGAGGAAAAAATGGGCGTGACCATCGAGTTCAGTGACCGTGTGCGCACCCCGTCGGTCCTGTGCAACGACGCTCTGATGAATGTCATCGAAGAGACCGCCGGCGAGTTCTCGCTGCCCAGCCTGCGGATGCCGTCGGGCGCCTGCCACGATGCCATGCACTTTGGACCACTCTGTCCCATCGGCATGATTTTTGTGCCCTCCGTCAACGGCTACAGCCACCGGGCGGATGAATACACTCCGCTGGAAGACTGCGCCAACGGCGCCAATGTGCTGCTGAATACTCTGGTTAAGGCTGACGCCCTGGTCTAATTCAAACCGGGGATCGGCCGCTGGAACTTATGACTCGAAATCGCCGCCCGAGCCCCTTGGACCCTCCTTTGACCGGCCGGTTGAAAGGGGCTTTCCGGTGAATTCGTGATTTTCAATGATAATCAATCTCACTGTATACAAATGCTCGCAAAAGCTTTATAATGAGATGTAAGGTTAGTCGAAGGAGGTGGGACTTTTTTAAGCACCGCTATGGAAAAGAAAGATAATCTACAGAACACCATGCAGTTTGAGGACTTCAAAAAGGATAAAGTTACTTTAACAAAAGAGATCCTGTCTGAAGTGTATCAGTCCTTGTCTGAGAAAGGATACAACCCTGTAAACCAGATGGTGGGCTATTTGATCTCCGGAGACCCTACTTACATTACCAATTATAATGGAGCCAGGGCACTGATCCGAAAACTGGAACGCGACGAAATATTGGAAGAAGTTTTAAGGACTTACCTGGATATTGAGTGATTTTTTAAGGGTGCCATAAAATCTGGCACCCTTATATTTAAGTTAATCGTTAATTTGCGCCAGATCTTTCCGGACTGGCCAGCCGGCAGTGCCGAACACCCCCGTGACTGGAACCAGATCAATAGGAACAAATAGACCGGCAAAGCCACCCCCGGGTGGAAGCACGCTGTTTGCTGCTACTGATTTAGTCAGCAGTCACTGCATGATTTTTTAGAAAAAAGAGGTTTTTGGATGAGAGTATTGAGTCTTGATGTGGGCGATCGCCGCATCGGTGTCGCCGTTTCGGATCCCACCGGTTTTCTGGCCACGGGTCTTGGCGTCATTAAACGGGATGGGTCCCCCCAGGGCAATATTGCCGCTGTCCAGCAGGTGCTGGAGCAGATCAAGGCGTACGATGTCAGGCTCGTGGTAGCCGGACTGCCGAAGAACATGGACGGCACCGTCGGCTTCCAGGCCAGGAAAGTTCTGGATTTTATTGAAGAACTGAAAAAAGTCTGGGACGGCGAGGTCCTGACCTGGGATGAACGGCTGACTACGGTCAGCGCTCATATGGTCATGGCTCAGAAAAAAACCAAAATCAACCAGCGCAAGAATGATGTCGACAAGATCGCTGCCTGCTTTATCCTGCAGGGCTTTCTAGACTCCATAGAATTCAAAAAGCGGAAAGAACAGGACCAGTCGCGCTAAGCGGACTGAGAACAGCAAGGAAAGAAGGTGAAATGAATGGAAAACACCACCGATTTAATCGTATTGTCCGGAGAAGACGGCGAAACCTTTGAAGTGGAAGTCATTGACCGCGTGGAAGTGGAAGGACAGGAATACTTTATTGTCAGACCCGTGGAAGAAGAGGATGTTTATACCGCGCTGCGGGTAGACCTTGATGATGACGGCAATGAGGTCTTTACGGTCGTCGAGGACGACGAGGAACTGAACGCAGTGGAAGAGGCTTACAGCCTGGCTTTAATTGACGAGGAAGAGATTTAATGAAAATTAACGAAAGCGGTTATGTGGATAACCTCAAGACTATGCTGCGCGAAGCCGGGGCCAAGCTGACCCCGCAGCGCCTGACCATCCTGGATGTCATCATCCAGCAGGAAGGGAAGCATCTGACCATCGAAGAGATCTACAACAAGGTCAAGGAAGTTAAGGCGGAGACGGGCGTAGCCACGGTCTACCGCACGATCCTGCTCTTCGAGGAACTGGGCATCGTCAAGAAATTAGGGAAACACTGATTATTTGAGGTTAACGTTTCCCAGTTCGGTCATTATGTTGTTTTTTTGCTCATGGGAGCACAAAAATGCTGGATTTTAGTGCGATTTCAGCCCGTTTTGTGGGCTAACCCCCAATTTTGGGCGCACTTATCCCATGCAGAATTCTTTCGTTCGTTTTGCACGAATACAATTCAACAAATTGGCGCTGGCAAACAAGATGTTGAATCTATTCAAATTTTTGCTGATCCCCCGATAAACTACTTTGGCATAACCAAAGAACCGTTTGACGATCAAAAATGGGTGCTCCACTTTGCTTCGAACGGATGATTTGCGTTGTTCAATTGCCCGGTCCCACTGGATCCCGGGATAGTTCTTATTGGTCTTGATCTTGGAAGGGCGAACATTGCTGCGAAATTCAATAGTAGATAAGTGCGGATCCTCGGTGAATTCTTTTCTTGACTCGACTCCATTATAGCCGGAATCTCCGTAAGCTACTTCATCATCGGGACGAATCAGTTTGTGTGTCTCGTTTATGTCATGGACATTGGCCGCAGTCCCTGTGACTGTATGGACATACCCACTGCCGGCGCAAACTCCGGTATGAACCTTCATCCCAAAGTACCACTGATTGCCTTTCTTTGTCTGGTGCATCTCAGGGTCTCGTTCTCCCGTCTGGTTCTTGGTAGAACTGGGGGCTGCAATAATGGTGGCATCCACGATGGTGCCGCCATGCATCATTAGTCCGGCAGATTCCAAGCGTCTGGTGACATCATGAAAGATCTTCTCCCCCAAGAGATGGCTTTCCATTAAATGGCGAAAGTGAAGAAGCGTGGTTGCGTCAGGCACTTGCTGCGAGATGAAGTCCAGCCGCATGAATTTGCGCATGGCATAACTGTCATAGATGGCGTCTTCCATTGCAACATCGGAGAGGTTAAACCAATTTTGCATCAGGTACATCCGAAGCATTGTTTCAATTTCGATGGGCTTTCTGCCGCGTTTTCCCTGAGGATAGTAGGGGCGAATCATCTCGACCCAATCTTTCCAGGGAATGATAGTTTCCATAGAATCAAGAAACTCTTCTCTCTTTGTAGTCTTGCGGCGATGTGCGTATTCAAAATCACTGAAAGTCTGCTGCTTCATAAGAAAAACCTCGCTGGTAACGTAATACTTAAATTATATCGTGAGAGCGTTCCTCAGAGTTACAGAAAACAGAATTAATCAGCGTTTCCTTAGATTTAAATGACGGAATCTACCGATACGAACTGAACCACGAGGAAGAGCTCCATGGGCATCACCATCTGGTGTGTTCAGCCTGCGGCAAAGTGGAAGAAGTCCGGGACGATCTGCTCGACTCTGTCGAACAGATCATCGAGAAGGATTACCGATTCCGGATCAAGGACCATTCGCTGAAATTCTATGGCTTATGCAGTGACTGCTATCTGAATGAAAGCGAGGAAACGAATGAACGAAAATCAAAATAACGAACCAAAGAAAAATAAAAACAATCAGTCCAAAGACAGAGGGCGCAACCAGTATGGGGAGAAGATCCAGAAACAGGATTCTTCCATCGCGCCGGAAGTCAAAGAGCCGAAGGAAAGCCGCCTGCAGAGCGTAGTAAAGGCGATCCGCCCCAAACGGCAGAAGCCGCTGATCGCGGATATCGATCAGGCACCGGCTCAGGCACCGGCTCAGACTTCGGCCGAAGCGCCCAAGCCATCCAGACGCCGGACCCCCCGGCCCAAGCCGGAAGCTGGAGCAGCGCCCAACGCGCAGACCCAGAAGCCGCAGCCGGAAGCCCCGGTTAAAAACCGCCGCAAGGGCCAGGCACCCGCGCCGGAAGCTCAGACTGGCGCAGTCGAAGCACCCAAAGGCCGCCGGCAGCCAAGACCGCGCCGCGAACAGCAGCCAAAGCCGGTAAATGAAACAGTGGTGAAAACCGAACCTGTCGTAAAGACGGAACCATCGGCAGCCATCCCGGGTCCGGCAAAGGCGGAAAATCGCCGCCGGAGCGAAGCCCCGCGGGGCCGCAACCCCAGAGGGGGCATGTGGAACAAGCCAAGACCGGAAGCGGTAAACTTCACGGTATCCAATCCCAGCGACAAGGACATTGTCCGGATCATTCCCCTGGGAGGACTGGATGAAATCGGCAAGAACATGACCGCCATTGAGTACCGGGATGAGATCGTCGTCATCGACTGCGGCCTGAAGTTCCCGGAAGACGAGATGCTGGGCATCGATAGCGTCATTCCGGACGTCACCTTCCTGAAGAACAATCTTCATAAGGTCAAAGGCTTCTTCATCACCCACGGCCATGAGGATCATATTGGAGCGCTGCCCCATATCCTCAAGGAAGTGAATGTACCGGTCTACAGCACCCGGCTTACCCTGGGACTCATTGAGGTTAAACTGCGCGAGCACAACATCTTCAATAAGGTGAAGCTGCAGACGGTTAAGCCGCGGGATATCGTGCGCTTCAACCACATCAGCGTGGAGTTCATCAAAACCAACCACTCCATCGCCGACGCGTCGGCTCTGGCGATTCATACCGCCGCCGGCGTTCTGATTCATACCGGCGACTTCAAGGTTGATCTGACCCCGGTAGCCGGTGATGTCATCGACCTGGCCCGCTTTGCCGAGCTGGGAACTCAGGGCGTTCTGGCCCTGATGGCAGACTCCACCAACGCGGAGCGGCCCGGATACACGCAGTCGGAAAGCACCATCGGCAACAGCTTTGAAAAACTGTTCATGGAAGCGAAGGGCCGCATCATCGTAGCAACCTTCTCCTCCAACATCGACCGGATTCAGCAGGTCATCGGCGCGGCCCTCAAGACGAACCGCAAGATGGTCTTCAACGGCCGATCCATGGAGAACAATGTCAACGTGGCCCGTGAACTGGGCTATCTGGACATCGATGATCGAAGCATCGTGCCGGTGGACGAAATCAAGCGCTTCCGTGACGATCAGCTGGTCATCATGACCACGGGCAGCCAGGGCGAACCCATGGCCGCTTTGTCCCGGATGGCACTGGGCGAACACCGCAAGATTCAGATTCAGCCCAATGACACCGTCATCCTGTCGTCTCATCCCATTCCGGGAAATGAGAAGGGGATCTTCAAGACGATCAACCTCCTGTACAAACTGGGAGCCGAGGTCATCTACGATTCCAAGGAAGACGTTCATGTTTCGGGACATGCCTGCCAGGAGGAGCTCAAACTCATCCAGGCGCTGGTCAAGCCCAAGTACTTCATTCCGGTTCACGGGGAGTACCGCATGCTGAAGATCCATTCGGATCTGGCCAGGAAAATGGGGATGGAATCCAAAAACATTCTGATTCCGGAAACCGGTGACATCCTTGAACTGTCCCAGACCAGCCTGCGCAAGAACGGCAAGGTTCAGTCCGGCCAGATTCTGGTGGACGGCCTCGGCGTCGGCGATGTCGGCAGCATTGTGCTGCGTGACCGCAAGCATCTGTCCGAAGACGGCATGGTTACGGTGGTTGTGACGGTCGATATGACTTCCGGCACCGTGATTGCGGGCCCGGACCTGATCTCCCGCGGCTTTGTCTTCATCAAGGAGGCCGAGCAGCTGATGGAGGATTCCCGGATTATCGTCCGCAACCTTCTGACGGAAGCCGAAGGCACCCGCCTGAAGAATACGGAGTTCGTGAAGAACCAGATCCGCGAACAGCTGCGGAACTTCCTGTTCCGCCGCACCAAGCGCAGTCCGATGATCATGCCGATCATCATGGAAATTTAGTCCGGATCGATCATCCGGCAGAGTTTTCTGAAAAACAAGAACCTTGGATCGCCCGGTCCCGTTCCCTGGGACCGGCTCCAGCAATAGTTGACAGGAGATGCAGAATCTCCAGGATATGTTAATCTCAGAGAGATGAAAAATATCAAAGATATGAAAAATATCAAAGATCGGGGAGGATCATACCAAATGACCAACGTACATGATAAGGCCCATGAACTGGCCAGCGCCATGAAGCAGGACGAGACGGTGATCGCCTACCGCGAAGCCGTTCAGAAAATTGAGCAGGATGAAGCCAAGAAACGGATGGTGGAAGATTTCCGCTCCGTCCAGTTTGCCGCTTATCAGGATAAAATGACCACTGGAGAAGTATCTGCCAAGACCAAAGAGCAGATGGAGAACCTGGTTTCGGTCATCACCCTGAATCCGGAAATTTCCAGCTACCTGGAAATTGAACAGCGGTTTTCGATTCTGTTCAATGACATCATGAAAATCATCAACGAAGCCATTGGTGTTGACATCATCGGTTAATCCATACAACATGCAAAATTGGATACCCTGTATCTGGAGTATCCAATTTTTGTGTTGATCTTTCCACACACCAGGAGGAACTATGTACACAAGAGAAGATATCAGAAATATAGCGATCATTGCCCACGTTGACCACGGCAAGACCACGCTGGTGGATGCGCTGCTGCGGCAGAGTCACACCTTCCGTGAAAATGAAAAAGTGGCCGAACGGGTCATGGATTCCAATGACCTTGAACGCGAACGCGGCATTACGATCCTGAGCAAGAACACATCCGTAAAATACCAGAATCATACCATCAATATCGTGGATACCCCCGGCCATGCCGATTTCGGCGGAGAGGTCGAGCGCGTCCTGAAGATGGTCGACTCCGTACTCCTGGTCGTGGATTCCTATGAAGGACCGATGCCGCAGACGAAGTTCGTCTTGAAGAAGGCTCTGGAACTGGGACACGATCCCATCGTTCTGATCAATAAGATTGACCGCAAGGATGCCCGCCCCAACGAAGTCATCAACGAAGTCTTTGACCTGTTCCTGGAACTGGGCGCATCGGACGAGCAGTGCGACTTCACGGTCCTTTATGCCTCGGCCCGGGAAGGCTATGCCAGCTTTGAAGCCAATGAGCCGGGAAGTGACATGACGCCCGTATTCGATACGATCCTGAGCAAGGTCAAAGCGCCCCAGGGCGACCTGGAAGGCCCGCTTCAGCTTCTTGTTTCCACCCTGGACTCCTCCGAGTACATGGGCAAGCTGGCCATCGGCAAGATTGAACGGGGTCGCATCCGCAAGAACATGAATGTGGCGATCATGAACCGGGATGGTCGGATCGTCAAAAATACCGTGTCCGCTCTGTTTGTCAATGAGGGACTCAAGCGCGTGGAAGCCCAGGAAGCCAGCCTTGGCGACATTGTTGCCATTGCCGGCCTTGGCAGCGTCAGCATCGGAGATACCATTGCCGACGCTCAGAATCCGGAAGCACTGCCCTTCATGCACATCGACGAGCCGACGCTGTCCATGAACTTCATGGTCAACGACTCGCCCTTTGCCGGACGGGAAGGCGATTTTGTTACGTCCCGCCATCTGCGCGACCGCCTGATGCGTGAGATCGAGACCAATGTATCCATGCGCGTGAAGGAACTCTCGCCGGATACTTTTGAAGTGTCAGGCCGCGGAGAACTGCATCTGTCCATTCTTCTGGAAACCATGCGCCGCGAAGGCTATGAACTGCAGGTTTCCAAGCCGTCCGTTATCTTCAAGGAAGTAGACGGCAGAAAAATGGAGCCCATGGAATATCTGACCATCGACGTACCGGAAGAATACGTCGGGCCGGTCATGGAAAAGCTCGGACCGCGCAAGGCTGAGATGACCAACATGACTTCCTCGGTCAATGGCTATACCCGCCTGGAATTCGATATTCCGGCCCGCGGCCTCATCGGCTTCCGGAATGAATTCATGACGGACACCCGGGGCAACGGCATCATGAACCATGTGTTCAAGGGCTACGGTCCTTACAAGGGTGACATTCAGGAACGCTCGCGCGGTTCACTGGTCGTGTTTGAAACCGGCGAAGCCATTACCTACGGACTGTTCAACGCTCAGGAACGCGGTACGCTCTTCATCAACGCGGGTATGGAAGTCTATGCCGGCATGATCTGCGGCGAATGCTCCCGGGCCGAGGACATTGAAGTCAATGTCTGCAAGAAAAAGCACCTGTCCAACACCCGGTCTTCGGGTTCGGACGAGGCGCTGAAACTCACCACTCCCCGAGTCATGAGCCTGGAAAATTGTCTGGAGTTCGTCAATAACGATGAACTGGTTGAAATTACCCCGAAAACCATTCGCATGAGAAAACGGATCCTTGATACGACCATGCGCAAGCGGGCTGCCCGGAAATAGAGTAAACCCATCGCGGCTTGGCCGTGAAATCATTAGAGCGGATCAGGTGATTCTTTGTGAAAAAAGTACTCGTAACCTTGTTGATCGTCATACTCCTTCTGGGGGGAACTATTTTTGGTTCCCTCTACGTCTATCATTCCAATGCCGGTGCTCCCCTGCAGGGGGCTTCAGATCCACTGTCCATTCTGGTGCGGGATCAGGAGTCGCTCTATCAGGTCGTGGATCAGCTGGCGGCAGACGGTGTGCTGAAAAATGCCTGGCTGAGCAAGCTCTACTACCGGCTGTCCGGGCTGAATCTGGACATCGAGCCGGGCCGGCATGAAGTGGCTCTGACCGGATCGCTGAAGGATCTTCTGGATGCCCTGAAGCAGGAAAATCTGGACAATGTCCGGGTTACGCTGCCCGAAGGGTTTACCATTGCCAATATGGCAGCCCGATTCGACAAGTCGGGCCTCGTTACGAAAGATGAATTTCTGAACGCAGTGGAAGCGTTCACCCCGCCGAACTATGTGCCGGTCAAGGGCGAACGGCGCTACCGAATGGAAGGATATTTGAAACCTGACACCTATACCTTCGCCAGAGGGACAACGGCGGATGCCATCGTTGCCAAGCTCAGCGCGGAGTTCGACCGGAATCTGAAGGCCATCCTGGACCAGAGCGGTCGGACGAACATCACGAGCGCGGATTACGATGCCATCATCAACAAGGCAGCCATGATCGAACGGGAGACCAACAATGCTGATGAACGCGCCCTGGTCGCGTCGGTCATTGAAAACCGGCTGGCCATCGACATGAAGCTGCAGCTGGACGCGACCATCCTGTATGCCCTGGGCGTGGATTCCAAGGCGGTCACCAACCAGGACATGCGCCTGGAGAGCCCGTTCAGCACCTATCATGTCAAAGGCCTGCCGGCCGGTCCGATCTGCAATCCATCCACGGACTCCATCCGGGCCGTCCTGGCGCCGGCTACCACGGACTACATCTACTATGTTCTGAATCCTCAGACAGGCAAACATTTCTTCACCGCTTCCTATGATGAGTTCCTGGCAAAAAAGAAAGAATTTAACGGCGGCGGGTCGACCACCCCGGTGACCACGCCCGGTACCCAGCCGGTCGAGACCGAGCCCCAGAATCCTTATCCGGGACCGGTTGGGCTGCCCTTTGAAGTGCTGCCCGCTACGAAGCCGTCCCAGACGGCAGCGCCGGCCACCACCACTCCATCAGTACCCTAGGAGGACCCATGAGCATCACGGATCCACAAACAAAACAATATCTCCGGGAAATCGCCGCGCTCAAAGGCGACCCCAGGCTCACCGCCCTCGAAGAGTATGCCTCGCGCCGCTTCATTCCCATCATCCACAAGGAAGCGGCCGATTGTCTGCTCTATTTTTTGCGTACGCAGAAAGCCGGACGCGTTCTGGAACTGGGTGCAGCCATGGGGTACTCCGCCATTGTCATGGCCGGAGCATCCCCTGAAATAACGATCGATACCATTGAGCGGGACCCCGGCATGATTGCCCTGGCCCGGCAGAATATCAAGGCCTTCGGTCTGGATGATCGCATCACTCTGCACGAGGGGGACATCCTCCAGGTGCTGGACGATCTGACCGGTCCCTATGACTTTGTCTTCATCGATGCCGGCAAGAGCCATTATCGCGAGTACCTGGAAAAAATTTTGCAGCTGATCTCACCCGGGGCGATGATCATCTGCGACAACATTCTGGTTCGAGGTCTGATTGCGCACGAAGGCGTGGAGCGCAAGCACTCCACCATTATCATGAACATGCGGCAGTTTATCGAGGAGGTTTCTCAGGACGAGCGGTTCCATTCCATGGTGCTGCCGGTGGGAGACGGACTTCTCATTATCAAATGTAAGGAATAAGCGATGAATCGAAATACGAAACCTGAACTTCTGGCTCCAGCCGGAAGCCTGTCCAAATTAAAAGTTGCGATCGACTACGGCGCCGACGCGGTCTACCTGGGCGGAAACCGCCTGAATCTGCGGGCTTTTGCCGACAATTTCTCCGATGCGGAGATGCAGGAAGGCATCGAGTACGCTCACAGCCGGGGGCGCAAGGTCTACATGACGCTGAACGTGTTCCCGCACAACGAAGATCTCGAGGGGCTGGAGGACTACCTGCGCAGCGTCCGGGACCTGGGCATCGATGCCCTGATTGTGTCGGACCCGGGCATCATCATGACCTGCCGGGAAGTCATTCCCGAGATGGAGCTCCATCTGTCCACCCAGGCTAACAACGTCAACTACCGTTCTGCCATGTTCTGGCACCAAAACGGAGTGAAACGGATCGTTCTGGCCCGGGAGCTGACCCTGGAGGAAATCCGCGATCTCATTGCCAGAACGCCGGATACGCTGGAAATTGAAGCCTTTGTGCATGGCTCCATGTGCATGGCCTACTCCGGCCGCTGCCTGTTGTCCAGCTACATGGTGGGCCGTGACGCCAATCGCGGCGAATGCGCCCAGCCCTGCCGCTACAAGTACTACCTGGTCGAAGAAAAGCGGCTGGATCAGCCGATGGAAATTCTCGAAGACGAACGGGGCACCTACATCATGAACTCCAAGGACCTGTGCATGATCCAGCACATTCCCGAGCTGATGGAATCCGGCATTGTATCCTTCAAGATCGAGGGCCGGATGAAGTCTGAGTATTATGTCGCAGCCATCGTCAAGGCCTATCGCGCCGCCATGGATGCCTATCTGGCCGACCCGGCCAATTACCGCTATGACCCCAAATGGATGGAACTGCTGGAAAAGGTCAGCCACCGCAAGTACCATACCGGCTTCTACTTTGGCCGCGGCAACTCGCAGATCTATGAATCCTCGACCTATGTCCGGGATTATGACATCGTCGCTGCCGTTGTCCGCCGGGAAGCGGACGGACGCTATTTCATGCATGAGAAGAACCGCATCTTCCCCAATACGGAAGTGGAGGTGCTGCGCGCCAAAGGCGATGTCTTCCGGACGACGCTCACCAATTTCCGGGATGTAGAGGGCAGCCCCATTGAAGTAGCCAACAAGGCGGCCATGTATTTCAGCTGCGACTGCCCGGATCAGCTGGAAGCAGGGGATCTGATCATTCAGACCACCGGCGAAGTGAAATACGTGTTTTAAGCAAAAGGGGGGTCACAGGACCGCCCTTTTCCTGTAAACTGAAAAGGAAAGCAAGGCTTCCAGAAGCCGCCGGAATGGGCTGAGGCCAACCTGAATTGGCCGAAATTCCGTTCCAAATCAGCCTGATGAGGGGATGTAACAATGAAGAAACCAGTCTTAATCGGAATAACCGGCGGCACCGGATCAGGGAAAAGCACGGTAGCCAACGCCATCTATAACAGCTTCGGTGAAAAATCAATCTGCATGATCTCACAGGATTCCTACTATAAAGATCAGAGCCACCTGTCCTTCGAGGATCGGGTGAAAACCAACTATGACCACCCGATGGCCTTCGATACGGATCTGCTCATCGATCATCTGCAGCGTCTGCTGGCCGGCCAGCCCATCGAAATGCCCACCTATGACTTCACCATCCATAACCGGACCAAAGAGGTCAAAATCGTTGAACCCAGGGACATCATCATTGTGGAAGGCATCCTGGTTCTGGATGACAAGCGCCTGCGCGATCTGCTGGATATCAAGATCTATGTCGACACCGATGCCGATATCCGGATTCTGCGTCGTCTGGTGCGGGACATCGAGGAACGCGGCCGTTCCGTGTCCTCTGTCGTAGACCAGTACCTGTCGGTGGTTCGCCCCATGCACATGCAGTTCACCGAACCGTCCAAGCGCTATGCGGACCTGATCATCCCGGAAGGCGGCCACAATAAAGTTGCCATCGATGTCATGGTGCGCTCAGTCAAAGCCCTCATTGAAGATTAGACCTGCCACTCACAAATTCCACTGACCTAAGAGAAAGCCCGTAAACCTTCGTGCTGAATGGTTTACGGGCTTTCTCTGCTGAATCCGAAGGGGATATCCCGGATGCGGTTATTCTGACAAATCGGTCTCCGGAATTTTGGTCACATCAACCCAGCGACTGTGGGGAATGAACTGATCGAGCTGGGACATGGTCATCTCGACATGGCTGTTGGCGGAGCCGGCAGCCGGATATACCGAAGGGAAGCGCCGCAGGGATTCATCCAGGTATACCTGTACGCCTTCGGGCACGGCGAAGGGGCAGACTCCGCCGGCGGCGTGTCCCGTCAGTTCTTCGGTCCGCTCGAAGGGCAGCATTTTCGCCTTGGTTCCAAACGTATCCTTGTACTTTCGGTTATCCACTCTCGCATCGCCTGCTACGACGACCAGCACAACGCTTTCCCCGACAAAAAACGACAGGGTCTTGGCAATGCGGCATTCTTCCGTACCAATCGCCCGGGCGGCTTCCGGTACCGTACCGGAGGATTCCTCCGTTTCCTGAACGATCTGATCCAGACCGTATTCTCTTAAAAAATATTCCTTTACTCGTTCAACGGACATGTCATTTCCTCATCTTTCCTCACGCGATGTCTGCACCGGACGATTGTCATGGAATCGCTCCGATCGGGCATCGGTTCGTATCGTTCTACCCCTGATTATAGGCAAGTCGGACTGAAAGGGCAATCATCCGCTGATCTTTTCGAAGGGGCAGACGCCAGACTGACTATTGCGACGATTCAGGAGTCGGGCACATCCTGCTTGCCTGGAAAATGATGTCTTTCACCGGTGGGATTCATTTCCGCCAATAAAGCAACGAAGCAGGCAGCGAAACTCCCATCAAGCGGGATGGGACTCAACCCAACACCGATCGAAGGGGATGGATCCACAGGACACTGATCGAAGAAGATGGCTTCACTGGACACTGATCGAAGGAGCTGATGTTCAGACTGTATGAGAAGTTGACTTCAAACCATAATTTCGAGAGTAGATTCTGAAGGAGGAAGTCATTGTGGAGAACAGATTTCATGAACTGCTGACGGCGTGCAGGGGGCGGGGAGTATCAGATATCCTGCTGCGGGAGGATGACGTACTGCATTACCGGCTGCGGGATGAAATATTGCCTGGGACGGGCTGTGTCGGCCGGGAGCTTATGCAGTGGCTGTTTGCATCGATCAGTCCCGGGGAACGGGTGCGGGAGGGGAATGGCAGTCTGGACTCGGATCTGGCCTATGAGTATAAAGGACGATATCGGATCAACCGATATACCTCAGAGGGAAAGCTTTGTGCCACGATCCGGATCATTAAGGATCAGATTCCGACCTTGACCGAGCTGGGCGTAAATCCAGGGCTGCCGGACCATCTGGCATCGCGTCGGGGGCTAAGTCTGGTGGTAGGGAAAACGGGTTCGGGCAAGAGTACTACCATGGCAGCCGTGCTGTCCGAGCTGCTGCGGGTCCGCCCCTGGCACCTGATTACCCTGGAGGACCCGGTGGAATATCGGCTCGATCCGGGGAAGGGACTGGTCACTCAGCGGGAATCAGGACGAGATTTCCTGACGTTTCAGGAAGGTATTCGCAGTGCGCTGAGGCAAAGTCCGGATTTCATGATGATTGGTGAAATCCGGGACACGGCCAGCATGCGGGCGGTCCTGGAAGCCGCGGAGGCAGGCATCGGAGTCATTGCCACGCTGCACTCCCTGGGCGCGGGGACGACTCTGGCAAGAATCCTGCAGATGTTTCCCGGATCCGAGCGGGATTTTGTCCGGTTCCAGCTGGGCGAGACCATCAATTTCATTCAGAGTCAGATTCTGCGAAAAAACGAAAACGGCATGGAACTGGATTATGAACTGCTGCTGGGAACTCAGGCTGTTCGCAACACAATATCTGAGGGACACTTCAATCAGCTGGAAAATTTGATTTTCCTGGGTCAGCGCCAGGGCATGAGGGGATTTCAAACCCCGAACGATCGAAACCAGGGAGCGAAATTGAACCGCTAATATCCTGAATTTGTCAGTGATTTCATTGTTAAAGTCATCACCAGCTGGGAACTGTGGTATAATAAACCTTGGTTTACCGGATTCTTGAATCGGTGACTTTTTATTTCTTTAAAAGAGGGGATCCAATGGAATTTCTGGGAAGAGCTTTTATAAGCCTGATGCATATTATCAACTATCTGGCGGTAGCCGTTTCATCATATTATATATTTCTGACACTGTTTTCACTGTATCAGAAAAAGCGTAAACAGCTGGAAGACGGTAATCGGAGATTTGCCGTTGTCATCGCCGCCCATAATGAGTCTCAGGTGATCCGGCAGAGCGTCGAATCCTGCCTGAGGATGGACTATCCCAAAGAGCTGTTCGATGTCTATGTGATTGCAGACAACTGCAATGATAATACCAAAGAAATCGCTTCTCAGGCCGGCGCGGCCGTCTTTGAGCGGTTCAATAAGACAGAAGTCGGGAAGGGATATGCCCTGCAGTGGTTTTTCGACCAGCTGCTGAAAATGAATAAGGGTTATCGGACCTGTGTGATCCTGGATGCCGATAATCTGGTTCACCCCTCATTCCTGAAGGAAATGAACAAGAAGATGAACCAGGGTTACAAAGTTGTTCAAGGGTACCTGGATTCGAAAAACCCGGATGATACGTACCTGACAGGCTGTATTTCCATGGAATTCTGGATCTCCAACCGGATGCTCAAGCTTTCCCGGGACAATCTGGGGCTGTCCGCTCAGCTGGGTGGAACAGGCTTTGCCGTCGATACGGATATTCTGGAGCATTACGGCTGGGATGCGACCTGTCTGACGGAAGATCTCGAGTTTACCTGCAAGCTTTGCCTCAACGGTTACAAGGTCGGCTGGGCGCATGAAGCCATTATCTATGATGAGAAACCATTGACCATGGCAGCCAGCTGGCGCCAGCGCAAGCGCTGGATGCAGGGATTTGCCGACGTCTTTACCCAATATTTCTTCCCGTTAATGAACAAAGGGATCCGGACCGGAAGCATGATCATGATTGACTGTGCCTTTTACTCCATTCAGCCGATCCTTCTGATTATATTCGGGATCAGTGCCGGTTACGGCATCCTGTACAATCTCTACTATCTGCAGGATACCATTCGGCAAATGGCTTTACTGAATCTGGGTCGAATCTTGTCCCTGAAGGAAATGCTCTATGCCGCCGGACAGATTCTGCAGCTGCTGCTGATCCCGTTCATTCTGTGGCTTGATAAGAAACTGAGCCTGCGCAATCTGATGTACTATGCACTCCTGCCGTTGTATATTCCCACCTGGATGCCCATTGCCATCCTGGGAATTCTCCACAAGAACCGAAAAGAGTGGGATCATACGGAACATGTCCGGGCAATCCACATCGACCAGATCGATAAGGTCTGATCAGCGGGTTCGGGCAGAAAAAGCCAGACGAATGTGACTTAATGGTATTACTTAATAAGTACCTGATCAAACCTAAGGCGTGCTCCAAAGGGTAAGAAAGAGTGTAAGCAGGTGTCCGATTCCCGATTCAGGAATTTGCCGCCTGCTTTTTTAAAAACTTATGGTCTAAATTTATGAAAGTATTTTCATTCCGTGACTGAACCATGTATAATGGGATTATTAGCACGTTTACAGCCATTTTGGTTAACATATTTATTTATACATCAACTAAATCGACTGATTGGAGGACAAAGGGGGAGTTTTATGGCAATGGATCAATTTTTAACCGGTCTCGATCTGGGATCGTATTATATCAAAGCATCCGCCATCACCGGACGGAACGGGGACATTATATTTTCAGCTTACGGTGAATCGCACGGGATAGAGGATGGACAGGTGACCGATTCAGTACGCCTCCTGTCATCCATTCGCAGTGTACTGCGCCAGCTTGAAATCAAGACCGGAGCGCCGGTGACCGACGTTTTTCTGAACGTTGATACGGCTTACACCAGACAGGAGTCAAGCAGAGGATCTGCCGGACTCAAACAGGGTACGGTCTCTGAAAAAGACATGCTCAATGCAGTAAAGAGTTCCATGCGGGTGGCCAAAACCTCGGAGGAACGGATCTGTGACGTGCTGATCGGTGACTACAAGGTGGACGGCGTCGGGTATGCCAATCCCGTCGGAGCCAAGGGCGGTCTCATTGACGTTACATCCCAGACGATTCTGTGTGATGAGTCAACGCTGGAAGGCCAGGCCAGAGTCCTGGACAATGACGGAATCCGCGTCATCGGCACCGGGCTGTCCGTGCACGGCATGGCCAATCTTATGATGACCAGAAGCCAGCGGTACCACGGAGCGCTCCTGATCGATTCCGGCCACCGCAAAACGGACCTGGTTGTGCTGAGAAACAACCGGATTGTTTACTCGGAAACCATCCCTCTGGGGGGGCGCAATATTACCAAGGACTTATCCATTGTTCTGAAAATCAGCATGAATGAAGCCGAAGAATTGAAAAAGCAGTTCGGCACCGGCCAGCTCAGCAAGAACCATCCCAAGTTCGACCTGATCCGGGAAGTCGTATCCGCCCGGGCCACGGAAATCGTCGGATTGTGCCGCAAAGCTTTCCAGAATTATCCGCAGTGGAATGAAATTGATATGGCTCTGGTCTACGGCGGCGGACTTTGCGGGTTTGCTCAGATCGAGGAACTGGTAGAAGATGGGATTCCAATATCCACAAATTACATTACATCTGATATAATCAAGAGCGACGACATTTTTTCCCTGAATGCCACTGGCGTAGCTTATAATATGATCCATGAGCTGCAATCGGTGCTTATTGCACAGATGTGGGAAAAAGAGGAGGAGCTGGAAGAAGCGGATGAATCCGCCGGCGCCTACTTCTCCGTATTTGACAAGGTCCGCCAGAAGGCGACAAAGTCCGTGAAAGATATCATCCGGCTGGATGAGGAAGACGAAGCGGTCGAACCGACGCGCCGTCCCAAAACTCATGATGATTTCAGGAAAAAAGCCAGCGAAAACAGTTTCGGCACAAAATTAAAAAAATTATTCGGAATAGAATAGGGGGATTAAGGATGTTAGATTTTGATCTTGAAGTAACAGGCCCGGCAAATATAAAAGTAGTTGGATGCGGCGGCGGCGGAAACAATGCGGTTAACCGCATGATCATGGAAGGACTTGCCAACGTTGACTTTATTTCAGTCAACACGGACAAGCAGGCGCTGTCCCAGTCCAACGCGTCACATAAAATCCAGATCGGTGAAAAGCTCACCAAGGGTCTTGGCGCAGGAGCCAATCCGGAAATCGGACAGAAAGCGGCGGAAGAGTCCAAGGAAGAAATTGAATCCGCACTCAAAGGGGCCGACATGGTCTTTATAACGGCCGGTATGGGCGGCGGAACCGGAACCGGTGCTGCACCCATTGTTGCGGAGATCGCAAAATCCATGGGCATCCTGACCGTGGGCGTAGTTACCAAACCCTTCCATTTCGAAGGAAAAGCCAGAATGAAGAATGCCGAAATCGGCATTGAAAACCTCAAGAGCAAAGTGGACTCACTGGTTACCATCCCCAATGAGCGCCTGCTTCTGATTGTCGATAAGAAAACTTCCTTCAAGGAAGCTTTCCGCAAGGCGGATGAAGTCCTGCACCAGGGCGTTCAGGGAATCACTGACCTGATCACAGACAACGGACTGATCAACCTGGACTTCAATGACGTTCGCGCCATTATGCTCAACCGCGGCGTTGCCCACATGGGCGTCGGCTACGGCAAGGGCGACAACAAGGCAACGGATGCCGTCAAGGCTGCCATTTCCTCCCCGCTGCTGGAAACCTCCATCAACGGAGCAACAGGCATTCTGCTCAATGTTACGGGCGGAGAAGACCTGTCCCTGCTGGAAATCAATGAAGCGGCCGAAGTCGTCAAGGAAGCCGCTGACCCGGATGCCAACATCATCTTTGGTGCGGTCATCGATCCAGAACTGAATGACGAAGTCAAAATCACGGTTCTCGCAACCGGATTCGAAAAGGATTTTAAGTCCCAGAAGGCGCAGGTCTCCGAGAAGAAGGAAGAGGCCAAGCCCTTTGCCGCCAAGCCGGCAGAACGGGCAGAAGCTCCGTCCTACCGCAGTGAATCATCCTACCGGGATGAATCCAGACGGCCGGAACCAACCTATCGTCCGGAAGAAGAAGAGGAAGAACAGATCGAAATCCCTGCATTCCTCAGAAATCGCAGATAACAAGCATCACTTTGGATCCTGACCATCGATAAGAGGGAGTAAGGAATATGAAATGCCCTTATTGCGGTTACCTCGAGAGCAAAGTCATTGATACCAGACCGACTGAAGATGGATCTTCCATCCGCCGCCGGCGCGAATGCCTGGACTGCACCCGACGGTACACGACCTACGAGAAAGTTGAAACATTACCGATCCTGGTCATCAAGAAAGATGAATCCAGAGAACCGTTTGATAAGAACAAGATCATCAGCGGCCTGGTGCGGGCGACTCAGAAGCGTCCGGTGTCCATGCAGCAGATGGAGAATCTTGCCGACGACATTGAGCGCAGCATCTCCAATAAAATGATCTCGGAAGTCACCACGGATGAAATCGGCAACATGGTGATGGAGCGGCTGAAAACCGTGGACGAGGTGGCATATGTTCGCTTTGCTTCCGTGTATCGGCAGTTCAAGGACATCAGTACTTTCTTCGAGGAGATCAAATCCCTGATGGGGAAAGAAATGGATCCAATGGAATAAGAATCCCCCTGAAAATCACCGGCTGACGCATCAGCCGGTGATTTTCCGTTTCAAAGGGTTTTGAACGGGGCATCTGCCCGAGAAATCTTGTTAAAAAAAGGTTAAGTGCGCAGGAAGCGTTGGTAAAATGCCAGTCGGTATGATAACTTAAAGCTAGAATAACAGGAGGATCCCACCATGGCAGAAAAAATACTCATCATTGACGATGAAGAACATATTATTGAACTGATCCGTTATAATCTGGAAGCATCCGGTTATACGACGAGTTCAGCCGGCAACGGCATTGACGGCCTCATGCTGGCAAAACAGGAGAAACCGGATTTAATTCTTCTGGATCTCATGCTGCCCGGACTGGACGGACTGGAAGTCTGCAAGCGGATGCGCTCAGACGACCAGCTTAAGTCCGTCCCCATTATCATGCTCACCGCCAAGTCCGAGGAAATTGACAAAATTCTGGGTCTGGAACTGGGCGCTGACGACTATATCACGAAGCCTTTTTCTGTTCGGGAACTGACGGCCCGCGTCAAAGCAATGCTGCGCCGGGCGAACCCACAGGAACCGCAGGCTGACATTCTGCGGTTCAGTGATGTAGAAGTGGATTTCCTTAAGCATGAAGTCAAGAAGAACGGAATCAAGGTCGAACTGACCCTCAAGGAATTCGAACTGCTTGATATCCTGATAAAGAACAATGGAAAAGTACTGACCCGCGACGTCCTGCTGGATAAAATCTGGGGCTATGAATACGTTGGGGAAACCCGGACGGTCGATGTCCACATCCGCCATCTGCGCCAGAAGCTGGAAGAGGATGACAAGAATCCCCGCCATATTGAGACGGTGCGGGGAATCGGCTATCGCTTCAACAACGACGAAACGCCGTGAAAACCAGGTTTCAGATCGCGCTGATCGCACTGAGCGCGTGTCTTGCCATAGGTGCATCGGGTTTTTTCTATTTTTTCGGTCGAAACCAAATCCATCAGGCAGAGCAAAACCGGCTGTTAACCTCGGCCCGACAGGCCGCCGCAAGCTACGATGGTTCTAATTTTCCGGAGTTGACCAGGACTCTGTCCGAACAGGGAATTCATGAATTTGTGCTCAGGGACAGCCAGATGGTGGCTTCCACGGAAGGCGCACCGATTCCGATTCTGACCAGCGAGACCTTATTGCGCCTGTTGGAACAGCCCCAGGGAAGCTCCATTCTGGTCAGTGGCGAGACTTCCTATCTGGCAGCATTTGCCACGACTTCTCAAGGGGAACGAATCATTCTGGCAGAACAGGCAAATCGAATTCAGTCGAGTCTGGCTGCTTTGCGCAATGAAACTCTGATGTTAGGAATAATTCTGGTGTTGCTGGGAGCGGGTCTGACGTTGTACCTTTCCCGGAATCTGGCAAAGCCCATTGATCAGCTGACGCTGGCCACTCAGCGCATCGCCGAGGGGGAACTGTCTTACCGGGTTCAGGTCAATGAACTGACGGATCTGGAGCCACTGGCAAATCATTTCAATACCATCGCCGACCGTCTGGAAGGAACAATCCTGGATTCCATGAATCATCAGAACCAGCTGGACGCGATTCTTGGTTCCATGAACTCAGGCGTCATTGCCGTGGATCAGAACAACCGGATCATCATCTTCAATGCCTTTGCCCGCAAAATCTTCGGGATCTACAATGAAGCCATCGGCAAGGACATCCACAGCGTGATCCGCAATACAGATCTTGATCAGATGCTGACCCTGTCCGACCAGTATCAGGAACTGACTTTGAAGCGCACCGGAACGGTCGTCCGCTTCAAGACAACGGAACTGATCACGGATCGGAATTTTCACCGCGGCAAAGTGACCGTACTGTCGGATATCAGCGATCTGAAGAAACTGGAGCAAATGCGCAGCCAGTTTGTGGCCAATGTTTCCCATGAACTCAAAACACCGCTGACCTCCATCAAAGGATTTGCCGAAACCTTGCGCGATGTGGAAAATCCAGCGACACGCAATAAGTTCCTGGATATCATCGATCAGGAAACCGAGCGGCTGAGCCGGCTGATCGAAGATATCTTATCCCTGTCCGCCATTGAGAATCAGGAACGCCGGGGCACCGAAATCATCGATGCTGTGGAAGCCACCGTTTCCGGTCTGCACTTGCTGGAAGTTCAGGCGAAGAACAAGAACATCGACCTGTCGCTGACTGTAAAAGGCGAGCCCGCATTTTTAGGAGATGACGATCTCTATCGGCAGATGCTCATTAATCTGGTGGAGAATGCCATCAAATACTCTGAAGCGCATGCCAAAGTGAAGGTGCGTCTGGAGGAAGAGCAGGACATCATTGTGCTGTCTGTGCAGGATACCGGTCCGGGCATTCCGGAAGAGCACCTGCCGCGGCTGTTTGAACGGTTCTACCGCGTGGATCAGGCTCGAGACCGGGCCAAAGGCGGAACCGGCCTGGGGCTGGCCATTGTCAAGCATATAGCCATCTCATTCGGCGGCTCAATCCAGGTCCAGTCCACCGTCGGAGAAGGCACGACCTTTCTGGTTCAGCTTCCGTCCTACCGTAAACCAAACCGGTCGCCAGGAACTAAAATTCAGGCCATTAAATTCAATGGTTAAACCCAACAGACTGGCGAGCTTGTCAGTCTGTTTTTCAATGACGCAGTGAACCGGTTGAGCTATCTTGCTGTTCAATCCAACGGTTCATTGGCAATGGTACACTCACTTGAAAGCCATTACCTGTCTTTCGCCCTGTACGGGTCCCATAAGAGGGATCCAGGACAGAAAGCTTTGAACTTAACACATTCCTAACAGGAGCAAAACAATTCCAAAACAAGGATGGCTTATCATTGGATTTGTGAGAAAAACACAGTAGAAACGAAATGAGCTGAAATATCAGGAGGAATGAATTAATGAAGAAGAATCGAATTGCAGCAATCCTCGCGTCATGCGTCGTTGCAGCCACAGTAGCAGGATGTACTCCAGCTGCCAATAATACCACTGCCGGCGGAACCACTCCAGGAACCACCGAGGGAACTACAACTTCGGCTCAGCTGACCGGAAAAATTGAAACGGATGGATCGTCCACGGTCTTCCCGCTGTCCGAAGCTGTCATCGAAGAGTACGTCAAAGTTCAGCCAAAGCTGACTGTAACGGCGTCCCCCTCCGGATCTTCAGCGGGGATTGAACGCCTGATCAATGGAGAAATCGACATCGCCGCTTCTTCCAGAAAAATCAAGGACCAGGAAATTGAAACAGCCAAAGCCAAAGGCATTGAGATCGTAGAACTTCAGGTCGGCATCGACGGAATCGCAGTAGTTGCCAATAAGAACAACCCGGTGAATGAAATGACCTTCGAAGACCTGAAAGCGATCTTTGGCAAGGATTCGGTCTTAAAGACCTGGAAGGAAGCCAATGCGGCATTCCCTGATGTTGCGCTGTCCTTGTTCGCTCCTGGTACTTCTTCCGGCACCTATGAGTATTTCACGGAGAAAGCCCTGGAAACGAAAAATGAGCAGAGAGCCTCTGATGTTCAGGTATCAGAAGATGACAATGTACTGGTTACCGGTGTTGCCGGATCCGAAGGCGGTCTTGGTTACTTCGGATTCACCTACTACGAAGAAAACATGGATAAGCTCAAGGCAATGAAAATCAATGGGGTGGAAGCGACTAAGGAAACGATCCTGGACGGAACCTACCCGCTGGCTCGCCCAATCTTCCTTTATGTCAGCAAGAAAGCGGTCGCCGAAAAGCCGGAAGTTAAGGATTTCCTGACCTTCTACCTTGACAATGCGATCCAGCTGGCCGAAGAAGTGCAGATGGTACCGGCTACCCAGGCCACCATTGATGCTTCCAAAGCTGCTCTTACCAAGTAGTATTCATGTTCCCTGACTCCCATCAGTCTACATACTCTCGGGACCCTGCGGGGTCCTTTTTTTCTGGATTTGAAACCCGCTCGGAGAAAATATCAGATCCGGTCCAAAGGAACTGCTGAGAGGGAGACATTTTTGAGAAAAGCAGGGGAAACCGCAGGATCAGCGGTATTCCAAATGAACCGGAAGTGTATTAAACTTAACCTAAGCTTAACAAGAGAAGAATCTTTTCTTTACGTCTGACCAGTAGACTGTATGAGTATGCTTACTGAATATGGAGGAATTTCCATGGAACAACGATCCACTCTGACCGGAAAATCCAGGTTTCGGCTCAATGAAGCCATCATCGAGAACATCATCCGGGTGTTTACCATTGCCACGATCCTGATCACGGCGATGATCATCTATACATTGGTCTCGGAAGCGGCGACTTTCTTCTCACATGTATCTCTCAATCAATTTCTGCTGGATAATACCTGGCTGCCGCTGTTCAGCCCGGGGCGGTTCGGAATCTGGCCCCTGGTCGTCGGAACCTTCAGCGTGGCGTTTTATTCCATGCTGGTAGCCATTCCACTGGGACTGGGCAGCGCGGTATTCCTGTCGGAATACGCTCACCCCAATGTCCGGGCGGTCATTAAGCCGATCCTTGAGGTGTTGGCGGGGATTCCATCCATTGTTTACGGCTTTTTCGCCCTGAACTATATAACACCGCTGCTGCAGACGCTGGTGCCATCCACTGAAATCTTCAACATCATGTCGGCAGCCATCGCCGTGGGCATGATGATTCTGCCCCTGGTGGCTTCACTGTCAGAGGATGCCATGAACGCGGTTCCCAATGCCATGCGCAACGGAGCCTACGCGCTGGGCGCAACCAAGCTGGAGGTTGCCATGAAGATTGTGATTCCGGCTGCCCGCTCCGGCATTATCTCCTCCTTTATTCTGGCGGTGTCCAGAGCGGTGGGGGAGACCATGATCGTTGCCATTGCTGCCGGATCCAAACCGATGATGACCTTCAACCCATTCAAGTCCATCCAGACGATGACGGGGTACATGGTAGCCACCAGTACCGGAGAGCTTGGAGTAGGCACGATCCAGTACCAGTCCATCTACGCGGTGGGCATTGTGTTGTTCTTAATGACGCTGCTGCTCAATCTGATTGCCCGGCAGTTCGTATCCAATAAACGGAGGGGATAAGATGAATGAACTAAACCAAGCAGCAGCCCCTTCACTGTCCCGGGAGGAAATGGAGGAACAGGCCAATATCAACCGGCGGAAGCGGATCAATTCGATCTGGCACGGTATTTTCTTTGGCTGCACCGTCATTGCCATTATTTTCCTGGCGATGCTGCTTTATCAGATTCTGTCCGTCGGTCTGCCCCACATCAACTGGGATTTTCTGACGAGCTTTCCGTCACGGCGCCCCGGAGCTGCCGGAGTGAAGGCGGCATTGGCCGGTTCCCTCTGGATCATGGGCCTTACGGCCCTTATCTCCTTTCCGCTGGGCGTAGGGGCTGCCATTTATCTGTATGAATATGCCCCGAAGAATCGGCTCACCCGATTCCTGGAACTCAACATCGGCAATCTGGCGGGCGTACCTTCCATTGTCTACGGTATGATCGGCCTCTCCATTTTCGCCAACATCCTGGGCTTTGGCCGAACCCTGATCACCGGTGCCCTGACTCTGTCGCTTCTGATCCTGCCGGTGATTATTACCTCGTCTGTGGAGGCACTCAAAACCGTTCCGGATTCCATGCGTCAGAATGCCCTGGCCCTGGGAGTAACCAAGTGGCAGATGATCACCGGCGTGGTGCTGCCCTTTGCCGCCCCGGGCATAGCAACTGCCTGCATTCTGGCTATTTCCCGCGGCATTGGCGAGGCCGCGCCGCTGCTGGTTGCCGGAGCGGTCGGCATGATCCTGGCCGTACCGACCTCGATCTTTGACCAGTACACGGTGCTGCCCATCCAGATCTATGACTGGACAGGACGCACCTTGAAGGAATTCCACGAAAAAGCATCGGCCGGAATTATCGTCCTTTTGGCCATTCTGTTGTTCTTCAACGTCATGGCAGTCATCATCCGGAAAAAATTCGGCAAACGGTATGAATAGGAGACTAGACCGATGAGCAATATCATTGAAGTAGAACATCTGAATTTCTACTACGGAAACAAACGAGCGCTGGAAGACATCAATATGAAAATCCGGCAGAACCATGTGACAGCCCTGATCGGGCCCTCCGGCTGCGGCAAGTCCACGTTCCTGAGATGTCTGAACCGGATGAATGACCTGATTGATGACACCCGGACCGAAGGCCTGATCCAATACATGGGCGAAGATATCAACGGCTCCCAGGTCAATCTGGTCCATCTGCGCCGGAAAGTCGGCATGATCTTCCAGAAGGCCAATCCGTTTCCCAAAAGCATCTATGAAAATGTCCTGTTTGGGCCAAAGCGTCATCGCCCGATGAAAAAAGCCGAGCAGGATGAACTGGTTGAATCGGCCCTGCGCGGTGCCGCGCTGTGGAACGAAGTCAAGGACACCCTGCACAAGAGTGCCTTTGAATTGTCCGGGGGACAGCAGCAGCGGCTGTCCATCGCTCGCGTCATTGCCGCCCGGCCGGACGTCATTCTGATGGATGAACCCACCTCGGCCCTGGATCCGCTGTCGACCCAGAAAGTGGAAGAACTGGTCCAGGAGCTGAAAGAAAACTATACCATCGTCATCGTTACCCACAACATGCAGCAGGCTGCCCGGATCTCCGATTCCACCGGTTTCTTCCTGAATGGCCGCCTGATTGAGCATGACACCACGAACAACATCTTTTACAATCCGAAGGACAAGAAGACGGAAGACTATATTTCCGGAAGGTTTGGCTAATGGAACAGGAATTACAGGAAAAGTTTAATCAGGCAAAGAGCGTTGACCAAAGTGTTCTGCCCAAAGCCCAGCGGGAAGTGAAAGCCCAGGTGGCGCTGCGGGAACGCAGCCCAGAGGAAATTCCGGGAGAAACCATCATTCGCGTGCGCGAGATGAATTTCTGGTACGACCAGTTTCAGGCGCTGAAGAATCTCAATCTGGATATCCGGGAAAATGAAATCACCGCCCTGATCGGACCGTCCGGCTGCGGGAAATCCACCTTCCTGCGCTGTCTGAATCGCATGAATGATCTGATTCCCAAGACCAGGGTGGAAGGCGCATTGGAATTCAAAGGGCGCGACATCAACCGCGACATGGACATCATGGTGCTGCGCAAGCAGATCGGCATGGTGTTCCAGAAACCCAATCCCTTTGACATGTCCGTCTATGACAACATCGCCTTCGGACCGCGGATCCATGGCATGAAGAAGAAACAGGAGCTGGACGAGCTGGTGGAACGGTCCCTGCGCAAAGCCGCCATCTGGGATGAAATCAAGGATCGGCTTCACGATAACGGTCTGTCCATATCCGGCGGCCAGCAGCAGCGTCTATGCATTGCGCGTACTCTGTCCACAAACCCATCCATTATTCTGATGGATGAACCGACCTCGGCCCTGGATCCGATCTCCACTCAGAAGATCGAAGAGCTGATGGAAGAACTCAAGAAAGAATACACGGTGGTCATCGTTACTCATAACATGCAGCAGGCGGGCCGGACCGCGGACGAAACTGTATTTTTCCTGAATGGTGAAATCGTTGAATCCGGCCGCACCGACAAGATCTTTACCAATCCATTGGACAAACGGACAGAAGAATATATCACGGGCCGATTCGGCTAAGGGAAGGGGCAGCATATGTCAGTTAAAAATATCCAGTCAGGACTTTTAAGCATTAACAATCACCTGGTCCGAATGGCTCTGTTGGCAGAAGAACAGATCAAGGAAGCCATTATCGCGCTTCGGGAAAAGAATGTGACACTGGCCGAGCAGGTCAAAAGCCAGGATGGGATCATCGATGATCTCCAGCGGGTGGTGGAAGACCAGAGCATTAAACTGATCGCGACTCAGCAGCCAGTAGCCGCGGACTTGCGGACACTGTTCACGACGATTAAAATCGTGACCGATGTCGAGCGCATGGCGGATTATGCCGTTGATATTGCCCGCATCGCCATTCTGCTGAAAGATGAGGACATTTCCGACGCCATGCCGGAAATCGAGCGGATGGCTGAAATCGCCTGCACCATGCTGAGAGAATCCATTGATGCCTATACGGCCAAGGACGATGACCGGGCCTATGAAATCACGAAACTCGATGACGAAGTAGACCGTGGCCTGATGAATCTGGTCAAGCATCTTTATTACGATGCGGCTCAGGTGGAAGAAAGCCGATTTAAGGCTTCGCAGCTGAACTTTGTGGCCAAATACCTGGAACGGATCGGAGATCACGCCACCAATATCTGCGAGTGGACCATCTATATTGTAACCGGTGAGTATGTAGAACTGAATGTCTGATCGGATGCGGACCATCGTACCAGGAGCCATCCGGACGTTTATCTGAATCGGAAGCCAAAAACCTCTGCCACAGCAAACGGCAGAGGTTTCTTACATAATGTGCCATGCCGTAGTACTGGGAAGAGATGAGTCGCCGTTGAGAGTTAACGGTTTTCCTTGTCGAATGCATCCGGATAGTGCTATAATCAGAGGCTGGTCAGATATTATTTCAAATTGTTCAGATTCTCTGAAATGGATCAGAACATATCGAAGGAAAGTCCGGCTGGAACGCAAGAACCAGGCTTGGAGAGACTGAAACGATCATTATAGAGAATCGACGATGACTCTTCAATAATATTTTTCCAAGAATTAATTACATAATATAAATTATGGCAATATAAATTATGGTAAACCTGACGGCTTCTCGAAATTTAATCGAAGCTTTTGATGATTTCAGCTATACAGAGCGTGAATTCACTGTCGTCAGGGAACTGTTTTGGTATAATAAGTAGAGAGAAATGAGGTGTTTCCATGAGTTATAACAAACTCATCCAAATTGACGGTAAGCTGGTCGATCCGATCCGGCGCAACGTCATCACCGAAGTAGATAAAAAGAGTCCGGCGGACCGGGCCGGAATTACTGTTGGAGACCGTCTGGTTAAAATCAATGAGGTTCCGGTCAAGGACATATTGGACTATCGCTTCCTGACGGCAGCCGAACGCTTCACGCTGACGATTCAGCGGTCTCAGGGAGAGGAAACCAGGGAATATACGGTATCGATTGAGAAGGAAATGTATGAGGAACTGGGGCTGAATTTTGCCAGCGGCATTATGGACAAAGCCAGCAGCTGCTCAAACAACTGTATTTTCTGTTTTATCGATCAGTTGCCGCCCGGCATGAGAGAAACCCTCTATTTCAAGGATGATGACTCCCGCCTGTCATTTCTTCAGGGTAATTTTGTTACCCTGACCAATATGACCGAAAGCGATATTCGGCGCATCATTAACTACCGCATCAGTCCCATCAATATCTCGGTCCATACCACGAACCCGGAACTGCGGGTTACGATGCTGAACAATCGAGTGGCCGGAAATCTGTATCCTCGGATGCAGCAGCTGGCTGCAGCCCGCATTCAGATGGGCGCTCAGATCGTTCTGGTGCCTGGCTACAATGATGGGGCGGAACTGGAAAGAACGCTCCGAGATCTGGCGGCACTTCATCCGTATGTTACAGGAGTGGCCATCGTTCCGCTGGGTATGACGAAATATCGACAGGGACTGCCAAATCTGATTCCTTTTACTGCTGAATCCTCCAGAGAAGTCATTCATCAGCTGGATGAACTCCAGCAGGAATTCCGTCTGACCACCGGTTCTGAGTTTGCCCGCTGCGCAGATGAGTTTTACTGCATGGCGGGAATTGATGTTCCGGATGAAGATTTCTACGATGGCTACAGTCAGCTGGAAGACGGAATCGGAATGATTCGGCTGTTCCGTGAATCCATCGCCGCGACGCTGGAAGATCTGGCACCGGGCAGCGGAAGTTTCAGCTTCGTCACCGGCACTTCCGCTCATGAAGAGATTCGGCAGGCCGCCGATCAGATTTCTCAGCGCAATCCCCGGCTGGCGATCAATACCCACCGCGTTCTGAACGACTTTTTCGGCCACTCCATTACCGTGGCCGGATTGCTGACCGGACGGGATGTGCTCAATACTCTGAAGCAGGGAACTGTGCATGACCACCTCATTATGCCACGGAATATGTTCCGCTCAGGGGAAGAGCTGATGCTCGACGGCGTGACGATACAGGACCTGGAGCGCGAACTGGATACCAAAGTCCTCATCGTGGATTACACGGGGGAAGACCTTATCGAACAAATGAATCAGGCAATGGCGCCATAACGCCAGGCAGGATATTCCTGGATCCGATCAAGAGATCCTTACTATTAAGAATGAAAGGCAGAGCAAACCGCTCTGTACAGGTAAATCATATGGGAAAACCAATCGTCGCCATTGTCGGGCGCCCCAATGTAGGAAAATCGACACTGTTTAACCGTCTGGCCGGTCATCGGATCGCCATTGTCGAGGATACGCCAGGCGTAACCCGGGATCGGATTTATGCTGACGCCGACTGGCTCAGTCATGATTTCCGCCTCATCGATACCGGTGGAATCGAACCGACCTCAGAGGATGAGATCCTCTCGCAGATGCGCCGTCAGGCTGAAATTGCGATGGAAACCGCCGATGTCATCATCTTCATGGTGGACGGCAAGACCGGTCTGGCCGATGCTGACCGGGAAGTCGCCTCCATGCTGCGCCGCTCCGGCAAACCCGTCGTGCTGGCTGTCAACAAGATCGATAATCTGCATGAATCCGCCAATGCCTATGAATTCTATAATCTGGGCATGGGCGAACCCTTTGCGATTTCCAGCAGCCAGGGACTGAATCTGGGCGATATGCTGGATGAAGTCGTGGCTCATTTCCCGGCAGCCGAGGCAGCCGAGGAAGAAGACGAGACCATCCGGGTCGCCTTTGTCGGAAAACCAAACGTCGGCAAATCGTCCCTCGTGAACCGGCTTCTGGGTGAGGAACGCAGCATCGTAACGGACATTCCTGGCACCACCCGGGATGCCATCGATTCCTACCTGGAAACCGAAGAAGGCAAATTTGTTGTGGTTGATACCGCCGGTCTGCGGCGCAAGGCGAAAGTGCGCGAGGAAATCGAGCGTTATTCAGGCCTGCGCACCATGACCTCCATTGAACGGGCTGATGTCATCGCTCTGCTCATTGATGCCAGTGAAGGAGCTACCGAACAGGATGAAAAGATCATCGGCTATGCCCATGAAATGAAGAAGGGGCTGCTGATCATTGTAAACAAGTGGGATCTGGTGGAGAAGGATGACAAGACCATGGACCGCTTCACCAAAGAACTGAGAGTGCGCTTCCACTTCCTGAATTATGTTCCGTTCCTGTTCATTTCCGCCAAAACCGGACTGCGCTCGCACAAGGTTTTAAAAGAAGTGGCCAGAGTATTTGAAAACTACAATCGCCGGATTTCCACCGGTATCCTCAATGATGTCATTTCCAAGGCGCTTCTGATGAAGGAACCCCCGGTGGTCTCCAACCGCCGGCTCAAGGTGTATTATGTCACCCAAACCGGAGTTCGCCCACCGACATTTATTTTCTTTGTAAATGATCCGGCTCTGCTCCATTTCTCCTATATGAGATACTTGGAAAATCAGCTGCGAGCCAGCTTTGATTTCGAAGGCACCGGAATAAAAATGGAATTCAGAGAGAGGAAAGAGAGTTGAAGATCACATTTTTAGGGGGAGGGTCCTTTGGGACCGCATTGGCGAAAGCCATGACTCAGAACGGTCATGAAGTTATGTTGTGGGAACGGAACGAGGAACGCGTCCGGGAAGTCAACGAACAGCACACCAATGGGAAATATCTTCAGGGGATCCGTCTGCCGGAAAGCTTACGGGCCACTGTAGATTTAGGGGAGGCACTGAATCACCGTGATATGGTGGTCCTGGCCGTCCCATCCTCTTCCATTCGTGAAGTCTCCGGAAAGATCAAACCATATTTATCCGGAGATGAAATTATCGTCAGCATCGCCAAAGGTGTTGATCCAAAGAGCCTGAAGCCCCTGTCCCAAACGATCTTTGAAGTGCTGGACAAGGACCCGGTGATTCTGTCCGGTCCATCCCATGCCGAAGAAGTGGCGCAGGGACTCCCGACTACGCTGGTGGCATCTTCCCGCAACGAACTCGCCATGGTGCGAGTACAGGAAGCTTTTTCCAGCAACAGCCTGCGCGTCTACCGCAACCATGACCTGATGGGCGTGGAAATTGGCGGCGCGGTTAAGAACATCATCGCGCTGGCGGCGGGGATCTCCGACGGAATCGGTTATGGCGACAATGCCAAGGCAGCCCTGATGACCCGAGGCATGACTGAGATCATCCGCATCGGAGAAAAGATGGGCGCCGAGACCGAGACCTTCTATGGCCTGACCGGAATCGGAGACCTCATTGTAACCTGCACCTCCATGCACAGCCGCAATCGGCGCTGCGGAATTCTGATCGGCCAAGGAAAATCCATGGATGAAGCGACGAAAGAAGTAGGCATGGTAGTGGAAGGCATTAAAGCCACACAGGCATTTTTTGAGCTGGCGAAAAAGTACAATGTCGAAATGCCCATTACCGACGCCGTTCACCAGATCCTGTTTGAAGATGTTACGCCTCGCGACGCGGTCATCAATCTGATGAACCGGGAACTGAAGCGGGAATAAATCAAGGGCTGTCATCCTTGGATATCAATAAGACATCCAAGGATATTTGACAACATCACATATTAATCACACCTCATACCCTAAACGCCGAATCCCAGCCCAAAATAGCCAGGGATTCGGCGATTTTTTTCTGTCTGTCTTCTGGGTGATTCAAGAAAAGTAATAGAACCTGAGAACCAAGAGAATAAGGGAAAATCAGAGAACCTGGAAAGCAGACAACCAGAGAACCAATGGAATTAAGGGAGCCAAGAGATACTTATAAACCAAGGAATCAGAGGAAACAGGGTAACAGGGTAACAGGGTAAACAGAAGATTTATATGAAGTGAAGGGATCATAGGGATTGAGATCAGTTGGCGTTGACTGGTTATTCTGATGGTGCTGTTTGAGGATGTTCGATCGGATAGTCAATAAGACTGTGTTGGCTTTTTTTAGCTCATTTCCCAGTTTTCATTCAACTTCATGTATAATAGGAAAAGGAACGCAGACTGGGTTTCCGTTTTGTTTTGGAAAAAACAAGATAGTTCATATCCCCGGGCAGAAAAGGACGATCATACATGGCAAAACCATTGAATAAACCATATAATAATCGAAAAAAAAGAAAAACGAAATACCGGTGGGGACGGATCGGGCTGGCTGCCCTGATTTTTTTGATCATCGTGGGCTATTTTGCAGTTCGTCAGCATCAGAAGAACGAAGCAGCGCGTCAGATTGAAATTAATCGCCAGGTCGTACGGGCGATGGAGGCCAAGTCCGTTACCGAGATCGAAGCCAGACTGCGCTCAATCAAAGAGCAGTATGGCATAGGCAAGATCGCCGTGGCCGAGATTCCCAACCGGAAATATTTCGAAGACGCAATTTTCATGGGCGATTCCATCACTCAGTCCATATCCCTCTACGATTTGCTGCCGCCCTCCAATGTGGTTGCCAAAGTAGGGCGCAATACCAAGACAGCCACAGAGGATGTGGCGCTGTTGTCCAATCTGTCGCCGGCCCGGATTTTTCTCTGGTATGGCATGAATGATTTGGAAAACTTCTCCTCGGCCGATGCATTTACGGCCAGTTATCGCACCTTGCTGGAGCAGATCCGGGGAAAGCTGCCCCAGACTGAAATCGTGCTGCTCTCCATTCTGCCTTCTAATGCCAAAGCAATTCAGAAGCAGCCGGCGCTGGCAAAGACACGTCGGGAAGCCTTCAATAAAGGCATCCAGACACTGGCCGATGAATCCAATGCGATTTACATGGATATTTCCAGCGTCGTTACGGAAGAGCTCTATGAACCGGATGGAATTCATGTCAAACCGCAGTTTTATACGGATTTCTTCAACTTCATCAAACGGGAGTTTATTGAAAAACGATGAAAATACAATCTTTTTTACACCGTCACCGGGAAGGGGTGCGCAACGCATCCGTAATCACCGGACTCGTCCTGAGCATGTTTTTCGCTCTGTCTCTTGCCGGAATCATCCATTTTGGCTCACCGGACTTCGCCCAGATTCGCGCCGCGGTGGAACAGAAAGCCGATCTGACGGTCATGATGACCGGAGATGAACAGACACTGCGCAAAAATTATGGCATTTCAGACCGGGATCTGGAGCAATTTGTCTATTTCGCGCCCAAGAGCGCCATGGATGCCTCGGAGATCCTTGTTTTGGAAGCGAAGGAAGAATCCAGCCTGGCCGGATTCCGTCAGGTGATTGAAAATCGGCGGACTGCCCGGTCAGACATGTATCGCAATTACCGGCCGGAAGAAGCCCGGCTGTTGGAAGATTCCGTCCTGAAGGTTCAGGGCAGATTTCTGATTTTTATTTCCAGCCGCAACGTCCAGGAAGTCAAAGCAGCCCTGGATCTGAGTTTTCGTTAATGGAGAGATATTGCCGTGATATTTAACAGCATCTCGTTTATTTTCCTGTTCCTGCCCCTGTCCCTTTTGATCTATTATGCAACACCAGTTAAAGCACGGGACATCACCATGCTTTTTTTGAGCATCCTGTTTTTCAGCTGGGGCAATCCTCAATATCTGGCGCTCATCGCCGGATCAGTCCTCTTGAACTACGGACTGACCCTGGTCATGGATCGAATTCTGATACCCGATGCTCGCAAGACGATGCTGATCGGAATTGTTACCTTGAATCTGTTGCTGCTGTTTGTCTTTAAGTACCTCGGGTTCTTTTTCATGAACTTCAATGTGCTGTTCGGTACCCGATTGTATGCGGAACGGCTGGCTCAGCCCCTTGGAATATCTTTCTACACGTTTCAGGTCCTCTCCTACAACATTGATGTCTACCAGAAACGATTCACGGCGGAGCGTAATCCACTTCGCCTTGGACTTTTCTGCCTGATGTTCCCGCAGCTTGCCTCAGGTCCGATCATGCGCTATGACGAGATCCAGCCTCAGCTGGGCGAGCGGCTGATTCGCCCCAATCTTATGGCGGAAGGAGCCGAGCGCTTTATCGTGGGCCTCTTCAAGAAAGTATTCCTGGCCAATACCCTGGGTGCTCTCTGGAATGTAGCTAAGACCACGGACCCTGGAAATCTGTCCCTGCTCTTTGCCTGGGTCGGAGTGACCGCTTTCACCCTCTATATTTACTTCGATTTCTCCGGCTATATGGATATGGCCATCGGAGTGGCGAATCTGTTCGGCTTTCAGCTTCAGGAAAACTTTGATTTTCCCTACATCTCAAAAAGTGTCTCTGAATTCTGGCGGCGCTGGCACATGACTCTGGGACGCTGGTTCCGGGATTACCTCTACATCCCGATGGGCGGTTCCCGCGAAGGACTGGGTAAGCTGCTGCTGGCGGTCTTTACCGTCTGGTTTACCACCGGGCTGTGGCATGGCGCGTCCTGGAACTTCATTGTCTGGGGATTGTACTTTGGTGTTCTGATCCTGATCGAGCGCTTTGCCCTGAAAAAAATACTCTCCCGGATTCCCGGATTCCTGGCCAACGCCTATACACTCGCGGCTGTCATGATTGGCTGGGTGCTGTTTGATACCACCAGCTTGACCCATGCGGGCGGATACCTCCTGGCACTGCTTGGCCGGGGATCGGGTCTATGGGATGCATCAGGGATCTATTATCTCTACACCTACCTGCCCATTCTGATTCTGGGCATCGTCCTGACCCGGCCGGCTCTGTTCCGGCGCCTGAGCCTGATGAAACTTAAGATGAACCGGTCACGCCTGGGCTTTTTCCTGATCAGTCTGTTGATCCTGTTCCTTGTGTCCATTGCCTATTTGCTGAACCAGAGCTTTTCGCCGTCCATGTACATTGGATTCTAGGAGGGGACAGAATGACCAGAAAGAAAATGAACCTCCATTTGCGTCAATACCGTCGAACGCTGCTGATCTTTTTCATCTCCGGATTACTGTTGATTTTGGGATTCCATCTGGCTCTGCCGGATCAGGCCTTTTCCGCCGTGGAGAACCGGTCGCTGAAACAGCGGCCTGCCTTCACACTGACCGGATTTATGGACGGCTCGTTTCAGAAACAGCTGGGCGGCTACCTGGAAGACCAGTTTCCGCTGCGCGATCGAATGATTTGCATCAAGGCGGGAATGGAACGACTTCTGCAGCGGCAGGAAAACAATGAAGTATATATTCATGCCGGAGATGTTCTGATCGATAAGTTCAGCCCCAATCCGGCCGCATTGACCTCGGAGAAGGCTCAGGTGATCAACGCTTTTGTCAAAGCTCATCCCACCCAGAAGGTCAGCGTCATGCTGGTGCCGACCAAAGTCGAGATTCTGAAAGACAAGCTGCCGCCCTTCGCGCCGACCGCAAGCCAGACCGACTATCTCAAGGAGTTTTATGAGCAGCTCTCCGTCAAAATCAACAAGATCGATCTGATTCCCCGCTTCTCGGAACAAAAAGCCAGGTATCTCTACTTCAAGAGCGACCATCACTGGACCCAGGAAGGAGCCTTCCTGGCTCAGGAAGAGTATCTGAAGTCCATTCGACTGGCTCCGCGGACGGAAGGGGAATATGACATCCGCAAGGTATCCCAGGACTTTCTGGGAACCCTGACGGCAAAATCCGGCATAGCACCGGATGCTCCGGATGATCTGAATCTCTATGTGCCGAAAGTCCCGGAAGACCTCGTTGTCAATCTGACCGAGGAGCAGAAAAAGCTGACTTCGCTCTATCAGATGGATCTGGTGGACGGGCAGGACAAATACCTGACGTTCCTTGGCGGCAATTACCCGGTGGTGCGCATCACGACCTCCAGTACCAATGACCGGCGCCTGCTCATCATCAAGGATTCCTATGCCAATGCCTTTGTTCCCTTCGTCACGAAGGATTTCAACGAAATTACCATGGTGGATCTGCGTTACTACACCGGGGACGTCAATGCTCTGGTCGATCAGTATCTGATTACTGACGTACTGATCCTCTATAACATCAATACCTTCAATGATGATCATTCCATTCTTAACCTGGGCGATGGCCTGGAGATTGACCGGATCGACGAGACGGCTCCCGCCATCAAGCCGGATACGGTAACCCTGAGCACTAATTTTGATCCCTATGCCGAGCAGCTGCTGAAAGTGACCCTGCGCAACAACAGCAAGATGGAACTTTCCTACAATCGGCGGGTCAGCCTGGAAATAAAGCAAGATGGAAAGTGGGAGAAACTGACGGAAAACCCCTCTTATGCTTGGGATACCAAGCTCCGGACGCTGGGTCCGTCAGCCAATGCGGAATTCGCCGTCCAGCTCAAGAATGCCTTCGGCATCCTGGAGCCTGGCCAGTACCGGGTTGTCCAGACCTACAACAATTCGGCGCAGGTTGCCGCGGAATTTACACTGGAAGGCAATCCGCTGACAAATCCCTGATTGAGCAGAATCCAGGTATTCCGTCTCCTCGTCACACATAAATGATAAAACAGGCAGGTATCGTTGCTTACGGTACCTGCCTGTTCTTGAGGCCTGTTTCAAGGCTTTTTTATTTCCTGTCAGCGGGATTCGACGGGACGGGTGGAGTCGATCTCGAATTCATGGTCAATGATCTGGGCGATTGTCCGTTCATCTCCGATGGGACTGAAGTTCAGTTCCCACTCGCGAACTTCCTTGAGGAACTCGCGGTCGATGGGGGAGGTGTTGAGCGGAATTTCCATGAAGCCCAGGTTCAGGTACAACTGAACGGCTGGGTTGTTGTTTCGGGAAACAAACAGGAAAATGCGGTCATAGCCCTTGTCGAGCAAGGCGTGTTCGGCACTGTGGATCAGAGCCGTCGCGAATCCCCGCCCTAAATGATCCTTGCGGGTGAAGAGATAGGTGATTGTCGCCTCATTTTTAAAGTCACAGACAAAGAGACAGGACACAATCTCATCTTCTTCGTTGCAGATTAAAAAGGAAGCATCTTCGAGGAATTGACCATAATAACCACGGAATACCATCGAGATCTCCTTGATGGTATCATTCAGGGATTCACCTTCGTAGTCCGGTGTGTCAATGTAGGAATCCAGCATGATTTTTGCAATCTCTCGGATCCGATCTTTGTCCACGGGCCGGATATCGAGCCCGCTGGGCGGATTGGAATCAAGATATTTCACCATTTTGATCCGCTGTGCCATGGTCAGCCTCCTTCGTTCCTTTTCTTTCAGTATAGGTTTACAAACCCATGAATGCAACCGGAAATGACTGCTCTGCATGTTAAAATGGAAGTATTGAATTCACAGGAGGAAGTTGGCGTTGAAATTTATCCATTTAGGAGATCTCCATATTGGCCGTACGTTTGAAATGCGTTCGATGCTGGAGGATCAGGCGTTCGTCCTGGAACAGGTGCTCAAGTTGGCCCAGGACCGAAACCCTGATTTTGTACTGATTGCCGGAGACATCTACGATCGTTCGGTCCCTCGCGAAGAAGCGATTGCCGTGTATGACGATTTTATTACCCGGCTGGTGCTGGATCACAACATTCCCGTATACGCCATTTCGGGCAATCATGATTCCTCCCGCCGGCTGGAGGAAATGGGCAGTCTGCTGAAACGGTCAGGGTATCATATCTGCGGCAGTCTGAAAAACCCGCTGAAGCGGATCACGCTGCATGATGAACATGGTCCGGTGGACTTATATCTCATGCCGTATAAGGACATGCATGGTGCCCGAGCCATTTTCGAAATCACCGATACCAGGGATCATACCGAGACGGTACGACAGATGCTGACCTGCGTTCCAGCGGATGATCATCGAAAAATCCTGGCGGCCCATCATTACTTCGGGGTAAACGGGCAAAGTCCGGAAGAGTCGGAATCGGAACGCCGGATCTCCATCGGCGGAGAGGATGTCATTGACCATTCAGTGCTTGATCCATTCCAGTATGTTGCGCTGGGACATCTGCACAAGCCGCAGAAAGTCGGCCGGGATTGTGTCCGCTATGCCGGATCACTTCTTAAATACTCCGCCTCGGAAGCCGATCACAAAAAATCCATCACCTGGGTGGAAATGGATCAAGATGGTCAGTGCCGGATTGAACTGGTACCGGTTCGTCTGCTGCGGGACTTGAAAAAAATCCAGGGAACCTTTGCTGAACTGATGCAGACCGGATTTCTGGAAAAAAAGGATGACTTTCTTGCCGTAACGCTGACCGATGCCGAACGGGTGGATCAGGCCTTTGCCCGGCTGTCACAGCTTTACCCCAATATCATCAGTCTGGCCTATTCCCGGCTGGAATCAGACTATGAGCTGAGAGTAGATCAGGAAGCCATTCGAAAAGCGGATACCCGCAAGCTGTTTGCTGATTTCTTTCATGACAAGAATCAGCGCGACATGACGGAGGACGAACAGACCTTCATGGATGATATTTTCCGGGAAATGGAGGTGGAAGCATGATCCCGATCTATTTGAAAATGGAAGGCTTTCTGACCTTCAAAAAACCAACTGAGATTCATTTTGACGAATTTATAGATGATGGGCTGTTTCTGGTGTCCGGCCCCACCGGTTCCGGCAAAACCAGCATCTTTGACGCGATCAGCTTTGCCCTGTACGGCGTTGCCACTACCAGCCAGCGTTCGCCGAACGATCTGCGTTCACACCTGATCGGTCCGGACGATGATTTCAATGTCGAGTTCCGCTTCCGCGCCGGAACTCATGAATATTGTGTCCGACGCTGGCAAAAGGGTCAGCGAGGAGCAAAACAGATCCTGGTCGTCGATGATCGGGAGGACGAAGCTCTGACCAAGATTACTGACATCCGACAGAAGCTGTTTGATGTTCTGGGACTGACTGCGGACCAGTTCTGCAAGATCGTCATGCTGCCTCAGGGCGAGTTTCGAAACTTTCTGGCGGCATCCTCCAAGGATAAATCCGATATCCTGCGCAAATTGTTTGATACGGATCACTATGCCCTGATTCGGGAAAAGATCCGCCAGAAACTGGCGGCAATCCGCCGAGAGGTTGACCGGGCGCATCATCTCATTGAAACCGAGAAGCGGATTTCGCCGCGAGCCAGCCAGGCCGCCGACCCCGATGAAATCCGGCAGATCCTGCAGGAGGACTGGAAGGAAGCCAAAGCAGCCTGTGAAACGTTCCGAAGCAGTTTGGATCTCTATCGCAGTCAGCTGGATGTACTGAGCCTGCGGCTGGAGGAAGGAACCCGCATCAACAAGCAGCTGATTCAGGCAGGTGAACTTCAGCAGAAAATTGAGATTGCCAGGAACCAGGAACAAAGCTATCAGGCGGACCTGGAAATGGCACGGCAGATCAACCGAATCCGACCGCTGACCGTACTGCAGAAAAGTCTCGTCAGTAATCGTCTGACCTTAACCCGGCGCCACCAGGATGAGGAGGATCTTGCCCGCAATTTGGAAACCGCAGAGGCTGCTCTGATCACGGCACAGTCTGACTACGCTCAGAACCCGCAGCGGCAGAGTCGGCTGAAAGAACTGACTCTGGAACTGGAACGGATCCAGGAACAGCTGACTCGGCTGATTCAATGCCAGCAGGCCAAAACTGTTTACAACCAGGCAGCCAGCCAGCTGATGGCTTTGACCGCGCAGCTGCAATCCCTGCAGCAGTGGGCTGGCGCCCGACAGACTTTGACGGAAGAACGCGAGAAGCTGGCAGGAGAAGAAGTCCGCTATCTGACGGAGGTCTCCCGGGGGAAAGAGGACTATCAGACCCTGCGGCGCCAACTGGAACATCGAATCACCTGGCAGAAGCTGAAGCAGTCCCTGGCAGATTTTTCTGCGGAAACACAAATCTGCCAAGAAAAAATTGTTCCCTCCACCAGGGAAGGGCAGGAGAATCGGCGCCGGCTGGAACAGCTGCGCGAAGAATTCGAACGTCAGGGTCTTGGGCAGTTCGTCCATCATCTGAAAGACGACCAGCCCTGCCCGCTCTGCGGCAGCAAGGATCATCCCACTCCGTTCCGGGTTCATTCCGCTGTTACCCAAAGTCAGATCAGAGCTCAGGAACAGCTGGTCCGCCAGCTGGAGCGCGATCTGGATCAGACAGAGAGCCGCCTTGCTCTTCTGTTAAAGCAAACACAGGAAAAATCCGCAGAGTTGGCCGAGCTTGAAGAAACCATGGATCCATCCTCACGGGAAGCCAGTGTGGCGGAAGGGAAAGCCCAGCTCGAACTCCTGGTGAGTCAGATCCGGACGAGTCAGTCGAAACTGGAACAGACCCAGGACAGACTTCGTCAGAATCAGCGGGACCGGGAGAGGGCGGATCAGGAGATCCAGGCACTGGGAGATGTCCAGACCCGGTTCGACGCCCAAAAGGAACAGGCAACGAGTCTAAAAGCCCGCCTGGATGATCTGTACCATCAGACGGCGGGGCTGGATGAAGCCCTGCTCCAAAGCAGGGCAGCCGGACTGAAGCGGGAAGACGCTTCATTGAGTCAGGCCATACAGCACGCGGAGCAAACGCGTCACACATCAGCGGAAGCGGTGGCCCGGCTGAAAGCCTCCGCTGAGTCCATGAAGGAAGAGATTCTTCGCCTGGACGGAGAGGCAGGACAGCTTGAGACACAGCTCAACGAGGGGCTGGAGAAGCTGGACCTGAGCCGGGAGGAATTCCTGGCGCTTGAAGCAAAATTGGATCAGGAGGATATTCTGCGGCAAGGCGCGGAAGGTTTCTTCCGGAAGTTGGCTAATGACCAAAGCAATCTGGAACTGATGCGGCGTCAGCTGGAAGGGAAAGTTCGATCGGATCTGACGGATCTGCAGAATCAGATCAATGATCTGAAGGCCAGGGAAACAGCCCTGGGTCATGAGAACAATGCTGCCATCCGGCGGGAATCCGCCCTTGACAATGCGCTGATCAAACTGGAAAGCGCACTTTCCGACTACAAGCATTACCGCGAGAAACTCGACGTGGCCGTCCGGCTGGACACAACCACCGGCAAGGGTACGACGTTTGAAAATTATGTGCTGGGCTACTATCTTGACGGCGTCCTGATCAATGCCAACGAACGACTGAAGAAGATGACTTCGGGTCGCTTCACGCTGCTGCGCCAGAGTCAGGACTCCGGCGGAAAATCCAGGATTGAGGGACTGGATCTGAATGTATTCGACGCCTACTCGAATTCCCAACGGGACGTTAAAACGCTTTCGGGCGGAGAAGGCTTCAAGGCTTCATTGGCTCTGGCCCTGGGCCTGTCGGACTTTATTCAGGAAAAAAATGCCGGGATTCGGCTGGATACCATTTTCATTGATGAAGGATTTGGCACCCTGGACCATGAGTCCCTGGACTCGGCCATGGAAACTATCCTTGAACTGCAGGGACTGGGGCGTCTGGTGGGAATTATTTCACACGTGGAAGAACTGAAAGAGCGCATTCCGATTCAAATTGTCGTAGAGAACCGGCGCGAAGAAGGCTCGGTCATCAAAGTGGTTAAGCTCTAGGAAGAATCCAGAGACGGCTGCTCCCGGCTGATTCGAAGGAATCAACGGGAGCAGCCGCTCATTGGACTTGATCAGCAGTTCAGATAAGCCAATTAAGAATTAGCCCTAAATTCAAAAAAATGATAAAGGAGGACCACCCATCCTGAAACAGAATAAAAACCCAAGAAACACTTTCTCTGATCCATCCGCTTCCGATGAAGCTGAATATAAGCCGGACAGGCAGAAGCTGCTGATTGGCTCTCACTTGTCTTCCAGCGGCGGTTTTGCTGCCATGAATCAGACGATGGCCCAGATCGGCGCATCGACCTATCAATACTTCTCCCGGAATCCCCGGGGGAGTCAGAAAAAGAAGCAGGATCCGAAGGATCTTGCCCTCTTTCTGAAGGATTCGCCCAGGGTCATTCTGGCTCATGCTCCCTATACCCTGAATCCGGCTTCCGGAACGGACTCAGTGAGGGATTTTGCAGCATTGGTACTGGAAGAAGATCTTCTGGAAATGGAGTCGATTCCGGGAAATCTGTACAATTTTCATCCCGGCTGCCATGTCGGTCAGGGAAAAGAAGAAGGAACCCGCCTGATCGTGGAAGCCCTGGACCGGCTGACTCAGCGCGACCTGAAGACGACCATTCTCCTGGAAACCATGGCAGGGAAAGGAACTGAAATTGGCAGCCGATTTGAGGAACTGGCTGAAATCATAGCTCGTGTGCCCCATCGCCAGGTGCTGGGCGTGTGCCTTGATACCTGTCATGTCCATGATGCCGGCTATGATATCGTGAATGACCTGGAGGGCGTTCTGCAGGAATTTGATCAGATCCTCGGACTGGAGCGATTGAAAGCGATCCACTTGAATGATTCGAAAAATCTCCCGGGAAGCCGCAAGGATCGCCATGAAAAAATCGGCGAAGGGACGATCGGCTTGCCTGCGATGATTCGAATCATCAATCATCCCCGGCTGAAGCATCTTCCGTTTTATCTGGAAACCCCCAATGATCTGGATGGATATGCCCGAGAAATAGAACTCCTGAGACGCCACTGGAGTGAAGCGATACTCATTCCATAGATAAGGATTCAAGAGAACTGATTGAAAGATCGGTTCTTTTTTTATTGTTTTTTTTATTTCGGTTCCCAGCCAGAACCTTTTCGTTCACGAAGCGTACAGGATCTCTTTCCTGGATCCTTGAGCTGAAAAGTCAAAAATGAAGCTAAGATAACCTGAGAAACCCGATATCAAATGTAGCCTCTCAAGTCAGTCAGCAGGCGGATTTACATCTATAAAGGCTTATAAAGGCTCCTGTTATTAAGGAGTATCTTATTCATATTCCACTAATTATTTTACAATATAGCCATTTGACATGAGATTATATTAATTAAACGTATGATTAATGAATATAAGGATCAATTGTTTTCAACATGGATACATAACTCAATTTCAGTTCACTCAGTTCAGAAAGTGCTTACCCGAATCAAAGATTGTTAATGACAGTTTGAAAGAACCTCATGCTATTCTTGAGTCAGAAACCAACGATCCCTAAAATAAATGATTAAAACATATCAGGAGGACAAATATGGAGACAAACATGAACAAGAAAGTTTTCGGAGTCTATCAGACCACTCAGGATGCTCAGAGGGCAGTTGAGGATCTTCTGAACATGGGTTATACCTCGGAGGAAATCTCCGTTATCTCAAGAAATCAAGATCGGATCGAAGGCATTGAAGGCGTTGAAACTGCTACTGAGACTGGATTAAAGGGCGGTGCCGCAACAGGCGCAGCCATTGGCGGACTGGGTGGCCTGCTGGCCAGCCTTGGACTTCTCGCCATACCGGGAATCGGCCCAATCCTTGCAGCCGGACCCATCGCGGCTACTCTGGCAGGCGCTGTAGCCGGCGGAACAGTTGGCGGAACCATTGGTGTCATCGGAGGTGCTCTGATTGACGCAGGTGTCAGCGAAGAAGATGCCAGATACCTCGATGAGCGTTTCCAGGCTGGAGATATCATCGTTACGGTGGACAGCGATGACGATCGCTACCGGGACGTTTCCACCAGACTGGGCCATGGATCCTGGAGAGATCAGCCGACCTCCTATGATCTGAACCCGATGGATGAAGTCGATCCGATCATGGCAGATCCTGCCAGTTATTCGGGAACTTCACCGCAGGTTCCGGTTACGGAAGACGAACCGGTTCAGGTAAGAGATAATCTGGTTGAACACAAAAATTTTAATGAGAATATGAATGCCCCGGGAATCGAGGACGAACGTTCCTATGAAAACCTGATGGCTGGAGCCGGCGCGGTAAATCCAGTGGATCCAACCGTTTCGACCGGATTTAGTGGCCGTGAATTTGACAATCTGAAGGAGGAACCAATGAAAGATCACTTAACCGATGCAAAGCATGAAGCACTCAAAATGAAGGAGAAAGTTGAACGCCGCCTGGACAACGCCGGTGAACCACTGGAAGATGCCCAGAACTGGGTTGGCGATCGGGTCTCTGATGTCAAACATGAAGTTGGAAAAGCAGCTGAGAAAATTGATGATCGAATGGATAACGATCTGGGGTTCAATGATTCGGCAAAACCAGTAGATGAATTCGAAAACAAGATGCAGGATTCTTACACGGATTCAAAACATGAGGTGGAAAAACAGGCAGAGAAGCTCCAACGCAGAGCCGAAAATGTCGGTGAACCCCTGGAAGATGCTCAGAATTGGGTAGGCGACCGAGTGTCTGACGCCAAACATGAAGCCGCTAAGATCGTTGACAAGATCAAGAATCGAATCGACGATTAGCCCCCAACAGAATAAAACAATTAAAAACCATCCAGAAGCCGGTTGCAGAACCGGCTTCTGGTATTTTGCGCAATTCTGTGAACAGTAGTTGTTAAAGGGCTTATCCATTGTGCTCTTAATCCATTGAGCTCTTTATCCATTGGGACAATCATCGATTGAGTCATTCACCCATTGACTTCAACCAGCAAGATGAATCTATGTAATAAGATAAATATCCATATAACCTTGCTTCAAAATTATAGGTTGATCAATCGACAGATCCTTGGAGTGACGTAATTGAACGGGCTTGCTTATTGCGGGTTTTTCTTCCTTTGGACATTGTTATGAGTTTAATTTATATATATATTCTTCGGCGTAATCTCATAAATCTTCACATTTAATTCCACTCCAAATAATAATAAATGATAAAATTTTAAATTTATATAATTAAACTGTTCCTATTAGCATAACTTTTAAAATTGAGACTGTATGCAGACTTACGAGGTTTTAATTATTATAATAAGTAAAAATGCCTTGTAATTTGCCGATTAATTGTATCATCTCAATAATTGACAAGACAAAAATACAGTACTATTTTTAATTTAAAGAATTAAGTATATTAAATACTTTTAATTGTTGAGCAGGATACTGTACGGATGAGATGCTGATCATTTAACTGCAGCGCAACATGACGTAACCGGCTTGAGAGAATAATTTGTTCAGGCTGAAGATCCTGTGCGCCAGTGAGAACTTGGTGGCTGGATCTTTTTAACTTTCAGACTAGCTGTGGCTGAATTTGGGAAATGATGAAACTAGGGAGGCGGTGCGTTGAATTGCATAATCAGTCTTTCTTTATCAGTACCAGGACAAATACGGAAAGGGAGGAGAGAAAGTTATGATACCGGAAAAAATTAATTTGAGTCAAATCCAGGAATCGCTCAATAAACTCGACAACCCATGGGAAGCCGGAGTGACAAGCATGTCCCTGCTTTCACCTGAAGAGCAGAAAATGCACCTTGGTTTTTCACCGGGACCCGGGGATATGACTATTTCAGAAATTATTGAGTATGCCGCACAGATGAAGGCTCAGATCAAAGAGGAAGCTCTGACCTGGGCAGGCGCTCCGGCAGCCTTTGATCTGCGCAATGTCGGTGGACAGAACTTTGTTACACCGATCAAGAATCAGCTGAGCTGCGGTTCATGCGTAGCGTTTGGTACGGTCGCCACGGTGGAAAGCACCCTGCGCAAGCAGCGTAACGATCCGGGACTGGCCATCGACTTGAGTGAAGCTCATTTATTCTTCTGTCACGGCAAGGCTCGGGGCCGTAACTGTGAGAATGGCTGGATGCCAAATGAAGCGCTGGAGGATATTAAAACCAAGGGTCTCGCCGATGAAGCCTGCTATCCGTATACCATGAGCAATAAGGACTGCAGCGGCCTTTGCTCCAACTGGGCAGACCGAGCCATTAAGATCACCGGATATACTGATCTGAAAGGGAAGCCGGCAGACATCAAAACCTGGGTATCGACCATCGGACCGGTCATTGCCTGTTTTGTTGTGTACGGTGATTTCTTCAGCTACAAGAGCGGAGTCTACAAGCACGTCAGCGGCAGTCAGTCGGGCGGACACTGCGTCACCATTGTTGGCTACAATGACAATCCCGGTTACTGGATCTGTAAAAACAGCTGGGGTGACGCTTGGGGAGATAAGGGATTCTTCAATATTGCTTATGGTGAATGCGGTATTGACACCTGGTCAAACTACGGAGTAAACAGTATTGCCAATACCGGCTGGCAAAGCAATAAGCGGGTGATCGGTCTTTGGGCCAATAATCAGGATCGCAACGCCTTTGCTTACTTTGACGGTCTGGGCTGGCGGAAAGTTTCTTCGGAAAATGACAACATCTTCGTCAACATGCTGACCCAGCTGGCAGCAGCGAAAGCCAGCGGCCGCGCCGTCAATTTCTATGAAGAAAACAGCCTAATCAAACAGATCTACGTATATTAACGAAAGGGGTGTTAACATGACTGAATTTAAATCGCCTGCCGTGGATCCCGGCTGCTGCTGCTCTGAAAACAAAATCGACAGGAATGCCGACAGTCCGCTTCTTTCGCCCCCAATGGCTAAGAGCGAATTCATGAGTATTGAAAATCTGCCGTCGATGGCAATATCAACCGATGCAGTTCCGGCGCCTCTCATCAGCGCAGAAAGTGCCGGGGCCAGCGTCTGGGTGAATAACAAAAAAATCAACGGACTGTGGTCCATTAATCAAAATCGCAACTGCTTTGCCGGAGTGGAAGGAGTTGGCTGGAAAAAACTGATCAACACTTCGGACAGTTCGATTGTGGCGCTAAACATTCTGGCCAGTCATGCCTTGGTGAAAGGCTCTCCTGTAAACTATCGCGAAGAAAGCGATGGTATGATATATGAGATGTATGTCTGGTAGTCGGGCTTAACGGCTGCACGCCGTGCTGCCGTTTCAACCCCAAAGCGGGAGGGACGCCAATGATTCGCATATTTGAAAGGGACTCAGCCGCGACCATTGAAGTTGATCGCGGGGAGGTCATGACAATCAGCCTGAAAGAAAACCCCACTACTGGGTATCGCTGGAGCTATGAACCATTGCCGGGAATTCAGCCAATCGGCGATGACTACAAGGCCGTACGATCGGAAGGTTCTGAAGAAGCCGTTGGAGTCGCCGGACTCCGGGAGTTGCAGTTCATTCCGACTCAGCCCGGTACATTCACCCTGCAACTGAAAAACTGGCGGGAATGGGAAGGAGAAAGTTCGGTTATTGACCGCTTTACGGTGAAAATCATTGTGAGATGAATGATGTGATTTGGTTGCCAGGCTGCTGATGTTCCCAGCTGTATTCTGTTTCGATCGACAGAACAACCGGCAGCTTTATCCAATATCAGCGTTCAAGGGGAACAGGTCCGGAACATGTAGAACAACACAGAGCAGCTGAGCGGTCCTTTGATGGATGCTCAGCTGCTCACTATTTCTGATTTGATTGTACAACGTGTGACAGGATCTCTAATGCCTCTTCGTTTACTGGGACGAATCTCGAACGAACGGTTTATTCGGCGCCGGAGTTAGTGCCCGGCTTTTTGAAGAACTTCTCGTACAGCAGATAGGCTCCCAAAATTACGATTGCCACGATGGCAGTTTGAACGAGTACCTTGAAGAGAAAGCCCAAAATGTTCAAACCCAGGATCACCAGAAAAATCACCAGTAGGGGATTCATTTTTTTATTATCCATTGCATATTACCTCCGGATCGAATTTTTTGAGTACCTCCACCGCCAGGCTGACACAGGCTTCGAGGTCTTCGAGGGCGGCAAAGTTGTGATGGGTATGGATGAAGCGGGAGGGGATGCCAAGCACCAGGCAGGGGACCGCTTTCCCAGTGAGGGATATTTTGCCGGCATTGGTCGAACCGCCGCGCCGAACTGCGTGCTGCGTTCTGATATTGGAGCCGTCCGCCAGGGATTGGGCAAAATCGATGAATCCGCGGTGACTGACATAGCTTGCATCAAAGTGCCGGATCTGAACTCCCTGTTTCAGGGCACACTGGCGGGTATGTTCGTCAAAATACAGATCATCCGCCGGGGAGCCTTCAAAGATCAGGGCAAAATCAGGTTTTACCACCTGGGAGGTGACGGTTGCACCCCGCATGCCGATTTCTTCCTGAGCGGCCAGAGCGGCAACAACATCCACCGGCAACTGTTCACTCTTCAGGCGCCGCATGATTTCCATGATGGCAACGCAGCCCAGACGGTTGTCAAAGGCTTTGCCGAAGATCACTCCGGTGGACGGGTCGATGGATGAGACGACTTGCGGCGCAACCGGATCTCCCGGGGCGATGCCCATCAGATTAACCACGTCTTCGCGGGAGCAGGCACCGACATCGAGAACCAGATCTTCCAGCTGGACCTGATCATTCTGCTTTTCCAAAGCGGTCTTGAAATGCGGCGGCTTGCTGGCGATAATTGCTCTAATCCGTTCACCGGTCCGGGTCTGGATCAGGAACAGCTGGGAGGGGACACTGCTGGTGACCCATCCGCCCATCGGCACGATGGCGATGGTTCCGTTTGCCCGGATCGACTGAACCATGAAACCAACTTCGTCCAGATGTGCATCCAGCTGAATGACTGGGCGATTGCCCTGATTTCCCGGATGCGCGATGTAGAGGTTGTGCATGTGATCCGTACGGATGTTGAAGTCCTTGAGGTAGCTTCGAACTACATCGGTGACGGGTCCTTCAAATCCCGGGGGTCCGAAAGCGTCGCACATCTCACGGATCATACTGCGTTCGATCATGTTATTACCTGCCTTTCCTGGTTGTTTTAATATAGTATTGGGCTGTCCCATAGCTGAAAATGGATGGTACTGCCGATCGGCTGAACAGGGATTGAATTCACTGAAACTTCTGCAGAATGCGAAAACTTGTCGTGTAACTTCTGAACCGTTCGCTAGAACCGCTCCAGGCGGGGCATTCCCGGATCTATGAACACCGTTTTATTCGTTGAGTAAATTACCATCCCCGGTTTTGATCCGCTGGGTTTCTTGACATGTCGAACTAAGGTATAGTCCACCGGCACTTTGCTGCCGGTCTGTGCCTTGGAATACCAGGCTGCCAGATTGGCCGCTTCCAGCAGGGTTTCATCGGAGAATCCGGTTCCTTTGATGATGACGTGGGATCCAGGATAGTTCTTGGTGTGCAGCCACGTATCATTGGGATCTGCCAGTTTGGTCGTCAGATAATCATTTTGATTGTTGTTCTTGCCGACATAGATCGTGACGCCTTCCGTCGACTTGAAGCGCATGGGCTTGCTGGGGGATTCCTTCTTTTTCTTCGATGACTTGAATCGGATATAACCGGCTACAACAAGTTCCTGCCGGATCTCCGCAATGTCGGAAGGGTCCTCGGAGCGCATGACAGAGTCCGCCACGGAGTTCAGGTAATTCAGCTCATCCTGAGCCAGGAGCAGCTGTTCTCTTGCGTTTTCCTCACTCCGCTTGTATTTATTGTACTGATTAAAATAGCGCTGCATGTTATCCGTAATGGATTTATGGGGATCCAGTTCAATCACAACCGTTGGCTGATCTTCACTGTAATAATCAATCACTACGGCCTGATTCTGGCCGTCCTTCAGCTGATACAGATTGGCCTTAATCAGTTCGCCCCTGATCCGGAATTCTTCTTTGGTTGAAGATTCGGTGAGAACATCTTCCAGGATCTGAATTTTGCGCTGAACTCGCTCCAAATTGGCGGAGACGATTCGCAGGATATCCTGAGAGCGGTCCCGCACCCGATTGGATTTATCCTTTTCGGACAGGAAAAATTCCAAAGCCAGGGAAGGAGAGGAGAATTCCTCAATTTCATCATATTGCGACAGGGCCGATTCCTCCGGCAGGAGCAGACTGATATCTCTTGGCACATCCTTCTGAAGAAAAACAAAGAATGTATCGGCCTTCAGAGCCGATTCCAGCGTCGAGCGAATGGCTTCCGTCAGCGTCTGACCCGCTTGAATGCGGTCGGCACAGGCCTGATACAGAACTTTTGAGGTCATTTTGCTGATGCCGGAGAACAAACGGGCAAAATCATTTTCCGTCAGGTCTTCCGTGAGCCGTTCGGAGAGAGCCGCATCAAGGTAATCCGTGGGATCCAGCTTATCCTGGGGCGGCGGCAGCTGATAGGAAGCGCCGGGCAGAAGCAGGCGGTAGCTGTTGACATCAGCCCCCACGTGCTTGATGCATTCCATAATCTTCTGATCGCGTTCCCTGACAAGAACGATGTTGGAATGTCTTCCCATCATTTCGCAGATCAGGATGTAGTTGGAGTAAAAGCCCATCTCATCCGTGGCTTCGAAGGTCAGATTCAGGATCCGGTCGCCCTGAGGCTGTTCGATCCGGACGAGTTTCCCCCCCTGTACGTATTTTCGCAAAACCATGGTGAATAAAGGTGCTTCCTTCGGATTGGGTTTGGCTTCCTCGGTCAGATGCACCCGGGCATGATCGGCACTGGAGGTGAGAAGGAGACGATGTGTACCGGTTCGCCCCCGGAAGGTCAGAACGATCTCATCCTTTTCGGGCTGGTGTACTTTATCGGCTCGGGTATTCAATATATTTTCTTTCAGTTCTTTCGTAATCGCTTGTAAGTAAAGACCATCAAAGGCCATGGCAGTAGTCGGGGGGACAAGCCCGACGCTCCTTCCAGATTATTTGCGGGATGACCCACCGGTCCGGGGAAGGTCACTGGATTTGATTCTTTTCAAGGGAGATGCTGTGGGTGGATCAAAGCTGCGTCCTGCTGCATTCGGCAGATTTTGATGCTGCGGCACCAGGAAAGGAGAGCTTCTGAAGTATTATTTCTGTAGCATGAATTCTGAGCATGAATTCTGAATTACAATTTTTGAAGCAAAGATTCGGAAATAGTGTTTCTGAGTCCGGCTGAACACCCGGAGAGCGGCAATGACGCGGTATGCGGCAGGCCCTCTCTACTATATTAACATATTGTCACGGTTTTCTTTTCAGGTTTCAAATCCAATAAGAAAACAGTATAATTCAGGTAAGCGAAGGAGGTGTGCTCCATGATGGACGAACATATTGTAACGGAACAGCGCAATCCAAAAACCATTCACATCGATCAGGTTTCGACGGTTGACATGCTCCACATGCTGAATGAGGAAGACAAGCTGGTCGCCGGTGCGGTGGAAGCGGAAATTCCACAGATTGCCCGGGCGGTCGAACTCATCGCCGATGCGATGAAACTGGGCGGTCGGCTGATCTATCTGGGAGCAGGAACCTCCGGCCGGATTGGTGTTCTGGATGCCTCTGAAGTCAGCAGCGCCTTCGGCCTGGAAGAGGGAAAAATCTATGCGTTTATTGCCGGTGGAACGGAAGCGCTGACAAAGTCCGTCAGCGGAGCCCAGGATGACAAGGCCATGGGCGTGGAGGAACTGAAGAATATCAACGTGAATGATCAGGATGTGGTGGTTGGTATCACGTCTTCCGGATCAACGCCGTATGTCACAGGTTCGCTGGAGTATGCCAAGCGTCAGGGCGCATCCACCATTGCGCTGACCTGCATGCACAGTTCGGAATGTGCCCAGATCGCGGATTTGATTATCTCACCGGCCGTCGGTCCCGAGGCCATTGCCGGTTCGACCCGGCTCAAATCGGCCACGGCGAACAAAATGATTCTGAACATGATCTCCACCGGAGTCATGATCAAGCTGGGAAAAGTCTATGAAAATCTCATGATCGACCTGCGTCCGGCGAATTCGAAGCTGCTGCGTCGGCGTAATCAGGTCGTGGCTTTGGCTCTGGAAGTGGACGATCAGCGGGCGGAAGAACTTCTGACGCTGTCGGGTGGAAATCCCCGGGCTGCCATTCTGATGGGGCTGTCCAATCTGAGTCTGAGCCAGGCATTGAGGCTGCTGGCGGAACACGAGAACGACCTGCGGGCCTGCATGTGCGATGAAAATTTTCGGCAGGATCTCCAGGAAGACAGTCAGCATCCTTTATTTGAGTAGGTATAAAAATTAGAGTCAATATCCATAATGTCTGCGGAGGCGATGGCATGGATATTGACTTTTTTTTGAACCAGATGGAAACCCGACCGGTTTCAGACATCCACTTTATTCCGCAGAAAGATCGGATTCTCATCCGATACCGGCTGCCCCAGGGACTGGTCGACGGCGAAGCCCTGGGCAGGGAGGAGTACCAGATCCTGCTCCAGCGGCTTAAGCTGCGGGCCGGGTTGAATATCAGCGAGAAGCGGCTGCCACAGGATGGCATGATTGAACAGGAGGATGGCCGGCAGCTGCGAATCTCAACCCTCAAAGGAATTTATGGAGAAGCCCTAACCATCAGATTGTTCTGCGATCATCGCCTGACCCTGGAAGAGCTGGGACTGAATCAGGAACAGCTGGCACTGATCCGGCACCGTCTGAGCAGTGGATTTTCACTCCTGGTAATCACCGGAGAGACCGGATCAGGCAAAAGCACGACGCTGAAAGCGCTGATTGCGGAGATGATTGATTCCGGACACAAAGTAGTTTCAGTGGAGGACCCGGTGGAAATCAGCATCCCAGGCACGCTGGAAGTTTCCTTGAACGAAAGCATCGGCCTGGACTACGAACGAGCGATCTTCGCCTCCCTGAGGCAGGATCCCGATTACATTGCCATTGGTGAAATTCGGGGGCAGTCCACTTGTGAACACTGTCTGCGGGCAGCACTGTCCGGGCATCCGGTCATCACCACCCTGCATTCAGGCGATTATGACCTGACTCGAATGAGGCTGGCTTCCCTGACGTCCATGCCGGAGTTTGTCGATTGTGTTCTCTCCCTGGTCATTCATCAGAAACTGATTGCCTCTCCCTCCGGAGAACGACGTCTGGAAGCCAGGGTTTATGATCACCGGGGCCAGGAGGTGATCGAGCGATGAAGAAGAACCAGGCAGAACGTTTTTATTATGAAATCGGAACACTGCTCGCCACCGGTTTTCCGTTGCTGACGGCACTCGATTTTATGGAACGGCCTTTCGCGGCAGATGCCGCCCGACTGAAAGAGAAACTGGTGCAAGGTCAGCTTTTGTCCGATTCCATGATGTCTCTTCCCGGCATCGATCCCGGAGATACTGAGATTATGCGCATGGCCGAAGAAACCGGACATATGGCGCAGGCATTTCTGGAACTTCACGAAATGCGCCGAAACAACCGGGAATTGCGCCAGAAGCTGATCTCCTTTGCGGTGTATCCTCTGATCATGCTGATTCTGATCCTGGCTTACCTGATGTTTTCATTGTTCTTTATGGTTCCGATGATGACTCAGCTACTGTCCTCACTCGGTGTTCAGGAAGGATTCCTTTTCACGCTGGAAAAACTGAGAGTGATTCTCTCGACCCATCGGTTTCTGTTTTCTTTCTCCGGCGTGATTCTGTTCATCGGCGCGGCGTTTCTGTTCCGAAAACAGCACGGAGCGCTCCGACTGGTTCTGGGGCGCCGCTACGGACTCTATTACGAGGTCATGGCGGTGGATCGCATGACGAAACTGCTCCGGGGCGGACGGGGAATTCTTGAGGTGCTGGAGATCGCCGGAGATATGACCGGGATCCGGACGGAACCCATTCGAAGCGCGCTGCTGTCGGGGGACTCTCTGGCAAATAGTCTGGCACGAGGCGGTTTTTCCAGGGAACTGACCGGCCTCACCCGAATCCATGAAGAAGGAGGGGATCTGGTGGCCGGTTTTACATTGTATCTGGCCAGTTCCCGAAAAATCATCCATTCGACCATGGAGAGCCGTATCAAACTGCTGGAACCACTGTCCATGGTCGTCATTGGCTTTGTTGTGGGACTGACCGTTATTTCCATCATGGGACCTTTGATGGACGCATTTGGGAGGATTCAATGAGACCAGTGAAAATAAAATCAGTGGAAATGAGGCCTGAACCAAGACGATCTGCGAGGGTCTGCCCTGCGGTCAAAAGAGTGAGGGATCCTGAACTTGAAGCAGAAAAGCTGCATCGAACTGCCCGCAGAGGCTTTCTGACGGCTGAACTGGTAATCGCCATGGCAGTCCTCACGGTCATTTTATCTTTCACGCTTCTCCATCTTTCCGGCATTCATTACGGAGACCGGGTGGCAGATCGAGCCTTTATCCATCGATTGAAATCTGCCATCCTGGATCAGAGAATCCGAGCGCTGACTGATCCGGGACGAAGCTATTCTATTACGGTGGACGGCACTGGCTGCGTGGATTTTAAGTGCGGTGCTGCCATTTATCGGAAACTAAGCGGACCAGCGTATCAGGTTTTTGTTCAAAAGGGGGTACGGACTGATATTATGTCAACGATAAACTTCAGGAACAGAACCTGGGGAGGTCAGGATGGCTTTACTCTCGGGATCTGGAAAAACGGGCATCATCTGGCAAACCTGGTGTTTCAGGTGGGAACCTCGACCTTCCGGGAGGAATACTATGGTGACTAATCGGCATCGCGGGTTTCTGTCGGCTTCCAGTATGCTGCTGCTGGTGATTGCCCTTTCCGTCTCGCTGAGTCTGGCCGGGGGACTGCAGCTGGCAGTGGCCAGTGCCAGGCGTAATCGGGAAAGAGTCAATGCCCAGCTGGCCTTTGAGGAGAATCTGATCCGGCTGGATCAGGGCAAGTCATTCCGCCCGTTTCAATCGAGCTCCCATCGGCTGACTGCCCAACTGGAACTTAGAGACGGAATTAAGACCGTCCATTTATGCTGGCTGGAAGATGGCTGCCTGAAGGAGGAACAATGGCTCGAAAACGCGGCTTCATCCTTCGGGAACTGATGCTATATCTGGTGTTTGGCAGCCTGCTCCTGGGGATCTCCCTGAAACTGTTTCAGACAGTCTGGTTTTCCTTTCGTTCGATTCAACGCCAGCAGGAGGTCACTCTGGATTTTCTCTTTGTCAGCGAACGCCTGAAGTACGATCTTTATAAGGACGTTCAGAAGATTGAGATCGGACGGACGTCATTCACGTTCAGTTTTCTCGATGATACTGCGGTTCAGGCGGCGCCTGGCCTCAGAGAATACACCTTCTGCCTGCACAATGGACGCCTGGTCTACAACATCTACAACGGAACCACCATCACTGCCAATTACCTGTCCAGCCTGGTCCAGTCCATTTCCCTGGAGGCTGAAGCGAACCTGCTCACGGTGATCTTCGATTACGGCGATCATCAATTTCGGAGGACTTATCGCCTTGATCACATCAAAACACAGAGGATTTCTGACGGCTGGGATCCTGATTCTGCTCCTGTCGTTGTCCATCGCCTGGGGCGTGCTCAGTCTGATCGAAGCCGATCTCCGAACAGGAACCAGCATCGCCTATGCAGACCGGCAATATCTGGAAGCCAGGGGACAGACCGGGCGGCTCGAACACCTGATCAACACCGATCCGAGATTCCCAACCTATGATGCCTTTCTCGCGTATATGAAAAAATACCCTCAAACCCGGCCCCGTGTTGACAGTCTCAGCCTGACCAGTCTTCATTGCCTGATCAATTCTTCCGGTGAGTCGGTATATCGATTCCAGATGTGCGACTCGAAAAAACCGACTCTGATCCGCTGGCTGACTGCCTGCAGAAATCCCCAGGGACAGGTGTCCTTTCACTTGACATTGAATCCAGACTGATTAGCAATAAGGGAACTAACGGTTCCTGAATTGGTGAAGCGGGTTAAAAGACAGCGGAAGGGAGCGGGTCAATGAAGCGATTATCCCCCCATAATAAATTAACTTTTGAGGTAAATAAAATATTATAATCACTATAATAAAGTGTTACTATTTACCTCAAAGATACATTAAATTTGACGTAGAGCCTTGCAGATTACTGATAGAACAAATCAGCTGAAACAGATTTGCACCGTTAAGAACTGATGTTTATGAACTCTGGGACCTGATATAGTGATCAGAAACCTCGATCAAAACAAAGAATGGGATCACGGTTTGATATACCCGAGAATGGGAGTGATTCAGATGAAAGAAGAATATCGACAGGATGCTGAGCGGATTTTGAGTCATCGAAAAGATCAGGGCTGGGATCTATGGACGACATCGGACCATCGGATCAGCAAGGGCTCGCCGTTTTCACTGCTGGGCAGTCTGTTGCTGCTGGCCGAGCTGGGAATGGATCCTTCGGATCCGGCGATTATCACGGGAACAGACTTGGTTTTTGAAACCCTGCGGCCTGACGGGCGATTTCAGGTTGCTCCCAAAGGAGCAATGCTGCCTTGCCAGACCATCAATGCATTGAATGTGTTGTGCCATCTCGGACAGGGAGAAGACCATCGGCTGTATTCGACCTGGACCTATTTGCTGGATACCAGGCATACGGACGGAGGCTGGCGCTGCCTTAAGTTCAGTTATGGGCGGGGTCCAGAAACGGAATTTTCGAATCCCGGCCCGACGCTGGCTGCCTTGGACGCCTTTCGCCTGAATCCCAAATATGACAGCGATCCGCGGTTGGACAAAGCCGTCGGGTTCCTGCTGGATCACTGGGATACTCGTTTGCCTCTGGGCCCTTGCCATTACGGAATCGGCTCGTTGTTTCTGCAGGTTGAATATCCCTTCCTGACCTATAATTTGTTCAATTACGTATATGTTCTGTCGCATTACCCGAAAGCCCGGCAGGATGCAAGATTCCTGGATGCTCTGCAGTGCCTGTCAAAAAAACTCCGCGATGGACAGATCATCGTAGAGCGTGTCAATCCAAAATTGAAAGATTTTAATTTCTGTCGAAAAGGTTGTCCCAGTGAAGCGGGTACCAGACGCTATCAGGAGATCCTGAACAGTCTGAAGTGATATTGACCATGGATCATACTCCGGAATTGAGCCGCGTCCCCAAGAACTACAGTGCCGGATCCGTGTGAATGTACGAGCTGCAGCCGGCCCAGGTCATAGGCAGAAAATTCAGGATAGTACATTTTTTCGGAATCACCACGCGGATGGAAGAGTTCTCGCCGATTTTTACAGAAGGATATACTCCCCAGCGTTACCGTCAACCATCAACCATCAACCATCAGCACACTTTTTCGATTGCGCTTTTCAAAGATTGCATGACCTGCTATAATTAAGAATGGTAATTTGTGCATGACACAGTGTATTCTACGGATAAAAGCCGTAAATAATGGAGGGGTAGAGCTTATATGATATCTGCTGGAGATTTAAGAAAGGGAACAACCTTTGAAATGGATGGTAACGTCTATACCGTTATCGATTTTTTACATGTCAAACCTGGAAAGGGTGCAGCGTTTGTCAGAACGAAACTGAGAAATGTTATCCAGGGCGGCGTCACTGACACGACCTTCAACCCGTCTGATAAATTGCAGGAAGCAGTCATCGAGCGGAAAGACATGCAGTACCTGTATAATGACGGTGAATTATATTACTTCATGGATCAGGATACCTTTGAGCAGATTCCGCTCAACTTTGAAAAAGTTGAAGATGCCATCAAGTATCTCAAGGAAAACATGTTTGCTTCCATCAAATTCTACAAAGGCAGCGCTTTCTCAGTAGAAGCTCCCAACTTTGTTGAACTGGAAGTTACACAGTCCGAACCAGGTGTTAAGGGCAACACAGCTACCAACGCGCTGAAACCTGCCATCGTGGAAACCGGTGCCCAGGTCATGGTTCCTTTCTTTATCAACGAAGGCGACATGATCCGAATCGATACCCGGACCGGAGAATACATGGAACGCGTTTAATACGATTCTTACCGGTACTGCAGCCGCAGTACCGGTTTATTTTTTTAGATAGCAGAACATTGATTTAATTGAGTATAGCGGTGATTCCGTTCATCCTGCATAAAATTCAGCGATTAATCGATTACAGCGTGTATGCATAATTCCTGTGAATTTTATGCAAAACCTGCCGAGAAGGCTGGTTATTCAATTGTAAATAACAATGTGTCTTTGCTATAATAATATGACAGGGTTTTTGTTATTATGCATTTTACCGGAGGTAAAAAATGGAAAAAGATATTCAAACCAATCCCGCCAGAGAACCTGGCAAGTATGACGTCGCCGGTGTCGGTACGGTGAAGATTTCTGAGGAAGTCGTAGGGGTCATCGCCGGGATCGCAGCCACCGAAATTGAAGGAGTCTCCGGGTTAAATCCGACAACGACTCGAGGCATTACACAGGTCTTTACCGGTAAGCGCAACGTAACCAAGGGGGTCAAAGTAACCATCGGCGACGAGAAATCAACCATCGACATGATCATGTCCGTTGAATATGGCTACAACATTCCCGATGTAGTAAAGAAAGTCCAGGAAAACGTTCTGGAAACCGTTGAGAACATCACCGGTCTTCGAGTCAGTGAGGTCAATATCATGGTTAATAACATTTCCGTGAAGAAACCGGAAGCGGCAGTGAAAGATGCAAAATAAACCAAGCCGCCGCAAGTCCCGTGCCATTGCAATGGAACTTTTGTATTCCGAAACGGTCAATACGCGCAATGAAGAAATTACGGATGACTTTATTGAAGAGTTCTCCGATATCAGTGAAACCACCGAAGTCCTGGATCGGGACTATATCCGAACCATTACCCGGCTGGCCAAGGAAAAAGATAGCTGGATCAAGGATCTGATTCGTCCCTACCTGAAGGAATGGACCATTGAGCGGTTATCCCGCGTCAATCTGGCCATTCTGAAGATCGCTGTACTGGAGCTCTTCTTCATGGACGGAATTCCAGAACGCGTATCGCTCAATGAGGCCTTGGAATTATCCAAAACCTACTCCGATGAAGAGTCGACAGCCTTCATAAATGGAATTTTAGATCGAATCCTGAAGGCCAAGCCTGAGATCCAGCAGAAGATGAACGAACAAGAAGCATCTGTTGAGTCGCAGCCGGAGACGACTGATGCAGAACCGATCCCTGGAGAAAATCAGCTGGTCGAAGAAGTCTCTTCTGCAACCCAGGTTGTTGTTGAGGAACGGTCTGAGAGTCCTGAAGAGGCTGTTGAAATGAGTTCTGAGGAACCCTTGAAATGAGTTCTGAGGAATCCGTTGAAATGAGTTCTGAGGAACCCGTTGAAATGAGTCCTGAAGAGACAGTAGAAATGAATCCTGAGGCATTTTCTGAGACGATTTCTGAGGAAGGTTCGGAAATGGTTTCTGAGGCAGTTGCTGAAGCTGATTCTGAGACGTCTTTGGAAGCATAACCGTACTCAAAAACTGTACTCAGAAAACTCTTTGTCGGAATGTAGCCATCCATCGGATGGTAACAGCGGAATGAAGGAGTCCATGGGAGTTCTCTTTATAAAAGGGAAGTGCCCAACTCCTGTCTGTACAATTGGATGATGAGAATGAATGCCCTGCCTGAAAAGGCTGTGGGCATTTTGAATGAGAACGTGGCAATCGGCCATAATACACAGGAGTGATCCTGAGAAATAACGGAGGATAAGTAAATGGGAAATATCATCAACGTGAAAGAACTGGCAGCCAAGTATAAGGAAGAGATCAAAGCATTCGCCCTGCAGCGGGAAAAGGAAGGCAAATCCGTTCCAACTCTTGCGACCGTCCTGGTGGGCGATGATGAAGGATCCAAATACTATCTGCAAAGCCAGACCAAGGTTGCTCAGTCTCTGAATCTGGGTAAGGTCAATCTGCAGCTTCCGGCTGAAACGACGGAAGAAGAGCTGCTGGCGACCATCCATGATCTGAACAGCGACCGAAATGTCCACGGCATCATGGTGCTGTTTCCGCTCCCCAAGCACATTGACGGCAAGAAAATCTCGGCTGCCATCGCCAGAGAAAAAGATATTGACGGAGTCAATCCGGTCAATGCCGGTCTGCTGTTCATGGGAGATCGGGCTTTTGTTCCCTGTACGGCCAAGAGTGCCCATACCATCATTAAAGAGACATTGGGCGATATCACGGGCAAGAACGTCGTGATCGTCGGCCGGTCCAATATCGTCGGCAAGCCGCTGGCTATGCTGCTGCTCGCTGACAACGCCACTGTCACCATGGCTCACTCGAGAACGAAGAATCTGGCAGCGATTATCCGTGCTGCGGATATCGTTGTTGCCGCAGTCGGCCGTGCCAATATGTTCACCAGCGAATACTTCAGCCCCGGACAGACCGTCATTGACGTCGGAACCTCCGAACTGGATGGCAAAATCACCGGCGATGTCAAAACCGATGAGGCCGTGGAAGTTGCTGAATATGTCACTTCCGTTCCCGGCGGCGTAGGGGCCATTACCACGACGATTCTCATGAAGAACGTCTGTGAGGCCTCAGAACTTGAACAGTAAGGTTCTGTCCGTTTCCTCTCTGAACAACTACATCAAGAAAATCATTGATGCGGATTTCATCCTGCGCAATGTCAATGTCCAGGGCGAAATCTCCAACTTCAAGGCCCACACCTCCGGTCATTTATATTTTACGCTGAAGGACGAAGGATCCCGCATCAACTGTGTGATGTTCCGCCAGGAGCGGCAAAAGCTGCGGGTGCTTCCCCGGGACGGTGACAAAGTCACCATCCGGGGTCGGGTGGCAGCCTATGTTCAGGGGGGAACGTATCAGATTTACGTGGATGACCTGCAAAGCGAGGGGACGGGGGACTTATACGCCAAGTTCTTACAGATTAAGGAGCGCCTGGCCCGGGAAGGCCTTTTTGATGAGACCAGACGGCGGCCCATTCCGCCCAATCCTCAGAAAATCGCGGTGATAACTTCACCGACTGGCGCAGCCATCCGGGATATCATCAAGGTGCTGCGGACCCGTCATCCGGGGCAGTGCCTGGTGATTTATCCCGTCCAGGTTCAGGGCGAAACTTCTGAAAAAGAGGTCATTGCGGCTCTGACCAGAATCAATCAGCGCCGGGATATTGATACCATCATCATCGCCCGGGGCGGAGGCTCCATCGAGGACCTGTGGTCCTTCAACTCCGAAGCAATGGCTTATGCGATTCGGGCTTCCCGAATACCGGTAGTCACCGGAATTGGCCATGATATCGACTTTACAATCGCCGATTTTGCCGCGGATCTTCGGGCTGCCACGCCCAGTCAGGCAGCCGAACTGACCATCCCCAACCGGATGGACAATTTAGGCCAGATACTGGATAAGAAGCGTCGGCTGCGACAGCTGATGGAAGCCAGGATGCGCCAGGAGAAATCCCATCTGGTAATGAACCTTCGCTTTATTCGCCAGAATGATCCTCGGACCATTCTGGTCAACGAAATGAAAAACGTATCCGATCACAAAGAACGGATGGCTCAGGCAATCCGACTGCGCCTCGATCGGGAAGAACGCCGGCTGGAGCGTGCCACGTCACTGCTGTCCGCCTATAATCCATACAACGTGCTCGATAAGGGCTATGCGATCATTCAAAATGAATCGAATGAAGTACTGAAAACCGTCAGCAGCCTGGATGCGGCCCATATGTTCCGGATCCGAGTCCGCGACGGCGAAGCCACTTATCAGAAAGGAGAAAAACTCAATGGAATTGAACGGGAAACCAACTGATACCAGCGCTTCCTATGAACAGCTGATGGAAGAGCTCACGGCAGTTCTCAAATTAATGGAAGATCCCGCCACCAGCCTCGACAGCCAGCTGATCCACTATGAAAAAGGCATGAAATTGTGCCGCCAGTTAGAGAGCCGGCTCAAGGAGGCAGAGGAAAAGATCCTTCTGATCAACCAGCAGGGCGAGGAAGTTGCCTTTGAATAGCCCGTTGACGCCAGAAAATCAGATTCCTGAGCTGCAGCGGCAAATTGAAGCAGCTCTGCGCTTCCAGACGGAAGCGTTCACCTGCCCAGCCGCATTACAGGAAGCCATGGCTTACTCCCTGCTGGCGGGAGGTAAGCGGTTCCGGCCGCTCCTGGTACTGGGCGCTGCCGAGCGCTGCGGACTGTCTCAGGACGAAGTAATGCCCATGGCCCTGGCCATGGAAATGATCCATACCTATTCCCTGATTCACGATGATCTCCCGGCGATGGATAACGATGATCTGCGCCGGGGGAAACCCACCAGCCATAAGGTGTTTGGCGAAGCTTTGGCCATTCTGGCCGGAGACGCTCTGCTCAATGAAGCACTTCTGCTTTTAATGTCAGCCTATGGCGGAACTCCAAACGGAGCCCGGGCCATGGTTGAGCTCGCCCAGTCTGCGGGCAAGGACGGCATGATTGCCGGTCAGGTGCTGGACATCCAGTCGGAAGGACAGGTCATTGACCTGCCGGCCCTGGAAGAAATGCACCGCAACAAAACCGGGGCCATTATAACCAGCTCCGTGACAGCGCCCTGTCTACTGGCAGGCTGCTCCGAAACCGAAGTCGAAGCCATGCGCTCTTTAGGGCATAAGCTTGGCCTGATGTTCCAGATTCAGGATGACATTCTCGATGTAGAATCGAATCAGGAGACCCTGGGAAAATCGGTGGGAAAAGATGCCAGAGATGAGAAATCAACGTATGTGTCGCTTCTGGGTCTGGAACAGGCGAAAATTAGACTGGAAGAATTGCGCCGCGACCTCTTCCGTCTGACCGAACATCCCGGAGACGGCCTGCTCGAAGCCGTGATCCGTTATTTTGCCCGGCGCGACCACTAGAGGAATGCTATGTATGAAATATTGAAGAAGTACCGGGGTCCCAAGACCCTGCCTGATATGAGCCTGGACGAACTGAATCAGCTGGCAGCCGAAATCCGTCAGTTTCTGATCCAGTCCGTGTCAAAAACCGGCGGCCACCTGGCTCCCAATCTGGGTGTGGTGGAACTGACCATTGCGCTGCATAATGTCTTCGACTTTTTACAGGACCGGCTTGTCTTTGACGTCGGCCACCAAAGCTATGTCCATAAAATTCTTACCGGACGGGCCGGCGGGTTCAAGGCATTGCGCAAATATGGCGGATTGTCCGGATTCCCCAAAACGACCGAATCGCCCTATGATCATTTCAACACCGGCCATGCCTCCACCTCGATCTCGGCAGCGCTTGGGATGGCCCGCGCCAGGGATATCAAAAAGCAGGACCACTCCGTGGTCTGTGTCATCGGCGACGGGGCTTTCAACGGCGGCATGATCTGGGAAGCGCTGAACGATGTCGGGTTCCGGCAGACACCGCTCATTATCGTCCTCAATGACAATGAAATGAGCATCTCACGCAATGTCGGCTCCATGAGCCTTTATCTGTCCAAGCTGCGCAGCGATGTGCATTATGAAAAGTTCAAGCAAAGCTTCCAGAAAAATGTAGAGAAACTGCCCATGGGCGATTCCCTTTCGCAGACCGCCAAATGGGTCAAGGATTCCGTCAAGGCCATGGTCGTGGAACAGGAAGGCATGATCTTCGAAAACATGGGGATCAAATACCTGGGACCGGTGGATGGCCACAACATCAAGGAAATGAGCAAGATTCTCAAGAAAGCCCGGGAAGTCAACGGACCGGTCATCGTCCACGCCATTACTCAGAAAGGGCGGGGCTATAACTTTGCGGTCCAGCATCCGGACAAGTTTCACGGGATTGCGCCGTTTGACTGTGAAAATGGTGAAATCTGCTTCAGTTCCAGCACCAATTACTCCAAAGTATTCGGCAGTACGCTGACCGAGCTGGCCGCGGATCATCCCGATCTGGTCGCCATCACCGCGGCCATGCCGCAAGGGACGGGACTTCAGGGCTTTTCAACGGCCTACCCCGACCGCTTTTTCGATGTCGGGATCACCGAAGAACATGCTGTGACGTTAGCCGCCGGCATGGCAATTTCCGGATTGAGACCCTATGTCGCAATCTATTCCACGTTCCTGCAGCGCAGTCTGGATCAGCTGATTCATGATGTCTGCATCCAAAATCTCAATGTTACATTCTGTCTGGACCGGGGAGGCATTGTCGGAGACGACGGAGAAACCCATCAGGGTATTTTTGATCTCGCTTACCTGTCCATGATTCCCAATATGACGGTTATGGCGCCCAAATCCATGGCCGAACTGGCTCAGATGGTGCGCTGGTCGACGCAGTTTACCGGTCCTCTGGCCATTCGTTACCCCCGAGGCGGCGATGAGAAGGGAATCCAGCTTCCTCCGCTAACGCAGTTTACTCCGGGAGTCTGGGAACGGCTGGATCCGGAGTCCGACACGGCCCCTGACATCGTGCTGATCGGAGTGGGCAAGATGACGGCGCGAGCCTGGGAAACCGCCAGCCGTCTTCGCGAACAGGGCTTAAGGGCTCAGGCTGTCCATGCCCCGTTCATCAAACCGCTGGATTCAGACTTCCTGGATCAGGTCCGGAACACCCGGCTGATTGTAACCCTGGAAGACGGCATCCTGCATGGCGGGTTCGGCGAATCCGTACTGGCCGATTTGGCCGGACGAAGCTTCAAGGGATTCTTCCTGCCCCTGGGTTACGATGACGCGTTCATCGAACAGGGGGATGTGGAGATCATCTATGAAAAATACGGCCTGAGCGTCGATCGCATCATAGCCCAGGTAAAAAATGCCTTTGAGGAAACTTCTCATGGCCAGGCTTGATCAGTACCTGATCCGGGCAGGCTTCCTGCCTGCCCGGGAGGCGGCCAGCGAGGAAATCAAGGCTGGAAAAGTTATGGTGAACAACAAGCTATGCATCAAGCCAGGCTACCAGGTGAAGGACACAGATCAGGTCCGTTATCTGGGCGAAGGCCGCCGCTATGTTTCCCGGGGAGCTCAGAAGATGCTTGGGGCGCTGGAGGCGTTCCATCCCATTCTGGAAGGCTGCCGCTGTCTGGATGTCGGTGCCTCCACCGGTGGATTCACTCAGGTAATGCTGGAACAAGGCGCCGCCTATGTCGCTGCGATTGATGTCGGACACGGTCAGCTGGATCCGATCCTGCAGCAGGATCCCCGGGTGAAGGAATACTCCGGGTTGAACTTTCGGTCCATACCGCCTGAACTGACGGAAGAACTCAGGGATTTTGACTTTGCCACCATGGATGTGTCTTTCATCTCGGCCTGCCTTCTGGCAGAACCGCTCCACCAGGCCCTGCGCGGCTCCGGTCAGGCGATCCTCCTGATCAAGCCCCAGTTTGAAGCCGGCCGGGGAGCTCATAACAAAGCCGGTGTCGTCAAAGATCCTCAAAAGCACGAGGAGGTTCTGCAAAAAGTCCTGGACTGCTGCGAAGCCTGCGGGTTTGAGCTGCTGGGACTGACCCATTCCCCTCTGAAAGGGCCCGAAGGCAACATCGAATACCTTTTATACATTGAAAAACATAACGATCCGGCACGGCCGTCCCAAACAGACCGGTTTCCGCTTGGAAGCATTGTGGCAGAAGCGTTCCGCGCCCTGGATCAACCGGAAGACCGGCTAAGGGGAACCCATGAGTAAACAGGAAGCCTTAAACGAGATCCGGGTCATCGGGCTCGGCATAAACCGGGACAAGGATCCGGATGAACTGATACAGAATAAAATACAGGATTTACTTTCACAGTATTTCCCGCAATGCGAGATTGTTGCCTTTGACAGTTATGAGCACCCTACGGTGGATCTGCTGGATCTGGATCTGTTCGTGGTGCTGGGCGGGGATGGAACGTTCCTGTCCGCTGCCCGGCTCATCCATGGCCTGGAAATCCCCATGCTGGGAATCAATATCGGCACGCTGGGATTCCTGACTGCCGTAGAATATCTGGATGCGGAAAAAGCCTTTCAGCTGATCCGGGACGGCCGATATACCATCGAACATCGCCATATGCTGAAAACCCGGTTCATGGCGGATGATGTCGTGGAAGAATTCGTCGCCATGAACGATGTCGTCGTGACCAAAGGTTCACTGGGACGCATCATGAATTATCGGATCTTCATTGATGGGCATCATGCCACGTCCTTCCGGGGCGACGGCGTCATTTTTGCCACACCGACCGGATCCACGGCGTACAACCTGTCCGCCGGCGGTCCAATTGTATATCCCACAGTCAATGCCATCTCCATGACGGCGATCAGCCCCCATACCCTGGGGGTACGAAATATGGTCATTGCCGGAGAGTCCCAGATCACCGTCCAGGTTAAGGGAGATGTTTCCAGCTATAATCTGTCGGTGGACGGTCAGCAGAATTTCAACATCGACACCAACCGAACCATTGAAATCACGGATTCCGGGCACAGAGCCCACATTGTTCGCCTGGACGGTTATGATTATTTTGATGTATTACGAAAAAAAGTAGTATATAAAGCGCAGGATACCTATTAGGAGGAAACGGATGAAAGCAAAACGACTGAACAAGATCCTTGACATCATCACCACCAAAAACATTGAAACACAGGAAGAACTGGCGGAAGAACTGAGAAAAGAAGGGTTCAAGATCACACAGGCGACCATCTCCCGGGATATTAAGAACCTCCACCTGACCAAAGTTCTGGGAAAGAACGGAAAATACAAGTACATCCTGTCCGTCAATGAACCCAAGGTCATTGACAATCAGATCATGTCCATTCTGCAAAACTCCATCACCCATGTGGAGTACATCGAACACATGGTAGTGATCAAAACCTTAACCGCATCCGCCGGGGCAGTAGCGGAAGCCATTGACCAGCTGGGACTGGAAGAAGTAGCCGGCACCCTAGCCAGTGACAACACGATTTTTGTTATGTTCCGCAACATCAAGAAAGCGGAGGCTTTCGTCCGCCGGATCGATTCCATGGTCCGCAACCACGAATAAGGAGAATCTATGCTTCGCCATCTGACGGTTCGAGACTTTGCCTTAATGGATCATCTGGAATGCTCGTTTCAGGACGGCTTCACCGTATTGACCGGAGAGACCGGCGCGGGCAAGTCCATCCTCATCGATGCCATCAGCTATGTGATGGGCACGAAATTCAACCGTGAATTCATCCGCTCAGGCAAAAGCAAAACCTCAGTGGAAGCCGAATTCGACATGACTCCCGGTCTGGAAGAGATGCTCAGCCGGGAGCAGATCCCGGTCCGGGAGACCCTGACTCTGTTTCGGGAAAATTCCGAAACGGGCCGCTCCGCCGCGGCCATCAACGGCCACCCGGTGCTGGTCGCCACCGTGAAACAGATCAGTCCGTTTCTTCTGGACATTCACGGCCAGCACAACAATCAAAATTTGCTGGACCCTGAAAACCATCTCGAATACCTGGATGAATACGGCAGAATCCGTCATTCGGAGGAATTCGGGGCTTATCGTGATCTGTATGTCACATTGAAAGAAAAAGAACAAAAACTGGCGGTCCTGACGCGCAATAACGAACGGGACAAGCTGATGGACTTTTTATCGTATCAGGTCGAAGAAATTAAAAAACACGGCTTATCAGAGACAGAAGAAGAAGAACTGCGCAGCAAGGAAAAAATGCTGTCTCATGCTCAGAAAATCGGAGAAGCGCTCAAGGATGCCGGACAGGCACTGTCCGATGAACCGCTGGATGCGCTGGATCATTCCATCCGCTCACTGCGCTCCGTAGGAGAAGTCTTTGAGGAAGCCGGCAAACTGGCGCAGGTGATCGAAGATGCGTTTTACAATCTGGTGGAAGCCCGTCGGGATTTGACCAGTATCGCAGATGAAGTATATTTTGACGGCAATGAGCTGGATGAGATCAACGGTCGACTGTACATCTACGACGCCATGCGCAAGAAGTACGGACCCACGACCCAGGCGGTTCTGGAAGAACTCAGCCGGATGGAAGACGAACTCTATGAACTGACCCATGCCGAGGAACTGATCGCCGCACTCAAGCAGGAGATCCATCGACTCAAGGGAGAAGCGCTGGAAGCCGGAGCTATTTTGTCTGTACTGCGCAAATCTGCCGCAGTGGAACTGTCCGACCGAATCAACCGAGAGCTGAAGTTCGTCGGTCTGGGCAAGGCTGATTTCATGCCCCAGATCCTGGAAGGGGAGGCATTTACCGAGAACGGAACGGATGAAGTCCGCTTCCTGATTTCCACCAATACCGGGGAGCCGAAGAAACCATTGGAAAAAATTGTCTCCGGCGGAGAGCTCTCCCGAATCATGCTGGCACTGAAAGCCTCCTTCATTGACCGGGAAGGAACTCCAACCGTCATTTTTGATGAGATCGACACCGGAATCTCCGGAAGCATCGCCCAGGCAGTGGGCGAGAAGATGCATCAGATTTCCGAGAACACGCAAGTTCTGTGTGTCACTCATCTGCCTCAGATTGCCGCCTGGTCCGATCATCATCTGGTGGCACAGAAAGCGGAACGGGGAGGGCGTACCTATTCCCAGGTGTCCGTTGCCACTGCCGAGGACAAGGTTCTGGAGATTGCTAAAATGCTGGCCGGTTCAGAATTAACTTCCACGATCCTCGCCAACGCGAAAGAACTGGTAGAGACGACAGAAAAAAGAAAGAAGCCGGCAGCCGGCAAAAATCCGGTACCGAATAAATAAGGGCTCTTTAGGAAATAGGGCTGATCCGCGTGTAATACTAGCATTTGTCCCGCCGATGGTGGGATTTTTTCTTTTGTTTTAACAAAAGTGGCTTGTACATTGCGATCGAATTGATTATCATGGTATTAACATAATAATGATCAAAATGAAACTTGATTGTATACAGTCGATCCATTCCTTTTTCCCAAATTCTATGAGATAATTGATAGAAATATGTATTTACATAATAAATAATATCCAATATTTAATTTCTAGTTTGCAGTATTCAAATGATGAAGGGGGACTCCATGATCAACAAAGAAACGACAATAAAGAAAGAAATACTCTATTCAGGGAAAATTGTGACCCTGGAATTGCATGAAGTGAAAACTGATCTTGGAAATCATTCCCGTCGTGAAATCATCCGACACGCCGCCGGCGTTGTGATTCTCGGTTATACCGACCAGAATCGAATGATCCTGCTTCGTCAGTTCCGTAAACCCTTCGAAGAAGCAGTACTGGAACTGCCCGCCGGTAAACTGGAGGCGGGAGAGGATCCGCTGGATACCGCCCGCAGGGAATTTCAGGAAGAAACCGGCTATTACCCCGGATCCATGGAATTTTTGGGTGAAGCTCTGACCAGCCCCGGTTACTCCGATGAAGTCCTCTACATTTACCGAGCGAAAGACCTTCGGGAAGATCCCCTGGATGGCGATGCGGATGAGTCTTTTGAATATTTTGAAATGACACCAGAGGAGGTGACGGCCTGTATCCGGAGCGGTGAGCTGAAAGACGCCAAAAGTCTTTGCGCGCTCTACCTGGATGGGCTGATGCGATGATGGATGAACAAATCAATGTCTATTTGACCAGCCTGGCAAGTCAGGGCAAGTCACAAAATACCATCGATGCTTATCGGCGGGATCTCAGGAAGTTCGAAGTCTTCATGAAAGAAGAGTCCTTGAGCCTGCAGCAGTTTGAAGAACTCCAGATCGTGTCCTATACGGAATACCTCATGGATTCAGGAATCTCCAAGTCTTCCATTATCCGAAACCTGGTTACGCTGCGTAATTTCTATAAATTCCTGCGTCGGCAGGGCTATGTTCTGGAAGCGCCCATTCTATACTATGAATTGCCGCATCTGGATCGTGACCTCCCGGAAATTCTGACAGTCGATGAGATCCGCCAGATTCTGGAAGCCCCGGATCAGGAATCCAACAAAGGGAAACGAGATCGCGCCATTCTGGAACTGCTGTATGCTTCCGGGCTGAAAGTATCGGAATTGATTCACCTCAAACTCTCAGACGTCAACCTGGAAAAGCGGTACATCGTCGGAACGGGCAGCAAAGGCAAGGAACGTCTGATTCCCATCGGCAGCAAGGCCGTGGAATCACTGAATCATTACCTGACGATCCGCGATCGGATGGCCAATGAAAGCTCCACCTTCCTGTTTACTTCCAATCAGGGGGACACCATTACCCGTCAGGGCATCTGGAAACTGCTGAAAACCTATAAGGATCAGGTTGGCATTACCAAAGAAGTCAACTTGAATACGCTGCGGCATTCCTTTGCCGTGCATCTTCTGGACAACGGTGCTGATATGAAGGCTGTTCAGGAAATGCTTGGACATACCGATATCAACGCGACGCTGCGCTATGAAGAACTGAAGAAGAAAAATAAGCTCATGGAGATCTACAACCACACGCATCCCAGGGCTTAATCGGTTTCCGGCCAGGCAGTAACTTCTATAAGCAGTATCTTCCATAATCTGAACCTAACACAAAACCTGCAGCTCTCCCTGACGGCGGATTGATTTCTGTCATCAGGGAGAGTTTTTTGACAGCTCAGGAGACGAAAGATACCGCGCAGCAGAGTACAGCTGAATAATCGAGAATCTGGGCGCAACGATTAGGCAGGATCGTTGTCATGGACCGTGCAAAACGATGATTCCAGCGCTGTATCGTATAAACAGGACAGTGCACTGCCTGTTGTGTCAATTGCTAATCTTTCTTTTTGTTAACAAATGCGTGATGAAACCGACACTTCTGCATGCAATAATAGAATGAGAATTGTGTACCCGGAAGACGCAGTCAGCTCCGATTCTGTGAGGTACTGCTTCATCTGGATTGAACAGCGTCCTGTTTGAACAGCGTCTTGTCTGAACAGCATCCGAAGTTTAAAATTCTATCTTCGTGGATTCTGCGCAGGCTTACTTATGAACAATTGAGACATGGAACATAGAAAATAATCGAATGAGGAGACAGCAAATGAAACGAGCGATTTTATTGATTTTAGATTCTGTCGGTATCGGCGCAATGCCGGATGCCGACCAGTATGGTGACGCCGGATCCAATACCCTGGCAAATACCGCAGCGATGACCGGAGGATTAAAATTGCCTAATCTTGGTCAGATGGGACTTGGCAACATACATGAACTGAAGGGAGTGCCTGCCCAGAACAGCCCGACCGCGGCCTACGGCAAAGCTGCCGAAGCTTCAGTGGGCAAGGATACGGTGACGGGCCACTGGGAAATTTCCGGCTGCATTCTGGACACGCCTTTGAACACCTATCCGGATGGATTTCCTCCGGATATCATGGCTGAATTCGAACGGCGCATTGGCCGGGGCACCTTGGGCAATGTCGTCGCTTCCGGGACGGAGATCATCAAGGAACTGGGCGAGGAACACGTTGCAACCGGGAAGCCGATTATCTACACTTCAGCGGATTCGGTCTTCCAGATCGCCGCTCACGAAGAAGTGATCCCTTTGCCGGAACTATACAAAATGTGTGAGATCGCCAGAGAAATGCTCATGGGCGACTGGACCGTCGGTCGTGTCATTGCCCGTCCGTTTATCGGCGAATCCGCCGAAACCTTCCAGCGGACCTCCAATCGTCACGATTACTCCCTGGATCCCGTCTGCAAAACGATGATGGACTATATCAAGGAAGCCGGACAGCAGGTCTACGGTGTCGGCAAGATCAACGATATCTTCAATGGCAAAGGCATTACCAAAACCGTCCGGACCAGCGGCAACGAAGACGGCATGCAAAAAACCCTGGAAGCAGTCGGGGAGGATTCGGATGGCCTGATTTTCATCAACCTGGTGGATTTTGACATGCTCTTTGGCCACCGCAACAACCCGGAGGGCTACAAAGCTGCCCTGGAAGCAGTGGATGTCTGGATCCCCCAGCTGCTCAGCGAGCTGAAAGACGAGGACCTTCTCATCATCACCGCCGACCACGGCTGCGATCCGACCAATGAATCCACGGACCATTCGCGGGAGTATATTCCGCTGCTGGTTTACGGTAAGAATATGGAACCAAAGGATCTGGGTGTCCGGACCTCTTTCACCGACATTGGCAAATCCATCCTGGCTTACCTTGGCATCGAAAACAGCCTTCATGGCATCAGCTTCATTTAGGACGTCCTGACTTCATAGATTCAGGGAAAGGATGCACTGCATGCAAATCACGGATATCATTCGCAGGAAAAAACACGGATTGGAACTAACACCCGAGGAAATCCGCTACTTTGTCGACGGATACACCAAAGGAACCATTCCGGATTACCAGATCTCGTCGCTGCTCATGGCCATCTGGTTCAAAGGCATGACAAAGGAAGAAACGTCCGACCTGACCATGGCGTTTGTGGAATCCGGTGACACCATGGATCTGTCGGCGATCCCCGGGATCAAGGTGGACAAGCATTCTACCGGCGGCGTCGGAGACAAAATCAGTCTGATCGTTCTGCCGGTGGTAGCCGCTCTGGGCATTCCGGTCGCCAAGCTGTCCGGCAAGGGCCTGGGACATACAGGCGGTACCATCGACAAACTGGAATCCGTTCCCGGTTTTTCCACGCAGATCGAACTGGATCAGTTCATTGAGAACGTTCAGCGTCATGGCGTTGCATTGGCCGGTCAGACCGGTGATCTGACGCCGGCGGATAAAAAGTTCTACGCTCTGCGCGACGTTACGGAAACTGTCGACTCTATCCCACTGATTGCCGCTTCCATTATGAGCAAGAAGCTGGCGTCCGGATCGGATGCCATTGTCCTGGATGTTAAAACCGGCGAAGGCGCTTTCATGAAAGATCTGGCAGACTCGCGAATTCTGGCCAAGACCATGGTGGAGATCGGCAATCACCTGGGTCGTCAAACCGTTGCGGTGCTTACGGACATGAATGAACCGCTGGGACATGAAATCGGCAACGCCAACGAAGTCATCGAAGCCATTGAAATCCTCAAGGGACAGAAAATCCGCGGATTGTACGATGTGGCTCTGACCATTGCCAGCTACATGATCTGGCTGGGCGGAAAAGCCGCCAGCATGGAACAGGCAAAACCCCTGGTTGAAGAAGTGATTGCCTCCGGTCAGGCGCTGTTCAAATTCAGGGAGTTCATTGCCAATCAAGGCGGAAATCCGGCCATAGTGGATGATTACTCTTTGCTGCCGCAGACACAGAACGAACGGGAAATCCGCTCCGATGTCGCCGGCTATGTCACCGGAATCACGGCAACCGATATCGGTTACGCGGCGATGCATCTGGGAGCTGGCCGCCAGACAAAGGAAGATCACCTGGATTATGCTGCCGGCATCCATTTAACAAAGTTGGTGGGAGACCCGGTACAACCAGGCGATGTGCTCTGTGTCCTGAAGTACAATGACCGGAATCCGGAGGAATCGGCACTGCTGGCTCGCAAGGCATTTCAGATCGGTGCGGTGCCGCCGGTACGAACCGATTATATTCTGGATGTCGTGATGGAATAGTTCACTGGACGTCTGAATGAGGGTGACTGCCCAATCCATCAGATCCGCCACGAAAGACACCTAAGACAACTAAAACAACTAAGACAACTAAGACAACCAAGTCATTCAAGTCATTCAAGTCATTCAAGTCAAACAAAGCCAGCCATCCGTCCAGTATGATTCTGGCCGGATGGCTGGCTTTGACATGTTTGGTAATAAGATGATCATCCTTAGATGGCACCAATCTTTGAGTTGCTGTCAGGGGACAGTGCCCGCTCCAGGAACAGGGTCAGAGCCAGGTGGTCTGCCGCGCCCCCGGGGGACAGGTTTTGCCGGGTTGCCGCTTCGTCAAAGCGCTGAAACGACTGGATCAGTTCCGGCGGAGTCAGGGAAGGACTGGATTTGAGAAGGTTTCGGGATTGCTCCCGCATGAAATGTAGCCCGGTCAAGCCGCCCCGGCGCACCAGATTGGTGTCTCCGGTAACCAGAATGAGTTCCAGCAGCGTCATCAGGCAGGGCAGGTCCGGATCAGAATACTGAGTCTGATAGTCCGCCAGTCGAGGCAGTCCCACTTCAAACACAGCCGGAAAGCCGGCTTCTGCCTCCGCCCGGATTCCTTTGAGACCGTACTGATTGTAGACAGCCTGGCCATGAGTGGGATGTGCCCCGGCTGTGAGTTCTCCGGTCAACCCGGAGGCATTCAGCCGGATCAGGTCTCTTAAATCAGGGATGTCCGTGGCAGTCAGCGGACGCTCGCAGCGCAGGGACAGGCGGACCATGCAGGCGCAAACCAGCCCCAGACTGAAGATCAGCCCTTTGTGGGTATTGGCCCCCCCGGTGGCTTTGAGCATGCTTTTCTCGGCTGCCATGCCGGCAGCGCGCAGCCTGGGCAATACCAGATCCGTCGGACTGGCCGCCGCCAGGGTCATAAACTGAGCAAACCATGGCCGCAGCGTCCGGGCCGAGATCAGGAAGCTGTTCAGGTCCATATCCTCGTGACTGCCGGAATTATACCGGTCAACCAGGCCCGGCTTGGGGCCGCACCAAACTTCCGCCTCCAGGGCGTATTCTGTTGTCTTTGATAAAAATTCAATATAAGCTTTGGTATCCATGATCTCAGTATAGCATGGGAAGGCCCTTGCCTCTGTGATATAATTCCAAGGTAGGAGACATTGCCATGGAACAGATTAATCTTCATTTAGATAATTTTGAAGGACCCTTCGATCTTTTGCTGAAACTGATCAAGGTCAACAAAATGGAAATTACCGACATCAAAATATATGAAATCACGGAACAGTACATGGCCGTTCTTCGCGCGATGGAAGAGCTCGATCTGGAAGTCGCTACTGAATTTTTTGTGCTGGCAGCGACACTGATTGAAATCAAAAGCCGGGAACTTCTGCCCAAAAAATCAGCGGATGAGGCCGAAATTCCTTCCCGCGAACTGCTCCTGCATAAGCTGCAGGAATATGAATTCTTCCGGGAGAAAGCCTATGACCTGATGAGCCGGTTCCATCAGGAGGATGTGCTGGTGACACGCCTGCCCATGACGCTGCCGGAGGATCGAACCATTGAAATCATCATTCCGCCGAATTTCGGACCGGACAAATTTTTCCTGCTCTACATGGAACTGCTGGACCGCCAGAAGGACAAAATGAATACCTCCACCGTGATTGAACGCCGCATCAGCACGGACGCATTCAAGGTGGAAGATAAGATCGAAGAACTGAAAGATACATTGCAAAAATATAAATCGTTCCGCTTCTCCCAGATCATGGAGCAAGCCAGCGGCCGATCGGAAATCATCGTCTTTTTCCTGGCTTTGCTGGAGATGGTTCGAAATCTGGACGTTGTGGTCTATCAGTCCGAGGCGGGCGGCGAGCTGATTATACAGGAACGAGCCGAGCAGGAACTGCCGGATGATTGGGAAGCACCACAAGGAGGAAGCAACCATGGACCGACTGGAACACTGGAATAAGGGGACGCTCATTCGAAAGGAAGAGCTGAAAGGCCGGCTGGAAGCGGTGCTGTTTGCAGCCGGGGATCCCATGACGGTTCGGGAAATGGCCACACTGCTGGACGTGGTGCCGGATGCTGTGGAGATGCTGCTGGAGGAGATGGCGCTGGATTACGCGAGGGCAGAGCGCGGTCTTCAGATTATTCGGCTGGAGGATCGGATCCAGCTGACCACGAAACTGGACTATTCCAGTTCGGTGCTCAAGCTCGCCCAGGTCAACGAACGACAGACTCTGTCCAAGGGCGCGCTGGAATGCCTGGCCATCATCGCCTACAAGCAGCCGGTAACCCGGGTGGAGGTGGATGAAATCCGCGGCGTCAGTTCTGACTATGTCCTCAGCAAGCTGCTGGAACGAAGCTTTATTACGGTCATTGGCCGAAAGAACGTGCCAGGCAAACCAAAACTCTATGCGACAACCGATGAATTCCTGCGTCAGTTCGGCTTTTCCAACCTCAAGGCCTTCTCAGAGGATGAAACCTATCAATCCCTGCTCCGGCGGGTAGGAACAGGCTCTGAGGAAGGTGATCTGGAGATACTTCCGGATGATGACGAGGGGGAAGAGACCCAGTTGACGCTTTGGGGCCAGGAGAAGTCCGAATGAGCCGCTTTTCCCTGGTGACCGGAGTCAGCGACCTGTCTCACCGGATCATTCGCAGCCTGTTTCCCGATGGCGGGAAGCTGGCCATGGACTGCACGCTGGGCAATGGTCACGATGCGGATTTTCTGGCCGACTGGTTCGAGGAAGTCATTGCAATGGATATTCTGCCGCATGCGGTGGAAAACTACCCGGCAAAATCGAATGTCATGAAATATTGCATGGACCATGCTGCAATTGAAAGTTTTCATGCAAATCCAGACCTGATCGTGTATAATTTAGGGTATCTACCCGGTGGGGACAAACAGACGACCACCACGGCCGACCGGACCATCCCGTCACTTCAGGCCGCACTGCATATTCTCCGTCCCGGCGGCTTTATTTCCATCGCTCTTTATACAGGCCACGATGGCGGGGAAGAGGCCAGGGCGGTGCTTGATTTTGTGCAGGCCCTCCCGGAACGTGACTACGGTGTGATCCACTACAACTTTATCAATCGAAGCAATCAGCCTCCCAGCTTATTGACTGTGGAAAAAAGGAAGGAATAATCTGCATGGAAACTACCAACCTGGATCTGATGAGGATCATCCAGTCCAAGTTTACGCGACTGTCCAAAGGTCAGAAAATGATCGCCGACTTTATTTTGAAGCATTATGACAAGGCCGCCTTCATGACAGCTGCCAAATTGGGGCAGAATGTCGGCGTCTCTGAATCCACGGTGGTTCGCTTTGCGATTGAACTGGGCTATGAGGGCTATCCGGAACTGCAAAAATCACTGCAGGAACTGGTTAAGACCAAACTGACCGCGGTTCAGCGCCTGGAACTGACCAATGATCTGGTGGATGAGGAAAATGCGCTGAAAAGTGTGCTCAAGGCTGATATGGAAAACATCCGAACCACCATGGAAAAGGTAAACCAGAGAACCTTTGATGCCTTTGTCGACCATATCGTCAATGCCAACAAAGTATATATCATCGGCCTGCGCAGCTCCTCCGCGCTGTCGGAATTCCTCGGTTTCTACCTGAATCTGATTTTGAACAACGTTCTTGTGCTGCAGCATGGGATGAGCGACATTTATGAGCAAATGCTCCATCTGGGACCCAATGATGTCATTATCGGCATCGGTTTCCCGCGCTATTCGATCAAAACAGTCCAGATCCTGAAATTTGCCCGCGGCCGCGGCGCTAAGGTGCTGTGCCTGACGGATTCGCTGTTGTCGCCACTGGCAGCCATTTCTGATCTGACGGTCATCGCTCAGAGCAACATGGCTTCCTTCGTCGATTCGCTGGTAGCACCCATGTCGATTATCAACGCCATCATCATCTCAGTCGGTTTGAAGCGCCGCCAGGCAGTCAGCGAAACGTTCTCCAAGCTGGAAGAAATCTGGGAAGAGAACAAAGTATTCCTGACCTGATGTTCAGCGGACATCAACTGATGTCGTTCCACGGTGTCCAAAAACCACCCGGTTTTTGGACACCGTTGTTTTTTGCTTATATCGATAAGTGACAACTTATGCTTATTATTAAAAGTCCATTTGTAATGGGTTAAATTTTCTGAAATTTACTTATCAGAGCGATAACTTTCGCCGATTTTATCAAACTAACATTTGAGTTCTTGGCCTTTTTTAAAATTTTGTGAACGAAAATTACAGAAAGGTAGTTTATGTAAATGTTTTTATGCAAAGGTGGTAAAGTTTGATTTTGACCTTACAAAACGGACATTTGATAGTAAAATGTTTATGTAAGCAGTAACATTCATGTTTAGGAGGTTATCATTCATGGCAAACAACATCATGGCACCAAAAGAATATATTGAAAGTGTCCTTGAGGATGTCAAAAAAAGAAACGCCAACGAACCAGAATTCATCCAGGCGGTGGAAGAAGTCTTCCATTCACTGAAACCAATTCTGGAACAGCACCCTGAGTACATCGAAAACAACCTGCTCTCGCGGTTTGTAGAACCCGAGCGGCAGATCATGTTTAAGGTTCCGTGGAGAGATGATGCAGGCAACCTGCATGTCAACAGAGGCTACCGTGTTCAGTTCAACGGCGCCATCGGACCCTACAAGGGCGGTCTGAGATTCCAGCCCAATGTTTATCTTGGAATTATTAAATTCCTCGGATTCGAACAGATCCTGAAAAACTCCCTGACCGGTCTCCCGATCGGCGGCGGAAAAGGTGGAGCTGACTTCGACCCGACTGGCAAATCCGATGCTGAAATCCGTCGTTTCTGCGAAAGCTTCATGATGGAACTGTATCGCCACATCGGACCGGACGTTGACGTACCGGCTGGTGACATGGGTGTTGCAGGAAGAGAAATCGGATACCTGTATGGAACCTATAAGAGAATTAAGGGCGTATTCGAGAACGGCGTTCTGACCGGAAAAGGCATCCCTTACGGCGGATCCCTGATTCGTCCGGAAGCAACCGGTTTCGGTATCGCTTACTTCTGCAATGAGATCCTCAAGCACGAGAATGACACTATGGAAGGCAAAACTGTGGCCGTTTCCGGATTCGGCAACGTTTCATGGGGCGCCTGCATGAAGGTCAGCCACCTCGGTGGTAAAGTCGTTACATTGTCCGGACCGGACGGATACATCTATGATCCGAACGGCGTCAACACCCCGGAAAAATGGAACTACATGGTCGAGATGAGAAACTCAGGCCGCAACAAGGTCAAGGACTACGCTGACAAATTCGGCGTGGAATTCTTCCCCGGAGAAAAACCATGGGGCAGAAAAGTTGACATCATCATGCCCTGCGCAATGCAGAATGACATCCGCATTGAACACGCTGAGCAGATTGTTGCCAACGGCATCAAGTACATCTGTGAAGGCGCCAACATGCCTTGCACCAATGAAGCAGTAAACTACTTCCAGGAAAAGGGCCTCATCGTCGGACCTTCCAAGGCAGCCAATGCCGGTGGAGTTTCCGTTTCCGCTCTGGAAATGGCTCAGAACTCCATGAGATTCTCCTGGACCGAAGAAGAAGTAGATGCCAAGCTGAAGCAGATCATGTTCAACATCCACAAGAACGCCATGGACGCCGCTGAAAAATACGGCTTCGGCTACAACCTCGTGGCTGGCGCTAACCTCGCTGGATTTGACAAAGTTGCCAAGGCAATGATGGCTCAGGGCGATTACTAAGAATCATTTTTCCCATTAAAGATTAAAGAACATCAAAAAAACCAGACACGTGAGATCATATGGTGTGGCTCTCGCAAGTCTGGTTTTTCTTTTTTTGCAGGATGGATCCATGAACCTGCACGCCATTTTTGTATGAGAAGCCCCGGAATCTGCTGACAATGCTCAGAATCGCAGAATCATCGAGCTGCCGCTACTGCGACCATTGAGTCGGCAGCGAAGGATTTCAACCACATTGTTCGGATGGAGCAGCCGTCTGGGACAGGCGGTGGATGCAAATTAGGAGCAGGTGTTGTATATTGAAAAAGAAAGGTCTGTTAAGCAGACTCAAACTCAAAGAAGGATAAGGTAATCTCATTGAAAGTACTGATCGTTGGCGCAGGAGCGTCCGGAATGATGGCCGCCATCGCGGCGGCGGGCTGCGGTCATGAAGTGACCGTGCTGGAACGTAATAAAATAATCGGCAGGAAACTGTATATCACGGGCAAAGGGCGCTGCAATGTGACCAATGCTTCTGATATCAGTGATTTTTTCCCATCCATTCCACGCAATCCGGAATTTCTGTATTCCGCGCTTTATACATACTCCAATGTTCAGCTGATGGACTGGCTCAGAGAAAGAGGACTGAAGCTGAAAACAGAGCGGGGTCAGCGGGTATTTCCACTGTCGGACAAAAGCTCCGATGTAATCGGCGTCTTTCGACGGGAGCTGGAGCGGCTGGGCGTAACCATTGAATATGAAACCCAGGTCCAGGGCATTCGCCATACCGGCGGACAGATTACCGGACTGGTGACCAGCCGGGGACTCAAGACGGCGGATCATTACATTCTGGCAGCGGGAGGCGGCAGTTACCCTCTGACCGGATCCGACGGCGGCATTCTGGGAATGCTAAAAGGTCTGGGCATCAAAACTCAGCCGTTTACGCCCAGTCTGATCCCGCTGACGGTCAAAGAACCCGAGGTTGTTCAGCTGGCCGGGGTTTCCCTGAAGAACGTGACATTTACGCTGCTGGAAGGCAAACGGGTCCTTTATCAGGAGTTGGGCGAGATGCTGTTTACCCATGACGGAGTATCCGGTCCGCTGGTACTGTCAGCCAGCTGTCTGCGGACGCAGGGTTCTATGCATTGTGAAATTGACCTGAAACCGGGACTGACGGAAGAAATGCTGGATGCCAGAATCCTGCGCGATTTTGCCAAATATCAGAACAAAGATTTGGCGAATGGCCTGTCCGATCTTCTGATCGGCCGGCTGATTCCCCTGATTCTGGAGCGGGCAAAGATTCCGCCCGATACCAAGGTTCATTCAGTGACAAAGCAGCAGCGCCGCGCGCTGCTTGAGTCGATCAAGCATCTGACCTTTACCGTAAAGGGCACGCGGCCCCTGGCGGAAGCTATCATTTCCCGCGGAGGAGTCGATGTGTCGGAAGTCGATCCTTCCACGATGAAACTGATCCGCTATTCCAACGGATCCGTCTGCGGTGAACTCATCGATGTCGATGCCTTTACCGGAGGCTACAATTTGCAGATTGCCATCTCGACGGGCCATCTGGCGGGGGTAAGCCTATGATCGCGCTGCGGGGAGCTACCACAGTAACTGCCAATGAAGCCGAAAACCTACGCGAGCGGACACTGGAACTTTGGGATCGAATTCGTCAGGCAAACTCCTTTGAACCGGAAGATATCGTATCGGTGATTTTCACCTGCACCCGGGACATCGACTGCGACTATCCGGGGAAGTATGTTCGACTGGAACGAGGTCTGACGCGAGCCTCCCTTCTGCATTTCAATGAAATGAATGTAGTCGGGACCCTGCCTATGTGCATCCGCATTCAGATCCAGCTTGATCTGCCCAAAGACCGCCGGACCATTCCGGTATATCTGCATGAAGCCGCCTCGCTGCGTCCGGATCTGACACCGATTGACTGACCCGGGCCTGAAAGCGGGCCGGCGGGATGGGATGCCAACGCCCGACGAACCCGTGTTTTATCATGGGTAAGGTGGAAATTCAGCCCGTTTTCATGTATAATGTATGAGTGTTGGAGTGTATCCTGACACGATGAACCAATCGAAGTCGAGGACAGGAGCAGAGCCATGAGAGAAATTATTCTGGCCGATCACGCGGGGTTCTGTTTTGGCGTTCAGAGGGCTGTAACCAACGCTTTGGATATGAAAAATCCCAAAGGACGGGTTCTGACCTTCGGAGAACTGATCCATAACAGCGATGTGGTGAAGAAGCTGGAACAAAGCGGAATCCATGCAATTTCTGAAGAAAACTTCGGCAGTGTAACAAAGGATGACACCATATTGATCCGGAGTCACGGTGTGACAAAGGCAAAACTGGAAGAACTGGGTACGATAACGGATAAAGTCCTGAATCTGACCTGCCCATACGTTACAAACATTCAACGCAAAGTCAGTGAGTATCATGCCAAAGGCTATCGGATCATCATCCTCGGGGATGCTTCGCATCCGGAAGTCATCGGCATCAACGGCTGGTGCGGCAACAGCGCATTGATTTCCAAGGGAGGGGATGTTGACTTCACCATCCCGGCGAAATGTTGCGTTGTGGCTCAAACCACCGAACGGCAGTCCAACTGGGAAAAACTCATTGGAACACTGGCCACCCGCACCAAAGAAATGGTTGCGATCAACACCATCTGTGCCGCCACGGAGCAGCGTCAGACCTCCACCACGAAACTTTCCAGGGAAGTGGATGCGATGGTTGTTATTGGAGGAAAGCATTCCTCCAATACGACGAAGCTCTATGAGATTTGCAAGACAAACTGCAATCACACTTTCTTTGTGGAAAATGCTGAAGAATTAAAACAATATATCGAAGAGCTCAAAGGTTACGAGAAAATTGGAGTCACAGCCGGTGCGTCAACCCCGGACTGGATCATCAAGGAGGCAATTGAACTATTATGAACGACGAAATGAGAATTGACGAGAACACTCCGGTGCTGGAAGAAACAACCAACGAAGCCGCAGTGACACAGACTGCGCCTGTCGAAGAGACTGCCGCTCCGGTTGCTGAAGAAGCAGAAGCCGTGACAGAGGAAGTTGCTGAACTGGTCGCAGAAGAAGTTGTTGAACCGGTTGCAGAAGAAGCGACAGTGGAAGTTTCTGAGCCGGTTGCAGAAGCCGTTGCAGAAAAGCCCGAAGAAGAAATGACCATGGAAGAACTCATGCAGAAATATGACCATCCGGTTCGGATGGGACAGATCATCAAAGGCAAAGTCATTCAGCTGGATGACAAAGAAGCCATCATCGCGCTCATCGGAGCCGGCAATGACGGCAAACTTGCCCTTGACGAAGTTTCCTTCGATGATTCAGCCAAACTGACCGATCTGATGTCCATCGGAGACGAAGTAGAAGCTAAGATCATCCGCCGTCCCATCGAGAATGATTCCTTCTACATCCTGTCTGTAAAAGAAGTACAGCGCGAAGCATCCAAGGATGAGCTTCTGGCCGTTCTGGGCAAGGATGAAACCATCCCGGCCAGAGTCAAGGAAGCAGTCAAGGGCGGTCTGGTTGCCTTCTACAAGGGTCATCGCATCTTCATCCCGGCTTCCCATGTCGATGTTAACTCAGTCCGCGACCTCAAGCAGTTTGTTGGTCAGGAAATTGACATCAACGTTATCGAGGCAGAAGAAAGAAGAGGCTCAACCCGCATTGTCGGATCCCGCAAGAAGCATATGCTCAAAGAGAAACAGGCGCTGGAAGGCAAGACCTGGGAAGAACTGGAAGTCGATCAGGTTCATGAAGGCCGCGTGGAGCGCCTCACAGACTTTGGCGCATTCATCAGCATTAACGGCGTGGATGGACTGCTCCACATTTCAGAAATCACCCACGGCAAGATTCCAAAGCCATCCTCCGTTCTGAAGGTCGGTGACATGGTTCAGGTCAAGATCATCGGCATTGACAAGGAGAACAAAAAGCTGTCGCTCTCCATGAAGGCTCTTCAGGAAGATCCCTGGAAGAACATTTCCGAGAAGTACCCGAATGAATCCATCGTACTTGGCAAAGTGGTCCGCTTCACGGACTTCGGCGCGTTCATCGAACTGGAACCCGGCGTCGACGGACTGGCTCATATCTCCCAGCTGTCCCATGCCAGAGTGGAAAAGCCCAGCGATGTACTGACCATTGGGGACACCATCAAGGTCATGGTCCTGGATTCCAATGAAAAGGACAAGAAAGTATCCCTCAGCGTGAAGGCTGTCGAATAATCCCGGTTAAACCGAACATTGCAGACGCACTCCGATTCCGGAGTGCGTTTTTTCGCGTAGCCCCCAGCCGCTCATTCAGGCAGTCAACCGGCTTGTGCATCATGAAATTCAAAATTCTGAATCCTTTGGAGCACCAGGCGGCACCATTGTCATCTTTTTGAGCAAAATTATATATCAGAACCTGATTTTGGTTTAGAATAAGAGTATTGAGTGTCCTGCCTGAACCAGGCCAGTAAAAGGGGAGAGGAGACAGCTATGACAGATTTTCAATTACATAACGCCCAAGCAGAGGATCTCCAGAAGTACCCTGATTTCTTTGCCCGGGCAGCACTGTTTAATACGCTGAATCAACCGGCGCAGCCCCAGACATTTGATCAGAATTTTATCTCGCGGATGACAGCCCGTTCCGTGGACAAGCTGGTGTTTTATCGCCAGGTGCCGGTATTCTATCTGAACTATAAGAAAGCAGCTGTCGTCCATCCCATCGAAACGATGATTCTCGATGACCGGGTCGAGGTGCCTCAGGACGAGCTTTACCATTTCATCCGGACTGAATGCTTCGATAAAGTCAGTCTGAAGCTGATGCATGATAAATTTGAATATCATACCTGTGACCGGCCGCTGAATGAAAGCGTGCTGGAACATATCGGATTTTTGCGAAAAAAAAACCATCGGGTCATGAATTTGCCTCTGGAGTTTCACCGGAGTCATCCTCTGTCGGAAGAGATCCTGGAGCACATCCGAATCGCCCCGGTCGAATCCTCTCAGGACATGACCGACCGGGTAAACATTCAAAACGGCGTATTCCATGATAAAAGCCGTACGCCGCTGGTCTGGCTCGACGTCCAGACGGAAATGAAGAACAAAAGCTACATTGATCGGCTGTCCCTGCTCCTCAGATGGGATGGCACCCCCTGTGCCTATGGCCAGATCATCACCAACAGTTCTGCGTTCTATCTGGTCAACTTCGGGGTGCTGCCACCCTATCAGGGCAGAGGACTGGCACACATCCTGCTGGACGCCTTGCTGAACGCTGCCAAAGAGCAGGGCATACGACAGATCATGCTGGAAGTCTATGAGGACAATACCCGGGCCATTTCCCTGTATGAGGAACACGGCTTCAAGACCATGTACAATAAAAGTCAGTGGATCTACCAGAAAAAACAGTGATGCGAAGCTCCTCGGACACCCATTTGAAAATCCTTGCTGGGAAATTGACCTGTCTCGAGAAGTTAACCTGTCTCGAGAAGTTAACCTGTCATGTGGGATTAACCTGAATCGACGGATAAGCCTGCAGGAGACGGTACGGAGGAACTGAACTGATATAAAGATCCTGTCCAACGGGCAGGATCTTTATTCATGGCTGGCTAGTGGATGATGGAAGCCAATCCCGGAAGAAACCTGGGATCTGGTGAAACCGAATGGATCGAATTCTCTCCGTGCCGCATTTCAATTAGCTCTAGGATTTTTGGGCGTTGGTGAGTAAAATCAGCGAGAGACTCATCGGACAGGGACTATCTTCGTTGCTATGAGGATCATTGCTTTGAAGTCTGCTGCTCAAAAGGCTGCCGCTGCTCAAATAGCCGCCCGAAAGACCACCCTCAGGCGACTTCCCATAGAATTGGAACAGGTGGTCGATTTCTGTTATAATATCGAGATAGAAGAGGTGATTTCCCGTGACAACTGAAATGGAACAAAGCAAATCTGAAGAACAAAGCGCATTGAATCACACTGATTCCGGCTCGGCAGAGCATGGAATCCTTATGTATAAACCACTGGAATCGGACAAGGCAAAGCCCATGGGACAGGGACTGAAGTACTTCATTGAAACCTGGGGCTGCCAGATGAACGAGGAAGACTCGGAAAAGCTGGCCGGCATGCTGAAGGGGATGGGATATGAACCCACTCCGTTCAAGCATCAGGCAGACTGTATCATTTTCAACACCTGCTGTGTCCGGGAAAATGCTGAGCTGAAAGTTTACGGTAATCTGGGCATGCTCAAAAAACTCAAGGAGAAGAATCCGGAGATGATCATTGCAGTCTGCGGCTGCATGATGCAGCAGCAGGGCGTGGCGGAGCACATCCTGAAGCGCTATCCCTATGTTGATATTGTATTTGGCACCCACAATGCCTGGAAGTTCCCGGAATATCTGTTCCAGGCCAAGCGGGACAAAGTTCAGGTCCGGGAAATTCTGTCCGATGAGCAGCGGATTGTGGAAGGGGTCCCGGTAGAACGCGAATCCGGACTGTCGGCCTATGTGACGATCATGTACGGCTGCGACAATTTCTGCTCCTACTGCATCGTACCCTATGTCCGCGGCCGGGAAAAGTCCAGAACCCCCCAGGCCATTCTGCAGGAAATCCGCGAGCTGATTGCTCAGGGCTATGTCGAATTCACTCTGTTGGGTCAGAACGTCAATTCCTATGGCAAGGGCCTTGAGGAACCGGTGAGCTTCGCTCAGCTGTTGCGCATGGTCAATGACCTCCCTGGCGTACGCCGGATTCGCTTCATGACCAGCCATCCCAAGGACATCGATCTTGAAGTGATCCGTGCCATGAAGGAATCAGAACACATCACAGAGCAGATTCATCTGCCGGTGCAGAGCGGTTCCAGCCGCATTCTGAACATCATGAACCGCAAATATGACCGGGAAACCTATCTTGATTTGATACGAACGGTACGCCGGGAACTTCCCGGAGTCGCCCTCTCCACCGACATCATTGTCGGCTTCCCCGGAGAAACCGAGGAAGACTTTTCGGAAACACTGAGCCTGTGTGAGGAAGTTGGCTATGATCTGGCCTTCACCTTCATCTACTCCAATCGCAACAACACCCCGGCTGACCGCATGCCGGACCAGATTTCCGATGAAGTCAAGCATGAACGGTTTAACCGTCTGGTGGAAGTGGTCAACCGCAAAGCCATGGAGCGCAATGAGGCCCTGGTGGGACAGATCCATGAAGTGCTGGTGGAAGGTCCCAGCAAGACCAACGAAACTGTATTTTCCGGAAGAACCCGGACCGGCAAGCTCGTCAACTTCCCAGGGGATGCAACCCTGGTGGGGCAGTTCATTCCGGTCCGCATCACCCGTGCAAATTCCTTCAATCTGTATGGAGAAGCCGTCGAACACAGCAGTTAAACAGCGGTTCATCCCATGACTTAAAAAACTATGTCTCCCGGTCTTCTCGCCCCAGCGGACCGGCCGCATAGTTTTTTTTCGCTGCAGGTTTCCCTTACTTTGGCAAGGGCTGGAACCTGTGCTACAGTTATACTATGGCTTCCCGCACAAACCGGGAAAGCCGCGCCGGACAGTCCTGAAAAGGGTGTCGGCGCAACCTGGGGCAATCCATGCTCCCACGGCGGGATCCTGCGGGATTCCGCGCAAATTGCAGAAAAGAGGTATTCACATGGCACTGACACCCATGATGCAGCAATATTTCAAGTTAAAGGAAGAATACCCGGACTGTATCCTGTTTTTCCGGCTGGGTGACTTCTATGAGATGTTCTTTGAGGATGCCCAGGTGGCGTCCAAGGAACTGGAACTGGTTCTGACCGGGCGGGACTGCGGGTTGGAGGAGAGAGCCCCCATGTGCGGCATTCCCTACCATGCGGCCAAAAACTACATCGGCCGGATGGTCGACAAAGGCTACCGCATCGCGATCTGTGAGCAGATGGAAGATCCTGCCCTGGCCAAGGGCATTGTCCGGCGCGATGTGATCAAGATCATTACGCCCGGTACCATCAATGATGAAACCTTCCTGACCGAGGATGCCAACAGCTATCTGATGGCGATCAAAAAAGGCGCAGGCAATGGCTCCTATCCGGAAATCTCTCTGGCTGTCACCGATATCACCACCGGTGATTTTCTGACCGCCAGCTTTCCTTATGATCTGGAAATTCTCCGTTCGGAAATCGCCAAGTACGATCCCCGGGAAATCCTGCTGTTTGAAGAAGACGAGGTGGCCGAACTGGTCCGCCGGGAAGTCCGCACGGCAGTCACCCTGCAGGGGCATCTGCTGCCCCTGGAAGAGGACGCCGTCCTCCATCATGAGTTTACCCACATCCAGGGCAGCGTCCCTTATAACGGCAAGCAGTGCGTCCTGGGGCTGGTGAACTATCTGAAAAGCACTCAGAAAATGTCGCTGTCTCATCTGACGACCCTGGAAGCCTATGCCGTCTCCGATACCATGGCGCTGGATCTGAACACCCGGCGTAATCTGGAACTGACGGAAAACATCGTGGACAAGTCCAAGCGCGGCAGCCTGATCTGGATCCTGGACCAGACCATGACGGCCATGGGGGCACGCAATCTGCGGCGCTGGATTGAAAAGCCGCTCATTGTGCAGCAGGAGATCCAGAACCGGCTGGACGCCGTGGAAGCGCTCTACCGGGACATCGGGTTCAACGAGGAAATCCGCGAGACGCTCAAAGGCGTCTATGACATCGAGCGGATGTCAGGCAAAGTGGCCCAGAAGAACATCAATCCCAGGGAGCTGCTCAGCCTGAAGCAGTCGCTGGAACGGATCCCCACAGTCAAGCAGCTGCTGGGACAGGTGCAGTACGGCGTGCTGGAAGAACTGCGCGAAGAACTCGATGAACTGGCCGATATCGCAGATCTGATCGGGCGGGCCATTTCAGAGGACGCCGGCGTCTCGTCGAAGGAAGGCGAAATCATCAAAGCCGGCTATGACAAGGGCGTCGACGAGCTGCGCGACATCAAGCGCCATGGCCGCCAGTGGATCGCTCAGCTGGAAGCCCAGGAACGCAGCGTCACGGGCATCTCTTCCCTGAAAGTCGGGTTCAACAAAGTGTTCGGCTACTACATTGAAATCACGAAGGCCAATTTCGGAAAAATCCCGGAAGGGCGCTATGTGCGCAAGCAGACCCTGGCCAATGCGGAGCGCTATATCACCGAGGAACTCAAGGAAATGGAAGAAAAAATCCTGGGCGCCGAGGAAAAGCTCCAGGATTTGGAATACAGCCTGTTCGTCCAGGTGCGGGACCAGGTTGAAGCCAATACGGAACGGCTCAAACGGACCGCTGCAGTTCTGGCCCAGCTGGACTGCTACGCCGCTTTTGCCAAGGTTGCCCTGGATCGCAGCTATGTCCGCCCGTCGTTCAACAATCAGGGCGTCATCAAGATTGCCGACGGACGCCACCCGGTCGTGGAGGCCATGATCCCGCGCGGCGAATTCATTGCCAATGACACGCTGCTGGACTTTAAGAAGAACAACTTCCTGATCATCACCGGTCCCAACATGGCCGGAAAAAGCACCTACATGCGCCAGGTGGCCTTAATCACCTTAATGGCTCAGATCGGATCCTTCGTTCCGGCGGTGTCCGCCGATCTGTCCGTCACCGATCGGATCTTCACCCGCATCGGCGCGTCGGATGATCTGTCCGGCGGCAAGTCCACCTTCATGGTGGAAATGACCGAAGTCTCCAATATCCTTAAGAACGCCAGCCATGACAGCCTGATCCTGCTGGATGAAGTGGGGCGGGGAACGAGCACTTACGACGGCATGGCCATTGCCTGGTCAGTGACCGAACACCTGATGAAGGAAGACGGCATCAAGGCCAGAACCCTCTTTGCCACCCATTACCACGAACTGATCGCCCTGGAGAAACAGCTGCCCGGCGTGCGCAATTACTCCGTTGCCGTGAAGGAAGTGGGTCAGTCCATCATTTTCCTGCGCAAGATCATTCCCGGCGGCGCGGATGAATCCTACGGCGTCGAAGTAGCCCGGCTGGCCGGCCTGCCCCAGGAAGTCATCCAGCGGGCCCGCGAGATTCTGCTGGGTCTGGAAGACTCCGGGAAAAAGAAGAAGATCAAGGAGCGAACCGAGCGGATTCAGCAGCTGAACTTCATGGATGTGCTGCTGGATGAAGGCGGCGGCTGTGCCCAGGAAGTGCTGGACGCACTGCGCGGACTGAACCTCAACGCCATGAGTCCCATGGAAGCCATGATGAAGCTGTATGAACTGCAAAATCAGCTGAAAGGAGATTAACGTGCCCGAATTCAGAATCAACCTGCTCAGTCAGGAAACGGCCTCCAAGATCGCGGCCGGGGAAGTCGTGGAGAAGCCCGCCTCGGTGGTGAAGGAACTGGTGGAGAATTCCATCGATGCCGGCGCCCGAAATATTACCGTTGAAGTAGTCAACGGCGGTCTGGACCTGATCCGCATTCTCGATGACGGACACGGCATCCGCAATGCGGACATGGAACGGGCTTTCCTGCCCCATGCCACCAGCAAAATCAAAGAAATTAATGATATCTTCGATATCATGACCCTGGGCTTTCGCGGCGAAGCGCTGGCCAGTGTCGCCGCTGTCTCGCGCACTTTGCTGAAAAGCCATGCCAAAGAGGAACAGGACGGCATGGAGGTGTTCTACGAAGGCGGCGAGGAAAAATTCCGGAAATACTCGGCCCTGGATCAGGGCACGATCATCGATGTCCGGGATCTGTTCTACAATGTCCCGGCCCGGCTGAAGTTCCTGCGGACCGCGCAGAAGGAAACGGCCAACGTCACGGATATCCTGACCCGGCTGGCTCTGTCTCAGCCCCAGATCGCCTTCACCTTCTACAACAACGAGAAGCTTGTATTCCGGACCTACGGCACCGGGAAGTTGCTCGATGTCATCCGCAGTGTCTACAATCGCAAGACCGCCGAGCAGGTGACCTGGTTTGAACGGGAAGCCGACGGCATTAAAATCCACGGCTACATCGGCAATGAGGAGATCGCCCGCGGCTCGCGCAATCAGCAGACGATCTTTATCAATGGCCGCTACATTACCTCCCGCTCTTTGACCGCCGCCGTCGAGCAGGCGTTCAAGAGCTTTATCACCATCAATAAATTCCCGTTTTTTGTCCTCTTCCTGGAACTGGCGCCCCATACGGTGGATGTCAATGTTCATCCCCAGAAGGCGGAAGTCAAGTTCAGCGATGAACGGCTTATGTTCCACACCGTTTTTGAAACAATCCACGGCACGCTGCGCACCATGTATCAGGGCAACCTGGGCTTTGAACAGGGCCTGGCCTCTGATCCGGTCCGGGAGACAACCCCCGAAACCGCGGGCCAGCCCATTCAATCCGCCGATTTTATGCCCTTTGACAAAACCTCCCGTGACAGTCTGATCCGGGAAGAAGCTTCCCCTCGGCCGGATTCATCAAGCTATTTCCAGGAACCGGCTCACGTTCAGGAAACCTGGCCCCGACCGGAGGACGAACCCACCGAAGTCCGACTGCCCGTTGACCTCAAATCCGACACGGCCCATCACCGGCTGGATAACCCCATCAGCCAGAGTCCCCAACCCACGGGCTCTGCCCCCGAGATACAACTGCCGAAAGCAGCCGAGGAAGTCCTTCCGAAGTTCCCCATGCCCCGCATAATGGGGCAGTTCAGCAAGACCTACATTCTGGCGGAACTGGGCGATGCCCTCTACCTGATTGATCAGCATGCGGCCCATGAGAAAATCAACTTTGAACGCTATATGGAGGATCTGCTCCAGGGTGATCTTCCCATCCAGCCGCTCCTGCTGCCTCAGGTCCTGGATCTGGCGGTGGATGACTACGCCGTCTGGCTGGAGAATGAGGCGGTATTTCAGGCCGCGGGCTTTGCCATTGAAGCCTTCGGGGAGCGGACGTTGAATGTACGGGAAGTTCCGCTGTTCCTGAGCGGCAGCAACGCCGAGTCCTATTTCAAGAGCATACTGGACAATCTGAAAAACCTGGGGAAGGGGACCAGTCAGGAAATTCGCTATCTGAGGATCGCGACGGCGGCCTGCAAGGCTTCCGTCAAAGCCAATGACGAACTGACCCTGCCCGAAATGCAGCACCTTTTAGAAGACCTGCGTTACCTCAAGGAGCCGTTCACCTGTCCGCACGGCCGTCCCACCATGATCCGCTTCACCCGGACTGAGATCGAAAAGATGTTTCGGAGGATCCAATGATGGAGCGGCGGGTTATTGTTCTGGCCGGCCCCACGGGCGTCGGCAAGTCTGACCTGGCGGTGGAACTGGCACAGCGCCTCAACGGTGAAATCATTTCCTGTGATTCCATGCAGATCTACCGGGGCATGGACATCGGTTCAGCCAAAATCAAGCCGGAGGACATGCGGGGGGTTCCGCATCATCTCCTGGATTTTCTTGACCCGGCCACTGCCTTCTCCGCCGCTGAATATCAGACACTGGCATTGAAGACCATCGAGCAGATTCATGAGCGCGGTCATATTGCGATCCTCACCGGGGGAACGGGTCTCTACATCAACTCCGTCATCTATCCGCTGGGATTCACGGCGGCTGACCGGTCAGACGAAATTCGCCGCAAGTATGAAGATGTTCTCCGGGACCAGGGGCGGGAAGCGCTGCATCAGCTTCTCCAGCAGCAGGATCCCGTCTCTGCCGGACGCATCCATGCCAACAACGTCAAGCGGGTCATCCGGGCACTGGAGGTTCAGGAAATGACCGGGCGGGCGTTCTCGGAATATGGGGAGGAAAAGGTGCTGCGCCAGGATCTGGAGATCTACTATTACTGGATCAGCATGGACCGAACCCGCCTCTACGACCGGATCAACCGCCGGGTTGATGTCATGATGGCGGAAGGTCTTCTGGAAGAGGTCCGGTCGCTTCAGGCGCAGGGACTAGGACCGATGCATCAGAGCATGCAGGGGATCGGCTACAAGGAACTGCTTCACTGTCTGGAGGGGAAGGTGTCCCTGGAGGAAGCAGTGGATCAGATCAGGCAGGGATCCAGAAATTATGCCAAACGCCAGATGACCTGGTTTCGAAATGATCCAAACTGTGCGGAACTGTCAAAAGAATTGATGACAGATGAACAAATGGTCGCTAAAATAGAAAGTGATGTTTCAACGCATCAGACACCCAAGAAATAGAAAGCGGGGACTACCCGACGGGAGGAACTATGAATAAGACAACGAACAATCTTCAGGATATTTTTCTGAATGGGGCAAGAAAATCCAGACTTGGAGTAATCATCCACCTGGTCAATGGCTTTCAGCTGAAAGGCATCGTCAAGGGTTTTGATAATTTTACTGTCATCCTCGACTCTGACGGAAAGCAAATGCTGGTCTATAAACATGCCATCACCACCATTACGCCGTCCAAACCCATCCTCTTCAACAACAAGGAAGATGAAACCGAGATGACCGGAGCCGAAGCCTAACACATCAGTTCAATAACTCAGATCATTCCGGCAGGCACAGGCATTATCCTGGCCTGCCTTTCCTTTTCCCATCTGTTCAGACAATGAAAAAACCTTTTTCGAACTGACAACGGCCAAACAAAGGAGCTGGCAAGCATGAATCAGCAAACGAATCAGCAAACGAATCACCCTATGAATAAAAATACATCAAAAAATTCAATTCAAAGGAAGGAACCATGTACCCCCGGAACACGAAACCACCTTTGGATGGTGCTGATCTCTTACTCATTGCTGGGGATCTTCTATTTATTGACTCGCCATCTGACCTTCGGACTGCATGGAATGAAGTCCTGGCCGGATCTGATGGCGCTGATCGCACTGATTCTTCTTAGTCTGGCCATCGGCTTTAAGCGCCGGATTCTGACTGGATTCGTCCTGGCGGGACATATCGGGGGATATGTCCTGGCCATGCTTTTCCAAAGAGATGGAATCGACCCGGGAGGAGGCAGAACCAATAATGCCTGGCTGATCTGGCTCATCAGTTTCCTGCTTGTCTCAGGAATGGGACTGGCGGGAGAAATCGTTCTGCGCCGAAAAGGGAAGAACATCAACTGAGATATTCGAACTTTGTCTTTCGCGAAGAGAAGTCCGCTGAGAAACTTCAGCCGATGCCAGCAACTCAAGTGATCAGTCGATCTTCAGCCAGAGATCAGCCCAGGTTCAACCAAAGATAATGGAATGATCCGAAAGAGTTTTGTCTATATCAGCAGGGAACCGTTGTTTTTTGAAAACTGTGTCATTTCATGATAAAATACTTCTTTGTGAGACACAGGTTTGTGTAACAGAATCTTTCGATACGGAGTATTTTTATGATAGAAAAGACCAGACAATTGTTGAAAACACGTTACCGCATTTCCGATGAACTGCTTGACCTGCATGACCGGGTTTTGGAAGAGCTCGCCCCTGAACTGTCCTATTATGATGAGATTCGGGAGTACAATCAGCTGAAAGTCACCCGAGCCTTCCATGAGGAGCGCATCAGTGATTCCATGTTCAGCATGTCCTCAGGCTATGGTTACGGGGATCTGGGCCGCGATAAGCTGGACGCGGTCTATGCCAGAGTTTTCGGTGCTGAAAGTGCCTTGGTGCGGCCGCATTTTGTCAATGGCACCCATGCCATCACGGCTGCGCTGTTCGGCAATCTGCGCCCAGGGGACACGCTCATGACCATTACCGGCCGCCCCTATGACACGCTTCATAATGTCATCGGCATCGGTTCAAAGAAAAATGTCGGTTCCTTAATGGACTATGGCGTTAATTATCTGGAAGTGGATTTCAAGGATGGACTGCCGGATAAGGAAACGATCCGCCAGATGCTGGCCGAACATGACGTGAAAATGGTACATATTCAGCGTTCCACCGGCTACAGCTGGCGTCCGTCCATGAATTTGACAGTCATGGCAGGTATCATTCGTTTTGTGAAAGAACAAAAAGATGATATCATAATCTTTGTAGACAACTGCTATGGGGAGTTCATCGAGACCGTTGAGCCCACTGAACTTGGCGCGGATCTGATCGCCGGATCTCTGATCAAAAATCCAGGCGGTTCCATTGCGCCCACCGGCGGATACATTGCGGGCCGGGCCGATCTGGTAGAACAGGCAGCATACCGCCTGACAGTTCCGGGCATCGGCGGAGAATGCGGTTCCACTTTCGGCGTTACGCGGCTGATGTTCCAGGGATTCTTCCTGGCGCCGCATATTTCGATGGAAGCCGTCAAAGGCGCGATTTTCTGTGCCCGTCTCATGGAACATCTGGGTTATGAAGTCAAACCCAGGGCAACAGAACGCCGCACGGACATCATCCAGGCCATTCGCTTTGGCGAACCGGGTAAACTGATTCGATTCGTCAAAGGGATTCAATACGGCGCACCGGTTGATTCCTTCGTTGAATGCGAACCCTGGGACATGCCCGGCTATGATGACCAGGTCATCATGGCTTCCGGATCCTTCATTCAGGGCTCTTCCATCGAGTTATCCTGTGATGCCCCAATCCGGGAACCCTATATTGCGTACCTGCAAGGCGGGATTACATTTGATCATGCCAGGACCGGCATTTTGATTGCCGTTTCCAATACATTGAAACAGGAGTAGAAAATGGACCAACCGGGTATATTACCCCAAATATTGATCATCATTGTACTGATCCTCATCAACGGTTTCTTTTCCATGTCGGAAATGGCCATCGTTTCTGCCAGCCGCTTCAAGATCCACAACCTGGTTTCCGAAGGGGACAAGCGAGCGTCCAAGCTGGAACACCTGATGGCATCGCCCTCCAATTTTCTGGCGACGATCCAGGTCGGTATTACCTTTGCCGGCTTCTTTACCGCCGGTCAGGCGACCAAGTCCTTTGAGTCGCGCCTGGCACCGCTGTTTGACCAGCTGCCGTTTCTGGCGCCATACTCTGAAGTCGTCGCGTTTATCCTCATCACACTGATTATGTCCTATTTCACGCTGGTATTCGGGGAGCTTCTGCCCAAGCGCATCGCCCTCCAGAAGCCGGAAGCCATAGCCCTGGCCGTGGCCGGACCGGTCAGCACCATATCGAAGGTTACCATTCCGTTTGTCCGGCTGCTTTCCGGCTCCACGACGTTCTTCGGCAAGCTTTTGGGCATCCACTCGGATAACATTGAGGAAGAAATCTCCATCAGTGAGATTCGGGCGAAAATCGAGGAAGGCAAGGAACGGGGCGTCATCAACCAGACGGAACGTGATATGCTTGATGGGATTTTTGAATTTGACAATAAACTGGCCCGGGAAGTCATGACACCGAGAACCGATGTTTTTCTGGTGGATATTGCTGAAAAACCGGAAACCATTATTCGGATGCTGACCAATGGCCGCTATTCACGGATCCCGGTCTATGAGAACGAGTCGGACAATATTATCGGTATGCTCGTGCTAAAGGATATTTACCGCGAATACATCAATAAGGGCTCCGTCAAGGATATTCGCAAAGTCATGCGCGAAATCCTGTTTGCGCCGGAAACCAAGCACATTGATGATCTGTTCAAGGAAATGCAGGCGAAGAATCATCATCTGTGCGTCCTGATCGACGAGTACGGCGGTTTCTCAGGGATCGTTACGATCGAAGACTTGTTGGAAGAAATTGTAGGCAATATCTTCGATGAGCATGATATTACCTACACTGAAATTAACCGGATTGATACGGACACCTATATTGTCGACGGCATGGTTACAATCGCTCAGCTCAATGATGATCTGAACCTGGACCTGGACAATGAGAACGCGGATACGATCGGCGGCTACTTCATCGAGAAACTGGGCCGCGTTCCGGAAAAGGGCGATGTAGTGGATGATCTGGCGATCCGGATGGAAGTACTGCGCATCCGCGGACGTCGGATCAAGGATCTCAAGATCATTATAAAAGATATTGATGTTCCGGAAGCCGTGGACGACGAATTTTAGAGAGGGAAACGTATGAACGGAGTGGCGTTGGTCAACCTGGTCATGGGAGGATATCTCCTGTATGACGCATTCAACCGTCTGGCAGCTCACCAGAGCCTGCTGATATTCGATGACTACCTGGGGGGCTTCGCCCGCTATATCCCGATTCTTCTGGCCATCGGCCTGATCCTGACGGCGATCCTGCTGTTCGTAAAAAAGAGCACCTCCTGGCTGTTTTTTTCCTATGTCATCTCATTCCTGGTACTGCTTTTCTACACTCCTTCGGTGTTCTACAGCGGAATCGAGGAACGCTATTCGCCCTGGATCCTGGTTTTTCAGTTCCTGGTACTGATCACCTGTACGATTCTGCTCTACGCGACGCGGGAGCGGGGCAAGGGGAGTGCCAGCGTCCTGCACCGGGAGACCTACTCAGAGTATAAAAAAGGCATGAAGCAATTTGAAGATCCCGAGTCGAAAACCGGCAGGAAGAATTCCAGACCGGAATAAGACGAACCTCAGTCAGTAAGATCTTCTGACCGAAACATCGGTTCACAACACCCAATTTTAGAACAACCCATCCCTATAACAAGAACAGCGAGCTTACGAAAGCTCGCTGTTCTTGTTATAAAGACGATTCAGTTATTCCTGACCTCTGTTTTTCCGTTGAAGAGGGAACGTTTCATTGGCTGAAATCCCATCGCTTCAATCTCTCGGGAAGGATTTGTTAGCGGTATTTCCGGTAGATGCCGACCAGGCGGCCGAGAATCCGGCAGTCCGGTACAATGATTGGTTCCATGGTGTCATTTTCCGGCTGGAGCCTGATGTAATTGCGTTCCTTGTAGAAGGTCTTGATGGTCGCTTCCTCATCGATCAATGCAACAACAATTTCACCGTTGCTGCAGGCTTCCACCTGCTCGATGATGGCGAGGTCGCCGTTGTTGATGCCGGCGTTGATCATGGATTCTCCAAGAACTTTCAGAATGAACAGGTTTTTATCATGTTTTACAAAGTGCAGGGGCATAAGGAAGTGGTCTTCTATGTTTTCCTGAGCCAGTATCGGGACGCCGGCCGTTACGCGGCCTACCACAGGAATTCGAACCATTTCAGGACGGTCATTAAGTTCAGGAATTTCCAAAGCCCGGGGCTTCGTGGGGTCACGCCGGATCAGGCCTTGCTTCTCTAAATTCTGCAGGTGGTTCTGGACGGACGAAGTTGATCTCAGGTCCACCGCATCGCAAATCTCGCGAACCGATGGAGGGTATCCTTTGGCTTCTGTGTAGGTCAGCAGAAACCGGTATACTTCTCTTTGTTTTTCTCCTTTTCCGGACATACGACACCTCTCTTTAATAATTTAATATCATTGTAGCATAACAGACCCCGAAAACAAACACTTGTTCCGTAAATATGTTCTAGTTTTGCCGCAGTTTCAGCACATTCGGGAAAAGACCGGACTCTTTGACCGCCTGCCAGGCGGATTCAGTTGCCCTGAATCAAATCAGCCCGATTGCTTCAGGGGCAGAAGGGGCCAGGATGCCGTCTATTTGTGTCGCCGTTTCCATGTGTTACGGGTTTCCCCCTTGAGCAGGGCAGCCGGAAATTGCAATTGGCGCGCCCTGGCGGGATCATTCTTAACTTTCTTTGAAGACATTCCTTTTCCCAGGCTGATTCTCTATAATGATATCAAAGGCTTTTGATCAAAATACAAATGAACTCAGGAGGTAACTATGTCCATTCATATTGGAGCTAAACCAGGCGACATCGCCAAGACGATCTTATTACCGGGGGATCCGCTCAGAGCGAAATTCATCGCAGAAACATTCCTGGAGAATCCCGTTCAGTTTAATGAAGTCCGGGGCATGCTCGGCTTTACCGGAACCTACAAGGGAGTGCCGGTTTCTGTCATGGGTACCGGAATGGGCATCCCGTCCATCTCCATTTATGTTCATGAACTGATCCATGATTATGGCGTTAAGAATCTGATGCGCGTCGGATCTGCCGGAGCCCTGATCCCGGAAGTGGTGATTCGTGATGTGGTTCTTGCCTCATCCGCTTCCACCACCAATGGTTTTAACAAAAACCGGTTCCGCGGACTGGATTACGCGCCGACTGCAGATTTCACTCTTCTGTCCAAGGCATATGAATCAGCTAAAGAACTGGGTCTGGACGCCAAAGTCGGAAATGTCCTGTCCTCAGATATCTTCTATGATGAAACCAATGCCCAGGGTCTGTTTGCCAATGCCGGAACCCTCTGCGTTGAGATGGAAGCTGCCGGTTTGTATACCGCGGCTGCCATGGCCAGAGTTCGGGCACTGGCCATCCTGACGATCTCCGATTCACTTGTGACAGGAGAAGCCACGACTTCCGAAGAACGCCAGAAGACCTTCACCGACATGATGAAGATCGCGCTGGAAACCGCCGTCAAGGTCAACGATCTGGACTAGGCTTCCCATGAAAAAGATCGGGAGTTTTATCACTTCCGATCTTTTTTCATTCTTTCGAAGTCATTCTTTCGAAGTCATTCTTTCGAAGTCATTCTTTCGAAAACATCCTATTCGATTGACCTGAGCGATATTCCATTTGATTGACCCGACGGTTATTCCAATTGCTTACCTGACTATTATTCCATTTGCTTGACCTTTGTTAATCCAGCTAATTGCCTCATATTCATGACAATAGATGATTGATAAGGATGTCAGCCGGACACCCGTGATCAGATCCTGCAGTAAGGCTACTTCTTTCCCCTGGTCAGATCAGACCAGCGGTCGATGTCGCGCAGGGGATTGGCATCCGCCGAGTCCCGAAGCCGTTCATCGTCGACATGGGTATAGATCTGAGTGGTGGAGAGATTTTCATGCCCCAGGATCAATTGAAGCGAACGCAGATCCACATTGCCATGCTTATACATCAAAGTGGCGGCAGTGTGTCTGAGTTTATGGGGGGTGTATTGGTCCGCGTTGATCCCGGCGTTGGTGATGTGCTTCTTGACCAGCCGCTCCACCGTCCGTTTGCTGATGGGGCGCTTGTGATTCGAGAGGAACAGGTAATTCTTGTACTCCGGCAGTACGCCATCCAGCTCGATGGTCTTCAGGTGATTATCCAGCGCTGCCAGGCAGGCTTTGTTCAAATAGACCGTTCGTTCCTTATTGCCCTTGCCGACGATGCGCAGCGTATCCTCGCGCAACATGGAGCGCTGTATGGAGGTCAGTTCCGAGATCCGGAGGCCGCAGTTTAAAAAGAGCGTCAGGATGCAGTAATCCCGGTAATAATCCCGGTGCGCGTGATCCATGGATTGAAGCAGCAGGACCGACTCATCCAGGCTCAGGTAGATTGGATTGCGTTTGCGGATGCGCGGTGATTCCAAATCAGACGCCGGATCCTGATCAATGATTCGGGCTTTGCCGTGCAAAAACTTGAAAAATGTCTTAATGGAAGCAACCTTTCGAGCCCGGGCTGTGGCCGAGTTTTCCCGCTGCTTCTCCAGAAATGACATATAGGCATACAAATTGGGCAGAGTAATACTTTGAAGGAATCGGTCGTCGATGACCGAGAGGTCAATTTCCTCAAACTCGACTTCTTCCGGTACGATCCCTTTGTAAATCATCAGAAAACGCAAAAAAACAGTCAGATCATAGCTGTAGGCAGTGACCGTTCCCGGACTTTTCCCTTTGATCGTCAGCAGGTAGGCCGTGAATTCATTGACTCTGGCCGGCAATTTTATTTCTTTCTCGCGTTGGATGCTGTATTTTGCCATGTTAACACCTCGTACCAAAATAATATCACAACCCCATTCAAAATGATATTTCGCGACAAGCCATTTCAAAAGGAGGACAGCAAGACCAGAGTGACAGGCTGTAATTCATGGTTCATGGCGAGACAACTTTAGCATTATATTGCTATTTAAAATCCTTCATATTGCTCTTTAACTTCCTTCGCCTGAGGGCTGAAGGCTATTCACATACTACAACTATTGTTATCAGGAGGCACATTATGGGCATTGGCCGCAAGGTAAAATTATTCACCGATTTCTCCCGCCAGGACTTTTATTCGGGAGAATCATTCCGCCGGATCCCCGTCAGCATTTTTTACCCGACTATGGCGGAGGGGACCTCACATTATGAAGATCTGTATGCCCCCCAAACCGAGCTGCTGGTTAAAATTTACGGAGAAGGCAAGAAAGATCGCATTCAGCATCTGAAGCAGCTGGAAACTTCTTTTTTGAATGATGCGGCACCGGATCTGAGTCAGCCTCGACCGGTGATCGTCTTTTCCCACGGTCTGGAAGCAGACCGCGACTTCTATTTATTTCTCATCGAGCCGCTGGTACGCGAAGGGTATGTCGTTGCAACCACGGGTCATTTGTATGACACCGATGTTACCCTGCTGCCAACCGGTGAAACAGTCCCCATGAAACCAGGACTTCTGGCAGAATCATCCTTTGACGAACGGACTTCGCAGATCGAGGCCCGAAGCAAGGATATGATGTTTGTCCTGGATCAGCTGGCGGCCCTGAATGAGACCGACGAATGGAACAACTTGCTGGATCTGAACCGGATCGCACTGGCCGGGCATTCCCTGGGCGGCATGACGGTACTGAAAAGCATGGTCCATCCCCTGGCAAAAGCGGGCGTTTTACTGGATGCTGCCCTGACGTATCTGGATGCGGAACCGACTCCGGGAAGTGGGGCAAGCTTGAACAAACCGATCCTGAATTTCCGAAGAGGTGACGTCAGCTACGGGGATCGTCTGCGCCGCCGGGTCGAGCAGGCAAAGGACAAATCACCGGAAAAGTTCCGGGAAATCCTTCTCAAGGAGCATGCATCGGCTCTGGCGGATGAGGCGGCCGTTCGAGCACTCTACCACTACGCCGGCGGAGACTGCCGACAGTATATTTATATGGATCGGACCGTCCATATGACCTTCTGCGACTGGTTCTGGCTGGTCAGTGACAAGCAGGACAAACGGAATCTGCCCATCGAAGAGGCCCATCGTTCCATTGTACAGGTCGTCTCTTCATTTTACCGGGAATATCTGCTGGAACAGGGAACACCTTACAGTGATTTGATTTGCTCAGCTCAGACCCTGGGCATTCACACGGAGGTCATCGCGCCGGAATGATAGGATCCCATGACTTTTTTCGTGGGATCGCATCCTGTCCCCCTATATCCGGATGATCCCGAGATCAGGGGAATCGCCGGAAGCTGAGCTGGAATCGAGCGACAGACTGCCCTGAAGGAACAGTACGTTCCTAGTTCATATCCTGCTTGCCCCGAATCCTGTTCGAAGGATTCGGAGCTTTATCGGCTTTGGTTTGTTCAAAGTCGACGGTCTTGAGTTACTGAACGAAAGGAATCGAAAGCCGGAAAAGGAAAGCAATGCGGAGCCTTCGGTTCTTCGGCAGGAAATTGAAATTTTGTCAGTAATAACTCCTTGTAGGCCAATGATTTCGTGATATAATTGGAAGAAAATTACAATTAATGCATAATTATGCACTGATTGGAAGGGGGAACCAATGAACTACGTATTTATCTCTCCCAATTTTCCCAGGGGGTACTCCAATTTTGCCGTGCGACTGAGAGAACAGGGTGTCAATGTTCTGGGAATCGGCCAGGACAGCTATCAGGAACTGAATCAGGATCTGAAGGAACATCTGACTGAATACTATCGGGTAGAACATATGGATCAGTATGATGAGGTACTGCGTGCTTTGGGCTATTTCACACACAAGTACGGGAAAATCGACCGGCTCGAATCTCACAATGAGCATTGGCTGATTCAGGACGCCCAGCTGCGTACCGACTTTAACATCCCGGGACTGAAAGCGCATGAAATGGAACCGCTGAAGTACAAGTCGAAAATGAAGGAAGTGTTCCGATCCTGCAACATCCCCGTTGCCTTGGGCGGCGTTGTCAGAAATCCAACGGAAGCCCGTTACTGGATCGATGTCTTTGGCTATCCCTGCGTGATCAAACCGGATATGGGCGTGGGGGCGCAGGATACACAGCTGCTGGTCAGCGATCATGATCTGGAAGATTTTTTCAGTACCAGATCCGGGAACCGGTACATTCTGGAGGAATTTATCGAAGGCGATATTGAAAGCTTCGACGGGCTGACTGATCAGGACGGTCAGGTGGTATTTACTTCAACCTTCCGCTTCAGCAGCGGCATCATGGATGTGGTCAATTCTGATCTGGATATCTTCTACTACTCGCTTCCTGCCGTGCCGGAGGACCTTTTGGAAGCGGGTACCAAAGCTGTGGAGGCCTTCGGACTCAAGGAACGGTTCTTCCACATGGAATTCTTTCGGACGAAACTGGGCAGCCTGGTTGCCCTGGAAGTCAATGTCCGTCCGCCCGGAGGCTATTCCATCGACATGTGGAACTTTGCCGGCGACATCGATCTGTATGAGCAGTATGCGAAAGTAGTCGCCTCCAACGCGTTCGATGCCCATGTTAAAGCCCGGCATTACTGCGCCTATACCGGCCGCAAATATACGAGTCAGTATGCCAATTCCATTGATGAGATCATCTATAACTACAGCTCCAGTATTCTATACCATGGGGAAATGCCGCGAATTCTGGCCAAAGCCATGGGGGACTACGCATTCATTTTCCGGGTCGACGACTTTGAGGAAATGAAAAAAATGGTTCGCTTTATTCTGGAAAAAAAGAATTTGGAACTGTAACTGGCAAGATCAATGAATCGGGAGGACATCAAATGCAAATCACGTATGATAAAACATTCAGCCGCCACCTGGGGCGGGATATGGAATTTAAGCGCTACGGCCACAGCGGAAAACCAATGATCGTATTCCCGACTTCAGGGGGACGGTTTTATGAATTTGAAGACTTTGGAATGATCGATGCCATGGCCCATCTGATTGACGCGGGGCTGATCCAGGTATTTACACCGGATTCGGTGGATGCCGAAAGCTGGGATAACCAGTCCCTGGAACCGGAAGAACGAGCCCTGCGCCACAATCAGTATGATCTGTACATTGTGGAAGAACTGGTGCCGCTGATCCGCCAATGGACGTCCTGGCAGGGGCCGCTGCTTGCCCATGGCAGCTCCATGGGAGCGTTTCACGCCCTGAACTTCTACCTGCGTCACCCGGATGTATTTAATGGCGCTATTGCTCTGAGTGGACTGTATGATGCCCGCTTCTTCGTCGGAGAGCATTTCGGCTACAACGTCTACATCAATTCACCCATTGATTACCTCAAAGACCTGTCGGATTCCTGGTATTTGGAGTACTACCGCAAGGGGGATCTCATCCTGTGCTGTGGTCAGGGGGACTTTGAAGCCGAGTCGCTGCGGGATACCCGAAAAGTAGCTGATCTGCTCCGGGAAAAGAATATTCCTGCCTGGGTTGATATCTGGGGATATGAGGTCGCCCATGATTGGCCCTGGTGGAGGTATCAATTGGTCTACTTCCTGGAAATCCTGCTGGAATATCAGGGGATTCTGCATTTACCGGATTAGTCCCCTGCAAGATCGGCTGGTCGGCTGCAGCCGAAGCAGTCGGCTGATTCAGGCGATCTCGATAAACAAGAATAAGCCGTAAACATTTGCCGGATCGTAACGAATAGGCAAAGTTGATATGTTATAATGAAAAAAACTTAGCGAAACAGCTTAAAATAACGACAAACAAGCGAGGTGTACTATGCCGAAAAATGTTGAATTGGATCACATCACCATCATCGTTCCTCAGGGACAAGGTGAAGAAGTCCTTAAAATGGCAAAGCAGAAGGGCATCATGAATGGAACCGTCAGTAAGGGACTGGGTACAGCCAATCAGCTTCTGATGAAGGAATTTGAAAAACATGGCCGAGTCCGGGATTTCGTATCCCTGGTCGCCGCAACGGATCTGGCGGAGATTTTCCTGAAGAAAGTCGCCGAAGAGTTCGGAATCGGCAAACCCGCTCACGGCATTGCCTATGCGGTGAATGTCAATGAGGTCTATGCGGAACGGCTGAGCAATGTTAAAACCGAAGACCGCAATGAATCGGATGTTCAGGTGATCACCGCCATCTTCCGCAACGGCAATGCCGATCGGGTAATGGATGCGGCCCGGGCAGCCGGAGCAACCGGCGGAACGATTCTGGAAGACCAGTCCACGGTGGATCCGGAAATGAGCCTCTTCTCCAAGGGTACCAACGGAAATGACGAAATTGTCCTGATCATCGCCCGGAAGGAAAAAGCCGGCGACATCATGGATGCCATTCGCAACAATACGGGACTGGATCGTACGACCGGTGTCATCTATGTACAGGATGCCCACTTTGTCTATGGATTGAAAAAGTACGTCGGACAGGAATAATCCACTCAGAACAACTAAAAAAATAAGTGCCGGATTCTCAATATTTTAAGAATCCGGCACTTATTTTATATTCCTGTGGTATCATATAGATATCGAACAAACGTTCTAAGGTGATGTGTTATGAGTACCATAGATTACAGTAAAATGCCCCTGCGCTATCTGATGTGCATCGATGTCAAATCCTTCTTCGCCTCGGTGGAGGCGGTGCGACGCGGGATTGACCCCCTGGAGGCATACATTGTGGTGGTGTCGGATGTCCGACGTCCGGGCGCCATTGTGCTGGCGTCTTCCCCCAAGGTTAAATCCGAATTCAATATCAAAACCGGCAATCGAAAATTCGAAGTGCCCAATGACCCCAAACTGATGGTCGTGGACCCGTCCATGAGTCTGTATCTGGAAATAAACCGCCAGATCAATGACATCTTTCGCCAGTACGCTGCCGATGAAGACATTCTGGTCTATTCCATCGACGAATCCTTTCTGGATGTGACCGGCACAGCCCATCTGTTCGGTGATCCCGGCAAGGTGGCGGTTCGGCTGCGCGACCAGATCAAGCAGGAAATCGGACTGAATGTGACGATTGGGATTGGCGACAATCCACTTCTGGCAAAGCTGGCACTGGACAATGAGGCCAAAAAGAAAAAGAGCCAGATCGCGTACTGGTCCTACGAACGAATCCCGGAAACAGTCTGGAAAATCCCGAAGCTCACCGATTTCTGGGGCATCTCGCGGGGCTGGGAACGGCGGCTGAACAAGCTGGGGATCCATTCCATCTATTCTCTGGCACACTTTGACCCGCACATTCTGGAGTCGAAGTTCGGCATCATGGGCTTGCAGCAGTACTATCACGCCAACGGCGTGGACTACAGCGTCATTTCAGAACCGGTGATTCAGAAAAGCAAAGGTTTTTCCAAAGGCCAGATTCTGATGCGGGATTATTATGAGAAAGAGGAGATCCTGACGATCCTGGATGAAATGATTGATGATGTCACCATGCGGCTGCGCCGCCACCGATCGTTATGCTGCAGCATCGGCTTTTACTGCGGCTATTCCTCCAGCGTCAACCACCCCGGAATCGGCGTCTCGAAGCGGCTTAAAGTTCCAACCAGCGACACAGCGACCCTTCGGGAAATCTTCCGATCGCTGTTTGTAAAGCACTGGCAGGGTGAACCGGTCCGGCAGTTCAATATCGCTCTGAATGATCTGACAGAGGACTTCGGCCGGCAGCTGTCCCTCTGGGATTACACCGGCGATGACGGCCGGGCGGTGGATCTGGTCATTGACGAGATCCGGGACCGTTTCGGCAAGACCGCCATATTCAAGGGACACAGCCTGACCCGCGGATCCACCTTTTTTGAACGCAGCCAGAACATCGGCGGCCATAAAGGGTTAAGCGAGGTGAAATAAGATGTGGAAGAAACCGCGGACCTGCCGCCCGCAGGATCGAATTTACCCGGATCGCTGCATGCTTAAATGGCAGGGGATGCTTTTGTCCGATCATAACGAACGAATCCGGCTGGACCAGCTCCAGGAAGCCTGCGAGAAACCGGCCCGATACCATACGGAAGCCGAACGGGAGGACTGGGACGTGCTCATTGCCCGTTCCAAAACCGAGGGATTGCCCCTGACCCTGATCATTTCCCGGCCGAATGAACCGGAAATGACCCGGCAGGGGATCGTACAGCTCATCCGTCCAACCCGGCTGGTTCTCATGACGGAACAGGGCCCTCTCACCGTTGCCCGTCATGAGATTGACGGTGTTTTCTGAACCCGGCTTGCGCAGCCGGTTTTTTTTCGGTTTTTTGTTTCGCACTTCAAATATCTTGACAGTCAAAGTAATAGGCATATAATTAGGTTATCAAACTAATTACAGGGAGAGCCATGGAAGGATTTTTCAGTCAGTTGAATCATGTCATCATCAGCGTCTATGAAAAGATCGAACGGGTTGAGACCCTGATGAATGAGCGGAATGAAATGGATCTTAGCATCAATGAGATTCACATTCTGGAAAAAATCGGAGAAAACAGCGGGATCAACATTCGCGACCTGGCCATGCTACTCAGCGTAACCACTGCCACGGTGACGGTTGCGATCCAGAAGCTGCAGAAAAAAGGCTACGTCCTGAAAGAAAAAAGCCGCAGCGATCTCAGGGGAGTCACTCTGAGCCTGACCGAAGCTGGGGTTAAAGTAGTGCGCCTGCATCACATCTTTCATATCCGAATGGTGCGCAGCATGACCTCAGGGCTGTCGGAAGAAGAAGTTCGTACTCTGCGGGAGAGTCTGCTCAAGCTGAACGGACATCTGGATGAATTTTTAGATTCAAAAAAACTTTAATCATAGAACTGCTGCGTACCGGCAGCACCGGACCCATCGACCGAACAGAAGAAAGGAAGCAACAATGAGTTTTGAAATCATAGGAACAGGCCGGGGCGAACCCGACTTCAGACTGACCAACGCCATTCTTGAAAAAATGGTTGATACCTCGGATGAGTGGATTACCCAGCGAACCGGCATCTCAGAGCGCCGCGTCATGGTTGACGAGACCATGCGCGACCTGGCATTAAAATCCGCCCGGGAAGCCCTGGAAGACGGCGGAATCACGCCGGATCAGCTCGGCTATATTCTCTTTGCCACCATCAGCGGGGAATACCGGACGCCGTCTCAGGCCTCCATCCTGGCCATGGATCTTGGTGTCGACTGTGCCGCCTTGGACCTCAATGCTGCCTGCACTGGCTTTTTATATGGTCTGGACATGGCTGACGCGCTGTTCCAGGCAAACAAAGCGGAATATATCCTGGTCGTAGGCATGGAAATCATGAGCCGCTATCTCGATTATACCGACCGCCGCACTTGCATTCTGTTCGGCGACGGAGGCGGAGCCGTGCTTCTGAAAAAGGGGAACGGACTCAAAGCCATCCATGCCAGCGGCAAAGGCAACATCGACGTACTCAATATCCCGAATGTCTTTCCGGATACCCCCTGGCATAAGGAAACCGAAACCCGCAATACCATCGAAATGAACGGTCGTGAGGTCTATAAATTCGCAGTCGGAGCATTCCTGGATGAACTTAACCTGTGTCTGAACCGAGCGGGAATGACCGCCCAGGATCTAGACCTTGTGATCCCGCATCAGGCAAACTCGCGCATCATCGAAAGTGCCCGGGAGCGGCTGGGGGTCTCTGAGGAGACGTTCATCAACCAGGTCGCCGACCGGGGCAACACCTCCGCGGGCAGCATTCCGCTGCTCCTGGATGAACTCAACCGGTCCGGAAAGTTTAAAAAAGGCATGATGCTCGGTCTGGTCGCCTTTGGCGGCGGACTCACATCAGCCGGCGCTATCCTGGAGTGGACGAAAGAATGAATGGATGGTCGGTGCGTTCGGAAGAATCACTGACACGACGACTTAATATAAAAACCTTATAAAAATCTCTAACACAGCCATCATCAAACGAAAATAAATCAAAATTTGGAGGTCAGATACAATGGTATTTGAAAAAGTAGCACAGGAAATTGCGGAGTACAAGGAAATGGACGCCAGCGAAATCACCATGGAGTCCAGCTTCGAGGAACTGGGACTGGATTCCCTCGACATGGTGGAACTCATCATGAAACTGGAAGAATCCCTGGACATCCAGCTGGAAATGGACGAAAGCCTGAAAACTGTAGGCGATGTTGTCGGAGCGATCGAAGCGAAAGCTTAACGCCCGGCAATGCGCCAAAACCCGGCCAGTCCATCGGACTGGCCATGGTTTGGCGTATCGATCCATTTCAGGTTAAAATATCATCCTGATGTTCCGTTAAGTTAAGCATCACTTCTGTTCAGAATCTCAAGTAAAAAATCTCCATAGCGAATTTTAATTTGCATTTTTCTGTTCCGGATAGCATGCAGCACTCTATGAATTGCCCAACAATCAATTATGCACAATTCATGATCCGCACCTGAGGGTGCCGGTCATTCCGAGGTTAATCGATATGAAAACAGCTTTTTTATTTCCCGGGCAGGGCAGCCAGAAGCCCGGCATGGTTCGTGAACTGTATCTCGAACTGGATCAGACCGAGCAGGATCTTCTGGAGACAGAGTTTCCAGGCCTTCGCGAAGCGGTTCTGAGCGAAACTGCGGCGGATACCGACCGGATGGCGGCTCAGCTGGTTTATCTGAGCGGTCTGCTCAGCGCCCGACTGGCGAAAGATCAGGGAATCGAGCCGGATGTTCTGGCCGGGTTCTCCCTGGGCGAGGTGGCGGCGCTCAGTTTTGCCGAAGCCTTTGAACCGGCGGATGCGCACCATCTTCTTGCCGTGAGAACCCAGGCCATGTATGCGGCCTGTGACGATCAGGACGGAGGCATGGCAGCAGTCAACGGACTGGATCCTGCCGCCATCGAAGCCGCTCTGGCCAACTTCAGCCAGGTCTGGTGCGTCAATTACAACTCCCCGAAACAAACCGTCATTTCAGGTGAACGCAGCCAGCTGCAGACTGCCATCGCAGAACTCAAGAGTCTGGGCGGTAAGGTCATCCCGCTGAATGTGCGGGGAGCCTTCCACAGTGAGTTCATGCAGAGTGCCCATGACGCGCTGGCCAGAGAACTGGACTCCCTGGTGCTGCATCCCTTGCGTTATCCTGTCCTGTCCAATCTGGATGCCATGGTTTATCCCTCGGATGAATCCGAGATCCGCAGCCGGATTGCCTGTCAGGTGATCCAGCCGGTCCGCTTTACGCTCATGGTACAGGAACTTTACCGGCAGGGGGTCCGGATCTTCATCGAAACCGGCTACGGAAAAACCCTGCAGGGACTCATCAGCCGGATTCTGCCCGGCGAAGACATTCTGGTGGCCGGTATCTCCGATCGGGAGAGCCTGGCACGATTCAAGCAAAAAATGGAGGAATTTCATGTTTAAGGATCAAGTTGTCCTGGTGACCGGCGGCAGCCGCGGCATCGGGTTAGAAACCGCTAAGGCGTTTCACCGGGAAGGGGCGCGGGTGGCGATCATCCATTCGGGCCGCGAACTGCCCCAGGAAGTTAGAGATCTCTTGTCAGATTCGTTCCGGGAGTTCGCCTGTGATGTCAGCGACTTTGCAGCTGCCGGGGAAACCGTGGCAGAGGTTGTCAAAGTCTTTGGCACCATCGACGTTCTCATCAACTGCGCGGGAATTACCCGGGATGGCCTGATGCTTTCCATGAAGGAAGCTGATTTTGATCAGGTCATCGATGTCAATCTGAAGGGCACGTTCAATTTCATGAAGCACCTGTATCCCATCCTCATGAAGAAGCGCAGCGGCAAGATCATCAACCTGTCTTCCATTGTGGGTCTGAAAGGGAACAAGGGTCAGGCCAATTATGCCGCCTCCAAGGCCGGCGTTCTGGGACTGACGAAATCCGTCGCCATGGAACTGGCCAGCCGCAACATCAATGTCAACGCCATTGCGCCAGGTTTCATTGAAACGGACATGACGCAGAATATCTCGGAAAAAGCCAAGGAAGAAATGGTAGGGGCCATCCCCATGAAACGCAAAGGAACGCCGGCAGATGTCGCCAAGGCCTGTCTGTTCCTGGCATCAGATGCCGCATCTTATATCACCGGGCAGGTCCTGGTCATCGACGGAGGATTATCCTTATGAAGCGAGTCGTAATCACCGGCATGGGCATTATTTCGCCCATCGGCAACACCATCGAAGCATACCGGGACAGCCTGATGGCCGGCCGCCATGGCATCGGCCCCATTACCCGGTTTGACACCACTGACTATAAAGCCACTTTGGGTGCGGAAGTCAAGGATTTCCAGATTGAGCATCTCATCGCCAAGAAGGAGCAGCGCCGGTTTGACCTGTTCTCCCAGTACGCCCTGGCTGCCGCCGATCAGGCGTTCCACCAGGCCGGACTGGACACGGCGGAATTTGATCATGACCGGGCCGGGGTCTACATCGGTTCCGGCATCGGCGGCATGCTGGCCTTCGAGGCCGGTCTGCGCGATCTGGATACCAAGGGACCGCGCCGCGTTTCCCCGTTTCTGATTCCAGCCATGATTTCCAATATGGCCACGGGTCAGGTCGCTATTCACTATAACCTGCGCGGGGCGAGCCTGCCGGTCGTCACAGCCTGCGCGACCTCGACCAATGCAATCGGGGAAGCCTACCGCAACATCAAGCATGGCTACAGCGACATCATTCTGACCGGGGGCAGCGAAGCTTCCATTACGGACATTGCCGTAGCCGGATTTATTGCATGCATGGCGTTGACGACCTCCACGAATCCCGATCGCGCCTCCATTCCCTTTGACGCGGAGCGTTCCGGCTTTGTCATCGGCGAAGGCGCCGGCGTTGTGGTTCTGGAAGAACTCGAGCACGCCAGACGCCGCGGTGCAACCATTCTGGCCGAAGTGACGGGCTATGGCAACACCTGCGACGCCTATCACATGACGGCGCCGGATCCCGACGCGGCAGGATCGGCCCGGGCCATCATCCAGAGCGTGGACGAGAGCGGCGGGGTAGATGCTGCCAGAACGTATTACAATGCCCACGGCACCAGCACCAGTCTCAATGATAAAACCGAAACATTGGCGCTGAAGAAGGCATTCGGCGAAGCGGCGGCTCAGCTGTCCATCAGCTCGACCAAGTCCATGACCGGGCATATGCTCGGAGCGGCCGGCGCAGCTGAGGTGATTGCCTCGGTTCTGGCTCTTAATGAGAATAAAATTCCTCCCACCGTTGGCTATCAGGTTCCGGATCCGGACTGCGATCTGGACTACACGCCGAATCAGGCCAAAGCCAAGGAGATCGACTTTGCCATCTCAGCTTCGCTGGGCTTTGGCGGACACAACGCAGCAATCGCATTAAGGAAGTGGAATGATGGAAGATAAACTAACACTGCTGGCCCGGCTCCTGACCGAACATGGCCTGACCCGGATCAGCCTGGAAGAAAAAGACCTGAAGATCTGTCTGGAAAAAGAACTCCCCATCGTCATGACCGGCGCTGCGCCGGCACCTGCGGCAGTGGCTGCGCCAGCCCCGACGGTTGCGGAAGCTTCCGCTCCGGCGGAAGAAGCTGAGTCCATTAAAGCCCCCCTGGCCGGCATCTACTACGGCAAGCCCTCACCGGAGGCCCGATCCTTTGTCCGCGAAGGGCAGAAGGTCAAGGCCGGCGAAACGCTGTGCATCATCGAGTCCATGAAGATCATGAACGAGATCAAGGCCCCGAGTGATCTGACCATCCTGAAGATTCTCAAGCGGGACGAGCAGGTAGCGGAATACAATGAGCCCCTGTTCCTGGTGACGAAATGAACCGGGAAGAGCTGAAGCAAATTATGCCCCACCGGGAGCCGATGCTGCTCCTGGATGAGGCGGAAGTGACTGCGGACAATACAGGCCTCGCGCACTATACCGTCCGCGGCGATGAATTCTTCCTGCAGGGCCATTTCCCGGGCAATCCGGTGGTGCCGGGCGTCATTCAGTGTGAAATGATGGCTCAGGCCTGCGCGGTGCTCCTGGGACAGGACCTCAAGGGAACCCCGTATTATACCGGCATCAAGGAAGCCAAGTTCCGAAAACCGGTTCGCCCCGGGGATGTGCTGACCATTCAGACCGAAATCACCCGGGCCCGCAAACCGTTCTATTTCGCCAAAGCCAAAGTGCTGGTGAACGGCGCGGTCCATTCTGAAGCCGAACTTTCCTTTGCCGTTGTGGAGGACTAGACATGTTTTCAAAAATCCTCATTGCCAACCGAGGGGAAGTGGCGGTCCGGATCATCCGGGCCTGCCGTGAAATGGGCATCGAAACGGTTTGTGTTTATTCCGAACCTGACTGGGAGTCCCTGCACGTCCTGATGGCGGATGAAGCCTACTGCATCGGTCCGGGCAGAGTCTCCGAAAGTTACCTCAACCGCGGTGCCATCCTGGCCATTGCCAAGGCCACGGGCTGCAACGCCATCCATCCGGGTTACGGACTGCTGGCGGAAAATCCGGAATTTGCCAGACTGTGCGAAGAAGAAGGCCTGATCTTTGTCGGACCTTACTGGAAAACCATTCTCCAGATGGGTGACAAGGAAGAAGCCCGGCGCATCATGAAAGCAGCCGGCGTACCGGTCGTGCCTGGCCGGGAAGACATCAAAAACGCGGCTGAAGCCAAGGCATTTGCCCGGGAAGTGGGATATCCCATCCTGATCAAGGCAGCAGCCGGCGGCGGTGGCAAGGGCATTCGCCTGGTCCGCGCCGAGGAAGAGCTGGATTCGCTCTGGGACATGGCCCGGCAGGAAGCGAAAGTAAGCTTTATGGACGATACGCTCTACGTTGAAAAGTTCCTGGAGAACGTCAAGCACGTCGAAGTTCAGGTCCTGTGCGATACATTCGGAAACTGCAAGGTGCTGGGCGAGCGCGACTGCTCCGTACAGCGGCGCAATCAGAAACTGATCGAGGAGAGCCCCTGCCTGAAGATCAATGACGAAGAGCGGGCCCGCCTGTTCGGATTCAGTGAGACCGCTGTCAAAAATATCAACTACCGGGGAGCCGGCACCATCGAGTATCTGATGGACAAGGATCGTAATTTCTATTTCATGGAAATGAACACCCGCCTGCAGGTCGAGCATCCCGTCACGGAAATGGTGACGGATCTGGATCTGGTGCAGTGGCAGTTCCGCGTCGCGGCAGGACTCTCCATTGAAGATATGACCATCCAGTCGCGCGGCCATGCCATTGAATGCCGCATCCTGGCGGAAGCGCCGGAGCGTGGCTTTGCCCCCAGTTTTGGCCGAATCGAATTTCTGCACAGTCCGGGCGGACCCAATGTCCGCTTTGATACCTTCATCTATTCCGGCTGTTCCATTTCGCCTTACTATGATTCCATGGTAGGCAAGCTCATTGTCTGGAGTCCGACCCGGGAAGAAGCCATCCGCAAAATGCGTTCCGCATTGGGGGAGCTCCTCATCGAGGGCATCGACACCACCATGGACTTCTATCTGGAATTGCTGGACAATGATAAATTTCTGGCCGGTGACTTTACAACCCGGGATCTGGAGACATAATCGATGAACCTGAAAAAATTATTCCGAAAATCCATCAACTCGCTGGAAAAAACCGGCACACTGTTTACCTCGGAGCAGGAAAAAACTGCACCGAAGGAAGAACTGAGCCCCGCCAAGAAAAAAGAGGTTACCTGTCCGGAATGTCTGTTCCATCTGCCTGAAGATGAATTTCTGGCCAGGTACATGGTATGCCCCGAGTGCGGTCATCATCTACGGATCACGGCCCGACAGCGCCTGGACATTGTCGTGGATGACGCAACCTTTGTCGAGCATGACACAAACCTGCGCTCGATCAACTTTCTGGAGTTTCCCAGCTATACCGAAAAACTGGAACAGGCTCGGCAAAAGACCGGGGAAGAAGAAGCGGTAATCACTGGAATTGGTGAAATCTCCGGCCTTCGCTGCGCGCTTTTTTTCATGGAGCCGAATTTCATCATGGCCTCCATGGGCTCGGTGGTAGGGGAAAAAATCACCCGGATCTTTGAGACCGCAACACAGCAAGGATTGCCAGTGGTGGGCTTCTGTGCCTCCGGCGGAGCCCGCATGCAGGAAGGTCTGACCTCCCTCATGCAAATGGCCAAAACCAGCGCTGCCGTGCGCCGGCACAGCGATGCCGGACTCTTCTACATTGCGGTTCTGACGGATCCGACGTCCGGCGGAGTTACCGCTTCCTTTGCCATGGAAGGCGATGTCATTGTGGCCGAACCGAAAGCTCTGGTTGCCTTCGCGGGTCCCCGCGTCATTGAAGGCACCATCCGCAAGAAGCTGCCGGAAGGGTTCCAGCGGGCCGAGATGGTCCTAAAGCAGGGCTTCCTGGACCAGATTGTCAGCCGCCGCAACATCAAAGCTTATCTCAGACGAATCCTGAGCCTGCATGGAGGTGCTTAAATGTCATCCATTGATACCGTAAAAAAAGCCAGGGACACCAATCGTCCGACCTCCATGTACTTTGTTTCGGGCATCTTCGAAGATTTCATGGAAATGCACGGAGATCGCAAGTTCGGCGATGATCCGGCCATGGTCACCGGCCTGGCCCGGCTGGATGGAAAACCCGTCACCATCGTTGCCCTGGAAAAGGGCCGCAATACCAAAACCCGGATCCAACGCAACTTTGGTTCCGCTCACCCGGAAGGTTACCGAAAAGCGTTGCGTCAGATGAAACTGGCGGAGAAATTCAACCGGCCGGTGATCTGCTTCATTGATACCTCCGGTGCCTACTGCGGCATTGGAGCCGAAGAACGGGGACAGGGCCAGGCGATTGCGGACAATCTTTTTCAGATGAGCGGGCTGAAAGTTCCGGTGATATCGATTCTGGTAGGAGAGGGCGGCTCCGGCGGAGCACTCGCTCTGGGGGTATCCGATGCCCTCTGGATGATGGAAAACTCGTTTTATTCTGTCATCAGCCCCGAAGGATGCGCCAGTATCCTGTGGAAGGATCCCAGCCGCATCGAGGAAGCTTCGGAGAGTTTAAAAATCACACCGCAGCATCTCTCGGAACTGAATCTGTGCGATAAAGTCATCGCGGAAGGCCGACCCTTCCGTGAGATTGCCCAGGAAATCCGCCGGGAATTGAAAATTAAGCTGGCGGAACTGGAAAGCCTGTCCAAGGACGAGCTCCTGGAAGGCCGCTATCAGCGGTTCCGCAAAACCGGCATTTTCACCGAGACAACCTAGCATGATGAAGCCAGATCAGGCTCACAGAGACTGACGAAAAGAAAATTAAGCCAGATAAGACCGAAAGCCCTTGCCGCGAATAACTTCTGCAAGGCTTTCCGGTCTTTTTCTTCTCCTGAAATGGCCTATAATGAAATTGAACAAGCACTTCATCGGATATATTCCGAACTACATAACGCTTTATGGAATCAAGCGAGGTGATATCGATGAATCCAAATACTGCATGGCAACTGATTCTGCTGGTCGTTCTCATTTCCTTTTCTGCTTTCTTCTCAGCCTGTGAAACCGCTCTGACTTCCGTAAACCGGATCCGGTTTCGACATCTGGCAAAGGATCAGGTTCCCAACGCAGCCAAAGTCCTGAAACTGCTGGAGGATCCCAATCGTCTGCTCGGCGCGATTTTAGTGGGAAACAACATCGTAAATATTGGAGCTTCCGCTCTGGCTACTTCGCTTGCCTTGGAAACCTTTGGCAGTGCGGGGGTAGGAATCGCCACCGGCCTGATGACGCTGCTGGTTCTGATTTTCGGAGAGATTACACCCAAGTCGTGGGCTGTCCAGCATGCGGAGAAATTCTCACTTCGAATTGCTCCGGTTGTCAGTCTCCTCATCCGTCTGACTCATCCCATCCTGATCTTCTTGCTGTTCATCACGAATTTTCTGATCCGCCTGATGGGAAGCGGCCATCCGCAAAAAAGTGTGATCACAACCGAAGAGCTGCGCAGCATGATCGACTTTAGCCATGAGGAAGGGATTCTCGAGAGCAAAGAGAGGACCATGATCCACAATGTGTTGGAGTTTGGCGATCTACCGATCCGGAATGTTATGACACCTCGAACCGATTTGATTGCTCTGGAGGATACCGCCAGTCTGGATGAGCTGAAAGAAACGTTCCGGGTTCGCCAGTTTTCCAAAATTCCGATCTATTCCGGGAACCTGGATCACATCATCGGCATCGTCAGCATCAAGCGGCTGCTCTTCCAGGATGATCTGGCACAGGATTTCAGTGTAACCCGCTACATGAGCGACCCCATATTTACCTATGAGTTTATGCAGGTGCGGGACTTGTTCGCTGAATTCCAGGCCAGCCCTACAAGTCTGGCCATTGTACTTGATGAATACGGTGGTACCGTCGGCATGGTTACGATGGAAGATCTGATCGAAGAAATTTTCGGAGAACTGGATGATTCAACTGCCGGCAGTGGACTGGAATTCATCCGGCAGGCAGGGGATGGCTATCTGGTGGGCGGCAGCACCCGGATCGATGAAATCAATCCCTTACTGGGATTGTCGATTCTGGATGTTGATTTTGATACCATCGCGGGATTTCTGCTGGAACAGCTGGGTCATATTCCTTCGGTGGGAGAACAGATCGTTCACGGAGGTTACCTGTTTCAGATCAAGGGTCTGCGGGGCAAACGAATCACCGAAATTCTCATCACACCGGTCCGAAAGTCTTAAGGTTATCATGCAAATACGTCAGATGAAAGATTGTCTGCTGCCTGTTCAGCAACAGACTGCCTTCAAGCCGCAGTCCCAGATAGCAGCCAAACGGCTCGGACTGGACCATGGCATCAATTGCTCAAACTAAACTCTGCAATTAGCTAACATTTAATCCAATGCGAAGTGCGGCGGGTGTACAAAGATGTACACCCGCCGCTGCGATATCTGGTAATGTCTAGTTTTTTGATTTACTTTTTTAGAGGCCCGCTTTGACACCATATCCCCGCTTTGACACCATATCCCCGCATTGAGTTCATACCGACTCAGCGATCAGGCACAACCATTGCTGGAGCAGTAAAAATCTCAACAGGGAATGGAATTATCTTGCTGCCAGCTGATTTGACAGGACTGCCAGACGCTTGCCGACCAGGGCGGCGAGTGCGCACCAGACTGTGTCCGCTGGAAGAAACACCAGTGCACCAGCCTTCATCAATGGAACCCAGGCAACATTGCCGCCCATGTATATATTTTTGATCAGGTAGAGCCAGGCAACACCGAAACTGTAAATAAGCAGCAGTCCAAGCAGGGCTGCTCCAAACAGAATGAACCCGTTTTTACGTCGTGTCATCTGGGCGATCCAGCCGGCTGCAAAGGCGGCCAGAATCATTCCGAGCAGGTAGCCGAACGTGGGGTGCAGGATATACTGAGGTCCGCCTCCGGAAGTAAACACAGGGAGGCCGGACAGGCCCAGCAGGACATAAAGCAGAACGGCCAGAGCACCGCGTTTCGCGCCCAGGAGGATGCCGGCCAGCAGAACAAAAATGGTCTGCAGGCTCACCGGCACGAGTCCGATGGGTATTTTGATGAAGGCGCCGATACAGATCAGAGCGCTGAATAATGGGATCAGAACAAGTTCTCGGGTGGTCAGTTTTTTCGAAAAGGTCTGTTGCATGATATCCTCACAATTATTAATTTTGTTGCGGGTCTGGAGCAGTTCCGGTCAGGCGATATTCGCCATAGGGAAATGCTTTTTGACCGGACACGGTTTCAAGTATCAGGCGGCCTTGGGAATCAATTCCGATCAAGCGTCCGGTAATGAGGGTCTGACTGCCTCCGGACAGGGTGACTTCCTCCCCTTTGGCATACAGATGGCGATTGAACTGTTCCACCAGGCTGTCCGTATTCTGACGGAAAATCGCTGGATCCAGGGAAAGACTGATTTGGGGCATCATCCGATCCAGGATCGATATCAGAGAAACGGTCAAATGGTTCAGATTAAACCGATGACCGGACTGGAGCGCCAGGGAAGTGGCAATGGATTCCAGTTCCGGTGGAAACGAAGAGTGATTGACGTTAAGACCGATCCCCAGGATCAGGTATTTCATCTGACCACTCTCCAGTTCCAGTTCACCTTCGGTCAGGATGCCGCAGACTTTATGCTGACCCAGAAATACATCGTTGACCCATTTAATGGAAGGGTCAAACCCAGATTTTTCAAGAAGTTCGACAACTGCCAGACCCGCTGCCAGAGTGATAAAACCCGGATCAGGCAGGTTGGCTCCGCGATAGAGTACGCTCAGATAGATGCCGCTGCCGCCGCTGGAATAAAAGCTGCGGCCCTGGCGGCCGCGGCCGCCGGTCTGATCGCTGGTCAGAACAATGGTTCTGTCAGGCAGATTGTCCTGATTTTCTTTCAGCCAGGTATTCGTAGAACCAATGGTAGGATGAAGAATCAGTCGATCCTTCAGCCAGGGGGCAAGTTGAGTCAGTTCCAGCGCACTGAGCTGACTGGTCAGTTCCTTCAGGCGATAACCCCGGTTCGTCTGAGATTCGATCTCATAACCGTCTTCCTCCAGGGCCTTGATGGCTTTCCAGACGGTATTGCGGCTTACACCCAGCTGGTGAGCCAGACTCTGTCCGGAAACATAATCATTCGATTGTTTTAATAATTCCAGTATTTTTTCTTTTTTCATTGTGATCACCTTTGTTATTGTACGGGGCGGACAGACTGATTGTCAACCTAAATATCAGCAAACGGGTGACAATCGATTTTAACCAGATCCGATCCCCATGATTCCTTGCATATTCCGAAGGATTTCCATGAGCTATCATTCTTCATCCGATCAGTCCTTACTTTTCATCAAGTTACGAGGTTTTCATCAGCTCTTGTCCATGCTTCATTTCATCCTCATTTCCACGAATATTCAAACTTTGCTATAATTTAACTATGCAAAATATGTTGTGACACAAGGAGTTATTATGGAATATCAAACCTATGGAAAAAAACTGCCTCGAATCCATCCAGCCTGGAGCAGGGGACTGGTTGGCACCATGCTCCTGCTGACTCTGGCCGGCACGCTTCTGCCCCAGGATGAATCCCTTGCATGGGCAGTTATCTTTGCGGCGGCATGGTTTATTCTGAGCTTACTGGCCGTGTGGAAGACCCAATGGGTTCCCTTGCTGCTCGGTACCATCTACTGGTTGCCATCATCCGCCCTGCGGCTTTATCTCTCCGATCCGGAACGAAGGGATATGACGATCCATCCTTTCCTGTCCCAATGGAGCGATTTGGCGGCCAGAGCACTGCTTGGTCTGTCATCGATCCATCAGGATCTGGTGCTCCTTGGAATGGCAGCTCTGACGCTGGCCTCACTGATTGGTCTCATCATGGTGCTGGATCGGGAAAAGCCAAGAGAAGTGGAGTCAAAGGACAAAAAAGAATCCGATCTGAGCGAGTGGTTTTAGTTGTTCAATGGCAGTTGTGAAGCAATAAATAACTGGGAGAGGGAAGGAAATATGGATAAATTATACGGCTATGCCGGAAAAATGCTGTTTGTCGATCTGGGATCCGGCGCTATGGAAGAAAGACAACTGACTCGGGAGATGGCTGAGACCTTTCTGGGAGGCTATGGCATCGGTGCTCGAATTTTGTATGATATGATGCCCCAGGGCACTCATCCGTTCAGCGAGGAGAGTGTGATCGGCTTTACGGTCGGTCCTTGTACAGGGACAGGCGCTGTCATGTCCGGCCGCTGGACGGCCGTGCATAAGTCCCCGGTGACTATGGGCTGGAATGATTCCAATTGCGGCGGGTTCTTCGGACCAGAACTGAAAAAAGCCGGCTACGATGCGGTCTTCATCCGAGGCCTGTCGTCCCGTCCGGTCTATCTGTGGATTCATGATGGACAGGCCGAAATCCGGGACGCCGGCCATCTGTGGGGGAAATCCATTAAAGAAACCGAAATCGCTCTGCGCGTTGAGCTGAATGAGCCTCGCATGCAGTCCGCTGCCATCGGTCCGGCAGGAGAACATCTGTCCTTCATGGCAACGATCATGAATGACCGGCACCGGGCCGCCGGGCGTGCCGGAGCCGGCAGTGTCATGGGCTCCAAGCAGCTGAAGGCGGTCGTTGTCCGCGGATCGGCCTATTATGAACCGGCTCAGCCGGAAGAATTCAAAGCTTTGAACAAGAAAATGGCTCAGCACCTGGCAAACCCGCCGGAAACAAAAGACGGCCAGGTTCTGCGCAAATTTAAACAGTACGGAACAACGGGCGGCAACACCCCGAATATTCTGTCAGGGGAAGCACCGGTCAAGAACTGGGGAGGCTCCGGAATTGATGATTTTGGTGAAGAGAATGCCGAAAAGGTGGGCGGACCTTATTTTGACGGGAACTACAATATTCGACCCTATGGCTGTGCCAACTGCGCGATTCGCTGCGGCGCCCAATATCAGGTGCAAGACGGAAAATACTTCAGTGGCTCGACGGATCGCCCGGAGTACGAAACACTGGCAGCATTTGGGGAGAACTGTCTCCTGAATGATATTGACGCCATTATCAAACTCAATGAAATGTGCAATGAAGGCGGTATGGATACCATTTCGGCCGGTTCTACGCTGGCCTGGGCCATGGAGTGTATGGAACACGGCGTACTGACACCGGAAGACCTGGATGGCATCAACCTGACCTGGGGCAATGGAGACGCCATGATAGAACTTCTCGACCGGATGATCCAAGGCAAGGGCGCGGGAGAGAAACTGATGAACGGACAGCGAGCCGCCATTCAGGCGTTTGGCCGGGGTGCAGAATTTGAAACCACGGCCGGCGGAGTCGAACCCGGCATGCATGACAGCCGCCGATCCAAAGGGTATAACCGCATCTATCAGTTTGATCCGACTCCGGGCCGCCATATGAAGGGCGGAGATCCCTGGTCACCGCTTGATACTCCGAACAGACCCAGTCGGGATGTCGAAATGATGACGGCGGTGGAAGTCCTGAATTCTGCAGGTTTCTGCGCTTTCTCGAGCCGTGGGTTCAAGAAGGACACAATCAATCAGTTCATCAGCTATACCACCGGCCGCCGATTTGATCTGGAGGAACAGCTGCGAACCGGAAAACGCATTTTCTTCATGCGCCATCTGTTTAATCTGCGGGAGGGGATCACAAAGAAGGATCTGACCATATCGCCTCGGCTCAATGGCCCGTTGGACAAGGGTCCTCTGGCCGGTGTGGTGATCCCCAGTGACCAGATGGGTGATGATTTCTTCCGGGAGCTCGGCTGGGATCCTGATACCCTGATTCCTCCCAGGGAATGGCTGGAAGAGCTCGGCGGCTTCGAATTCGCTTATGATTTCCTCTATGGTAATACAAAATGATCATTTCAGTCCGGGCCATCCTGAATTCTGCGCCGTCTCTTCGACAGTCCCTGGAGCTGGCAGAATATTCCACCGTCCAGAATGCGCTGAACCACCTGGGTCTGACAGAGCACCTGCAGATCGAGGGCCAGGTTATTACGATTCTGGTCAACGGGCGGGAGGCGGTGCCTGACACCGTGCTGGCAGACAATGACCGCCTCTTGCTGCTTCAGGCAATGACAGGAGGCTAATGAACGGCTGCATCGTTGTGTAATCCACAATCCCAATCTCTGTTAGCATCAGCATAGAATGAAAATTCTATGCTGATCATTATTTTACTAACATCATTTCATTCCTGTGCTATAATGAAAATAGTCTGAAATCGTTTAGGGGGAATGAAAATGAAGAAACTGTTATCTGCTATGCTGCTCCTGGTCATGTCGCTGTCACTGTCCGCCTGCAGTGGAGTGAATGAGGCCGCCGTTCCGGTGGACGAATACTTTAAGGCAGCCAAAACCCTGGATACCGTTGCAATGGAAAAGCAAATTCTGCCGACCAACACGGACGGGATCGAAAAGAACAAGGAACTGCTCCAGGCCGAAGATGATCCATTTTCGAAATTATTCGTAGATTTCATGAAAGACAAAGCGAAGAAGATGACTTATACCATCAAAGAGACGAAAGTCGACGGGGACAAGGCTACGATTACGGTAGATACGAAATATGTCGATGCCGGTCCGCTGCTGAAAGCCGTCTTTGGCGACCTGATCATGAAGATGATGGGCAGCGCCCTGAGCGGCGGCGAACCTTCTGAGGAAGAAGCCAAGACCATGTTCACAACAGTCATGAACGAACAGACCGCAAAATTCGAAGAAACCTTCAAAACAAAAACCATTCAAATCCCCGTGGTTAAAAAAGACGGGAAGTGGTATATCGAGCAGGTTGCTGAAGATATGATTGACGTAATCTCTTCCGGATTTGTTTCTGTTGTTTCAGAAATGGGCAATGCGTTCGGCGAATAAACTACAAAAAAAGCCAATAATACTTGTTCTTTTCCTTACGAAGCTCTCTTGCTTTTCGATCACTGGTTCCATGGGATTGATCAGTGAAAAGAACAGTCAGCCCGGTCAATCTGTTCGTTAAAAGCCATCGTTTCAGGGTAAGGCCTGCAGCGATGGCTTTTTCTATCCCTGTGACCCGATGAATTCAGATCACTTATTTCCCAATGTTCCAAAGCAAACAGGCCACTGATTTTTTACTCATTTGATGTTTCATGATATAACTAAATTAACGGGGAAGAGCAGATCCGACCTCATTCCAACATAGGGTGGCGAGATGGCATGATAGAATTTCTTAAAAATGAAGGAATCAAGGATGCTTTGATTCAGGACTTACTTCGGTTCCGCGATCATTTCAAGCTGGACGCCGAATTAACCTATCGAATTCCAAAACCAAAGTACCTGTACTATGGCAACGATGTCTGGGAACAGGCCCTTACCACACTGCTGTGCGGGGAGCACCTCCTGATGGTGGGCCCAAAGGCTACCGGCAAGAATGTTCTGTCGCAGAATCTGGCTTGCGCCTTTGGCCGACCCAGCTGGGACATTCCCCTCTACATTAATATCGACGCGCAAACTCTGATTGGTTCGGATACGTTTGTTCAGGGGGAAGTCCGTTTCCGACGCGGCCCCGTGACTGAGTGTGCCATGCATGGCGGATTCGGCATTCTGGATGAAATTAACATGGCGAAAAATGAGGCACTGGCTGTTCTCCATGCCACCCTCGATTTTCGCCGCATCATCGATATTCCCGGGTATGACAAAATTACACTGAATGGTGCCACCCGCTTCATTGCGACGATGAACTACGGCTACGCCGGAACTCGAGAGCTGAACGAAGCGCTGGCTTCGCGCTTCATGGTGATCGAAATGCCAGGCATGTCTCAGGAAAGTCTGCAAAAGCTTCTGCGCCGTGAATTTCCGACCATGCGGCCGGAATATATCCAGCAATTCTGTGGCTTGTTTCAAGATCTTCAAAGAAAAAGCGAAAACGCTGAAATCTCAACCAAAGCTGTGGATCTGCGGGGACTTCTGGGATCGATCCATCTGATGGAACGCGGGCTGGAAGCCAATACAGCCCTCCAGCTGGGGCTGTCCAACAAGGCGTTTGATCCCTTTGAACGAACGCTGATTCAGGATGTAATTCGCCTGCGAATTCCCCCAAACATGGAGCGTGAGCGGCTCTTCAAAGAATCATGAAGCCCCGGGCCGCCCAGAGACAGCGGGCCAGAAACATCATCTGGACCGCGGCCCAGGACTACGGAATTCGTCCGCAGCAGGAAGCCTATGATGCAGACGGCAATGCCGACCTGTACTGGAACTACGTCATCGGGGCGGCCCACCGCCTGCCTGATTTTCCATCTTTGGAGAATTTCTTTGAACGGCTGAATGACGAACCGGGAGGAGAGCTCTATACCAATCTCTCATGGATCGCCATCGAGCATGCTCTGTATTCATCCAGTCAGGAAGAACGCCCGGTCCTTGAACTGATCCGTCAGGATTATGCCCGTCAGATCCTGCGGGAAATATCAGTACCTGATCCCAGTGATATTTACGCCCTGATCCTGACGAGTTATCTCAGACAAATATTGGGTCACCCGGCAGACTTGAAGGAACCCTGGCAAGCTTTGCTTTGCGGACTGAAAATTGAGAGGGCAACGACTGCCGAGACCATCGTCAATGAACTGACCAAACTGTTTCATCGGGTGTTTCAGATCGATCTGACTCAGCCTGCTTCCAGAAAACTCGCTTTTGGTACTCACCGCTTTAAAATCTTCCATTTTGGTGAAAAACGGCTGCAGTCCAAAGGCTTGCCCTATATTAAACGAATCAGCATCGGATCAGTCGAACAGGGTGGAGGATTGCTGGAAGAAGAAGAATCCGGACTTCGAAAAAAACTTGCACTGCAGTGGTTTTCGTTCAAGGAACAACAGGAGTTCAGGGAGCGGCAGGAAATGGAATCGTGCTTTGGCAAATCCTCCCTGACTCCGGATGAAACACTGGCCTTGGAAAAGGTTGTCTGTCAGGAAAACCATCAACTTTGCCATCTTCATCTGACCAATGGGGAACCGGTTTCAGGGGGAGAGGGGACAGAGGATGAGCGCCAGGCTGCTGCTCAATTCGAGAAAAATCGATCTTACCACAAACAGCATCGGGAACGAATCCATCAAAGCATCGCTCAGTTGACCCATCGGCTCAGCAATACACTCCTGATCCATGATCCCTCAGAGAGCATAAGATCTGACTTTGGCAGACTCATTCCCTCAAGAATCTGGCGGAGCCAGAAATTTGATGATTCCAAAATATTCTCAAGAGAATCCCATGAGTCTCTCGGAAATTTAAGCATTGACCTGCTGCTTGATGCCTCGGCTTCTCAACTGAGCCGTCAGTCCATCATTGCCGCTCAGGGTTTCATTATTGCAGAGAGTCTGACTAAATGTCAGATCCCGGTAAAAGTCTATTCCTTCTGCAACCGGCGCGGCTTTACCATCCTGCGACTGTTCCGCGATTACAATTCACCAAAAGACAATCAGGAGATTTTTCGCTATCGCGCAACTGGCTTCAATCGGGATGGTCTGGCCATTCGAACAGCCTGGCAGCTCATGAGCCAGACTCGCTACGATCACAAAATTCTCCTCGTTCTGTCTGATGGCAAGCCCAATGACATGGCACGGGCCAAAGGAAACAGCCCGGTATCAACCGATTACTCCGATCAGATCGCCGTGACAGATACCGCCCTTGAAGTACGCAAGGGGAGAGGAGAAGGAATTGGCATTCTGTGTGTGTTTACCGGGAAAGAAGCTGACCTCCCTGCTGCTAAAACCATTTATGGTCGTTCGCTGGCCCATATTGAATCCCCTGAGCGCTTTGCACAAACCGTGGGAATCCTGCTGCAGCATGAGCTGACACGATTATTGGAATAAAGGAAGTTAATTATGATTGAAGAATTATATCAAAAATTGAACATAACAGACAAAGCCGTTCAATATTTAAAAAAGAAAAATAAACCCTTTGCCACCATTGAACATCCGGATTACCGGACTTCCGGCGAAAGCGTCTTTGTAGAAATCCCCATTATCAGCAACAAAGCGCCAAAAGAACTCCAGAAGTTCAATAAAATCACACTGGATGGCATTGATGTGTATGTATCCATCGCAGTCAAAATGCCATCAGATAACGAAGTCACTATCGACTTGGAATCGATCCTGGGGATCAAGTTCCTAAAAATAACCGGGTTTAAGGCAACCAGCCAGGATTAAACCGGGATGATTCGTACAATTGGAATTGAGGGCGTTACAATTGATTTATTATAGAAATGCTGATTTAACGGTACGTTCCATGGCGGAACGTGACATTGAGAAACTTGTCAGCGGTTTCGCGGAACAAGGTTGGCATAAGTCATATGAGTTGTTCGAAAAGTATTATAAGCAACAGGAACTGAAAGTACGGTCCGTGCTTATTGCTGAACAGTGCGATGAGGTTTCCGGTTACGTGACCTTGCTTGCGAATGCCATCGCTGGGCCATATGCCGAAAGAAACATCCCTGAAATCGTTGATTTTAATGTGTTGATCAAATATCAGAACAAAGGAATTGGCAGCAAGCTGATGGATGTTGCCGAGAGCCTGGCTAAAGAGATGAGTGACTCGGTATCACTTGCAGTGGGTCTACACAGCGGTTATGGGACTGCTCAGAGAATGTATATGAAACGTGGATACGTACCGGATGGCTCCGGAGTCTGGTATAAGGAACAACCATTAGAACCATACACTGAATGTGTCAATGATGATGACTTGCATGCGAACTCATGACAAGTTTGGTTGGGTGAGAATCTGAAATAAACCGACTGAATTTTGCTTTCAGGACCCAGATATGAGATTCAGCCTTCCGAATTCCACTAATCTCCCTGTATTTGTCGCGAAATGTATATTTCGCGACATTATTTTTTTTATCCCCCATCCTCCTTATTTAGCAACACGGGCTGCCGTTGAACCCTGGGTTATGTTGGGCACATGCCATCACTAATCACTATGATATCCAGTTTATCCTCTTGCTATAAATCATCTAATCTAAATTCATCAATTCTTGGATCGCCTGAACCAGGATCCTAGGATCTTGAATCAAAACTCGCAAACTACGCAGATTATCATGAAGCAATTTCATCCACATCTTCCGTCTTTTCTATCATTAAATTTACTCATCGATTCTGAGCGAAATCATCGCGTCTACTTTACCTTCTGACACAGAATCTTTCATCATACGAAAAGTTTTTTCGCATATTATTGGTCTGTATCCGATGGAAATGGCCTGGCATCCGGATTATTTTCATAAATCAATTCTCAGGTTGACATGTCACCGGAATCTCGGTTGAGTCGGATTGTTTGCCATTATGCGGTTGTTGAGCTGAATTATCATGCGACATCCTAACCAAGAACTCAGGAATTCTCAACAGGCGTTGTTGTTATATACGGTATTTAAATATCAAATTCTAAGCTAATGTCAAAATTTTGCGGGTAACAAAATTCAGACTTCCCTTGTGTTAGTACCTCGATAAAATCGATCTATCCCCTTTTCTTCGCCTTGAATGTTAAATATTTCACTTATGAGAAAGAGTCCACATTACAGTTCTTCGGCGCACCGTAATTCTATGTTTTTTTCTTTCAATTCCTGTTCATTGGACCGATCTGCATCAACTATGTCAGGTTCAATTGGAATCGCCTGCAAGACAACCTCACAGGAATCTTGCAGGCGATTTGTTAAATTTGGTAATTTCCGCAATCAGTTTTATTCTTCTCGAGGGGTCAGGGTCGTATCCA